>JAIPEJ010000166.1 GCA_021737225.1 Desulfobacteraceae bacterium
ATCATCAGGCCGTACTGAATGCAGCAAAGCGTGGCAATCACCATCCCGCCGCTACGGTAGGTCACCATGGTGGCATACACAATCACTACCAGGTACATGAAGGCAAAGATGCTGGAAAAACTGCCTGTGACAAATATGATCACGGTGACCAGGAAGGTGTCAATGCCCACCTGGATATAGGCAAAAAGCATGAGGCGGCGGATCCACGGCAGTACTGCAACATAGACCACCGATAAGACCAGAAGCGCCAGGGAAATCAGCAGCAGATAGTCCAGGGCCTTTCCCACAAGCTGCAGTTCCATATCCGGCCGCATAATGGCCAGGAAAATAGAACCCAGAAGCACGGCGCCAAAAAGCCCCCGGAAAAAAATCAGCCACTTGAGCTTCCGATGCAGGTCCTGCGCCGCTTTTGAGCGAAAAGAGACCATGGACGCCCGTGCTATCCCGAGATTGCCCCGGCCATCTTGAAAATCGGCAGGTACATGGACACCACCAGCCCGCCAATGACCACGCCAAGGAACACCAGCATAAACGGCTCGATCATGGCGGTCAGGTTTTCCACGGCTTGGTCTACTTCCTCTTCGTAAAAATCCGCAATCTTTTCCAGCATGGCGTCAATGGCGCCGGTGGATTCGCCCACGGCAATCATCTGGCATACCATGGGCGGAAACACCCCGGTTGCGGCAAGGGGATCGGCAATGGTCTGTCCTTCGGCGATGCCTGAACGGACCTGGTATATGGCGCGCTCAATGCTCTTGTTGCCGGCGGTTCTGGCCACGATATCCAGGGCTTCCAAAATGGCCACGCCGCTGGCCAGCATGGTCCCCATGGTGCGGGTGAACTTGGCCACTGCCACCTTCCGTATCAGAATGCCGACGACCGGCAGCTTCAAGGAAAGCTCGTCAATGGTGGCCCGGCCTTTCTCGGTTTTGTAGTACTGCCGGAATGCAACAATAAACAACACGAGCCCGATGATGATCCACAGGATGTTGTTCGTGACAAAATCGCTTAGGCCGATGACCATCAGGGTGGGGCCAGGAAGCGCTTGGCCGAAACTGGAAAACATTTCCTCGAAAACCGGGATCACGAATATCAGGATCACGGCCACCACGGCAATGGCAATACAGATGGTCACCAAGGGGTAGGTCATGGCCCCCTTGACCTGGGACTTGAGCTTGGCCGCCTTTTCCATGTATGCAGAAAGCCGCCGCAGGATCACGTCCAGAATTCCGCCGGCCTCGCCTGCAGCCACCATGTTGACAAACAGGTCGTCAAAGTGCTTGGGATATTTCTTCAGGGACTCGGCCAGGGTCTGGCCGCCTTCCACGGATTCCTTGATGTCCTTGATCATTTTTTTGAAAGTCGGGTTCTCCTGCTGGGCCTGGAGAATATCCAGGCACTGAATGATGGGCAGGCCCGCATCAATCATGGTGGAAAACTGCCGGCAGAAAACAATAATGTCTCTTTCCTGCACCTTGGGCTGCAGAAAAGAAACATTTTCAAACAGATCCTTGGGCTTTTTCTTGATCTTGGTGGGATTGATGCGCTGGCGTCCCAGCTGCGCCCGGACTTCCTGCTCGCTGGCCGCCTCGATTTCCCCTTTGCGGACCTGGTTGCTCCGGTCCTTGCCTTCCCATTGAAAAACAGGCATTGGTCCCCCTTTTCCGGATTACGCACAAGAAAAATGTATATACCGCCACTTCTCTCTTGTGTTGCTCCTACGAGCACTTTACGATTGCAAAACCACATTTAACATAATAAAGACTGAAAAACAATTATTTATATCCTCAAACACAGATACAGGCCCTTCAAGTGAAGCACACGACCCCGCAATCCGAACAACTCACCATTATCACCACGCATACGAATGCCGATTTCGACGCGGTAGGCTCCATACTGGCTGCCCAGAAACTCTATCCCGGTGCATTTGTCGTGTTCCCGGGCTTTCACGAAAAAAACATGAAAAATTTCTTTGTCTCCACCATGGCCTACCTGTTTAACATGGCTGAATACCGGAAAATTGATTCCTCACGCATCAACCGGCTGGTACTGGTGGACACCAAGCAGTCCGGCCGCATCGGGGAAGTGTCGGAACTGCTGGAAAAACCGGACCTGGAAATCCATATCTACGACCACCACCCCAAGCTGCCCGATGACATCAGGGGCGATTATGAATTGCACCGATCCACAGGCGCCAATGTCACGCTGCTCGTCGAGCAGATCCGGCAACACGATCTGCCTGTCAGCCCGGATGAGGCCACGGTCATGTGCCTGGGGCTCTACGAGGATACAGGCGGATTCAGTTACCCGTCCACCACGGAAAGCGATTTTCTGGCCGCGGCTTTTCTGCGGGCTGCGGGCGCCGATCTGACCACCATCTCCGACCTGATCGCCAAGGAGATGGACCCGCAGCAGATCGGCCTGCTAAACGACATGTTCCATGCCGCGGTCCACTATAACATCAACGGCCAGGAAGTGGTGATCACAACGGTTTCCACGGAAGAATACATTCACGACCTGGCGTTTCTGGTGCAGAAAATGCTGAAAATCGAAAACCTGAACGCGGTTTTCGCAGTGGCGCTGATGAAAAACAAGATCTACATCGCGGCCAGGAGCCGCACACCGGACGTTGACGTGGGCGCCGTTGTGCGGGAGATTGGCGGCGGGGGCCACAGTTTTGCCGCTGCAGCCACCGTGCGCGATAAAACCCTGGCCCAGGTGGAACACCGGCTCATTGCACTGTTGAAAAGACACGTCAAATCGACCCATCAAGCCAGGGATATCATGTCCGCGCCCGCGATTACCGCGCAAAGCGATATCTCCTGCAGAAAAGCCCGACAGCTGCTTTCCCAGTACAACATCAACGCGCTGCTCGTATTCAGCCCGGAGAACCGGGGGCGGGAGCTCCTCGGGTTTATTACCCGGCAAGTGATTGAAAAAGCGCTCTACCATAACCTGGATGACATCCCCATCGGCGAATACCTGACCACCGAATTCGCGGTGACCAAACCGGATGCCGACATCTCGGAGGTCCAGGAGAAAATCATTGAAAACAAGCAGCGCATCCTGCCGGTCATGGAAAACCAGCATGTCATCGGCGTCATTACCCGCACGGACCTGCTCAACACCCTGATATACCGGGATAAACAACAGGCCGATCACTCAGTCGAACCCTTACGTGATTCC
The DNA here is from genome assembly GCA_021737225.1 of Desulfobacteraceae bacterium. Classification (GTDB taxonomy): domain Bacteria; phylum Desulfobacterota; class Desulfobacteria; order Desulfobacterales; family Desulfosalsimonadaceae; genus Desulfosalsimonas. Next base: position 3,187 of record JAIPEJ010000166.1, read on the forward strand.
CGGCAACCCAAGACCAAAAACGTCACGGGCTTTATCAAGGAACGGCTCGATGAGCAGATCATCGGTCTGCTCCGGCGCATCGGCCGGGTGGCGGATTCGCACGGGTACGCGGCCTACGCCGTGGGCGGATTCGTCCGGGACTTGTTTCTTTACCGGCACAACGAAGACATTGACATCGTGATCGAAGGAAACGGCATTGAATTTGCCAAGGCCTTTGCCAGAAAAGAAGGTGCCCGCGTCAACGCCTATGCCAAGTTCGGCACCGCGGTGATTATTTTCCCGGACGGGTTTAAAATCGACATAGCCTCGGCCCGGATGGAATACTACAAGTTCCCCGCCGCCCTGCCCACCGTGGAAATGAGTTCCATCAAGCTGGACCTGTTCCGGCGGGATTTTACCATCAACACCCTGGCAATCTGTTTGAACCAGGAAAATTTCGGCCGCCTGATCGATTTTTTCGGCGGAATGCGGGACCTGAAGGAAAAAGCCATCCGGATTCTGCACAATCTGAGTTTTGTCGAGGATCCGACCCGGGTTTTCCGCGCCATTCGCTTTGAACAGCGCTTCGGGTTCTCCATTGGCAAGCTCACCGCCGGTCTGATTGAAAACGCGGTAAAAATGGATTTTTTCAGACGGCTGTCCGGCAGGCGGGTTTTTTCCGAACTCTGCCAGATTTTAAAGGAAGAAGATCCGATTCCCGCGCTTCTGCGGCTCGAGGATTTCAATCTGCTCAGGGTCATCGAGCCCTCCATACAGATGGACAACCGGCTTCGCGCCATGCTCGAATCCGCTCGCAACGTGCTTTCCTGGTACGACCTGCTCTATATTGAAGACGATTACAGAAGATGGGCGGTCTATTTCCTGATCCTCATCCGGCATACGGATTTGCAAAAGGGCGAGGAAATCTGCCGGCATTTCGAACTCGCCCCCAGGTACAAAAAAATCTTCGTCCAAGAACGCACGGAAGCCGAGGGCTGCCTGCATACACTGAGCCGAAAGCTGCCCATGAAAAACAGCGAACTCTATCATGAACTCTCCGGATTCCGGACCGAACTGATCCTGTTCATGATGGCCGCCACCCGGCAGGAACGGATCCGGAAAGCCATATCATTTTATGTCACGGACTTGAAAGATGTCCGGATTTCAGTTACAGGTAGGGATTTAAAGCAGATGGGGCTTACGCCCTCGCCGCTTTTCGGTAATATTCTGCGCCGGCTGCTGCAGGAAAAACTCGACGGCCGGGTCGAGACCCGGCAGGATGAAATAGCACTTGTCCGGAAAATGGTGGCAAGTGACGGATGACAGAGGACAGAGGACAGAGGACAGAGGACGGATGGCTGAGGACGGATGCTGAGGACGGAAAGCAGTCCGCCTGTTACCTGTCACCCGTCACCTGTCACCACTTAAAAGGAACCGATATTGGAAGCTCAAATACTGCGCGGAATCATCCTGATCATTCCGCTTTTGTTTGCCGTAACGCTGCACGAAGTGGCCCACGGGTATGCTGCGCTGCAGTTCGGCGATCCCACGGCAAAGCTGGCCGGCCGGCTTAGTTTAAACCCGGTGCGCCACCTGGATCCCTTCGGCTCGATTCTGCTGCCCGGACTGCTGATTTTTTCCGGATCCCCGGTTGTATTCGGATACGCCAAGCCGGTGCCGGTCAACTTTCACAATTTACGCGATCCGCGCATGGGAACAATCGTCGTTTCTGCGGCTGGGGTGGTGACAAACCTCATATGTGCGGTTATAGCGGGATTTCTTTATCAGGCCGTCCAGATCGTGCCGGTGCTGGCAGATACCGCTGCCGGTTTACTGGTCTCCCAGTTATTATACGCATTCTGCCTGATTAGCATCGTCCTGGCAATCTTTAACCTGATCCCGATTCCGCCGCTGGACGGCAGCCGGCTTCTGTCCGCGCTGCTTCCGCCCCGGGCCCGGCAGAGCTATGAGCAGATCGGCCCTTACGGCATCCTGATCCTGCTGGTGCTGCTGATGACAAATTCTCTTGATTTTCTGTTCTTATCTGTCATAAGGCCCTTTATCAATTTTATGACCGGCGGCTGATTGCGCCGGGAAAAACATAACAGTCTTGTAAAAAGCTGATTATACCGCCGACGGCATTTTTGCAGAAATAAATCTGTAAGCACCTTGGCTGATCGGCGCTGCGAAAAAGGATTTCCCTGGAAGTGTTCCCCCCGGGACCGAGCGCTGCGAATAACTTTTGCTGTTCCCCCGTAGCAAACTTTGGTTAAGGGGGCTTGGTTTTTCGAAATCGAAATCGGTATCGTAATCGTTTTTTTCATTTTATATTTTTTCGAATTCGATAGCGATCCCGATTTCGATTTGGATTAGTCCAACAGATGTGAAGTTACTTAGAAGTGTTCCCCCCGGGCCGTAGTCCGGGACCGACCTGTAACAGTAACTTTTTCTGAAGTTACTTAGAAGGCAATTCCGCATACGGAGAACGAAACATGACATCCCCAAAAAAACGAATCGTCAGCGGCATGCGCCCCACCGGCGCCCTGCACCTGGGCAACCTGCATGGCGCGCTGCAGAACTGGATCAACATGCAGGAAACCTATGACTGCTATTTCTTTATTGCAGACTGGCATGCCCTGACAAGCGATTACGAGGACCCGGGCAACATCGAGAACTATACCCGGAACATGATGATCGACTGGCTGGCCGCAGGCCTTTCTCCCGAAAAATGCGTGCTTTTTGTCCAGTCCCGGGTCCGGGAACACGCCGAGCTTTTCCTGCTGCTGTCCATGATCACCCCGGTGCCGTGGCTGGAGCGCAACCCCACCTACAAGGAACAGATCGATCAACTGGAAACCCGGGACCTGTCCACTTTCGGCTTTCTGGGATACCCGGTGCTCCAGGCCGCAGACATCATTATCTACAAGGCCGACGGCGTGCCCGTGGGAGTGGACCAGGCCCCGCATATCGAGCTCACACGGGAAATCGCCCGGCGTTTTAACCACCTCTACGGCCGGGTTTTTCCGGAACCCGATACCGTGCTGACCGAAACCAGCAAGATCCTGGGCATTGACCGCCGGAAAATGAGCAAAAGCTACAACAATGCCATTTTTCTTTCTGATTCGCCGGAGGCGATCCGCAAAAAGGTCGCCCGGATGATTACCGATCCCCAGCGCATCAAGCGCACGGATTCCGGCGATCCTTCCGTATGCAACGTATTTACGTTCCACGGATTTTATTCGCCGCCTGAGCTGGTCGCGGAAATCGATTCGGCCTGCCGCAATGCCGAGATCGGCTGCGTGGAATGCAAAAAGAAAATGGCCGAACACCTGACTGCATTTCTGGCCCCGATCCGGGAACGGATTGAATATTACAGCACGCACACCGACCAGGTGGATCAGATCATGGC
>JAIPEJ010000167.1 GCA_021737225.1 Desulfobacteraceae bacterium
AAGGCCCGGATTTCGAAATTTTCCGAAATCCGGGCCTTTTGCGCTTTGATCAAAGGATAATCGATCTATCCCGTCGGCCTAGAAGTAATAGCCGAAGTTGATGTTGAAGCGGTATTCCCATTCGTCCGTGGGGTTTTCTCCGATGCGGTTGCTCGTATAATAAGACGCTCCGGATGCAACGTCACCGGGTACTTGAAAGCCGGCAGCATTTCCGACAAAGTCATTTCCGTTGGAAAAGGCCAAGTCGGTGTAGATGTACCATCCGCCCCGGGCCCAGGCAGAGCCTAAGACAATCATCTCGCTGTCATTAAAAGAGCTTTCGTCTTTAATGATCGAGCTGTATTCCGCATAGGGAATCATGTAGTCGAGCCAGTCCACCTGGGGGGTTTCCAAATAATAACTCAGGGAGACCGCAGGTATCATGGCTTCCGCTGCTACCAGTGTCGGGAAGTCATATGCGCCGAACTGAACGAGTTCCTCGGTTCCCAGGGGCTGACCCGATTCTACATCATATTCATAATAGGTCAGCTGGGCGGCAAGTTTCCAGTTGCCCAGCTGATTGACTGCATGGAGGGATCCGGCCATGTGATCGCCGTCATCCTGGGGGCCGTTGCTTTCAAGCAGTCCGTACTGCAGGGAGGCACCGAGGTCCGTTGTGATATCCCCCATTTCGATGGGATAAATGGCCCGGATGTTGAACTGGTGCTGTTCTTCGTAGCCGTTGCCGCTTTCATCCACAACGTCATAGGAGTAACGGGAACTGTCCTCTGTGGAACCAAAATAATTTCCTTCACTCATTGCGTAATAACCAAAATCCAGGGTCAGCTTATCCATGGACATGGTGTATTTCGCACCCAGATCCATGTCGTCGGAAAGTCCCACATAATAGTGCTGGTCAAAAAGCCAGCTCTGGGAGATCCCGTAAGGACCCGGGCCGAAGGGGACCCGGTTGACACCCACCTGGAGCTGGCTGTCATCCTCAAAATTGTAGCCGACCCAGCCGGTATGCAGGAAATGGTAATCTGCTGGGTAGTTAAATCCGTCTACCCCCACTCCGTGAGTCTGGTAGAATCGATATTCAACTTTCCCGATCCAGGGGCCTTGCTCATAGTCCAAATTGATTCTAAACGTATCCAGGGTAAAGGCGCCTCCATCTTCTTCTGCCCTAGAAGGTTGTGAGTCTGCCATTTCAACATAATCCCCAATCGTGTAATTCGCCCGCATGGCGCCGCCGATTGTCAGCGGGCCCAGGTCAATGCCTGCTGTGGCGGTCATGGGGAACCCCAACAGGAACACCAATAAACCGGATAATAATAACTTCTTTTTCATGCCGCACTCCTTTCGTTCATTTTTAAATTTTTCGGATTAAACAACAAACAACAAAAGATACAAATCTCAAGAAGCCCTGTGATGCTCGGTTTCCTGCAGATTTTTTTACCGGTGGTACGGTAAATTTCAAGAATTACAAAAACGCGCGGCCCTGTCAATAGGGAAGTTCAACACTCGGTTAATTATTGTCTTCCGAGGCATCCGGCAGCCAGGTTTGAACCTTGTCCGGGTGCTGCCGTACCCATTTTACCGCGCCTTTATAGGGTTCACCGCTTTTCTGGATCATGTCCATCACCTGGTTGAGATCCCGGGCTTCCCAGTGAAAATTGTCAAGAAACCGGTAAAGATCCGCCTTGTCCTTGCGAAGGCCGGTTCTGACAACGGTATGGATATATTCCGCACCGCCGTAGACGTTTTCCGGGTCCTTGAGGTACTTGAGATCCCATCTGGCAAATTTCCAGTGCGGGGTCCAGCCGGTGACCACAACCCATTCCCGGTTTTTGATCTTATCGGCCAGCACGTCGGTCATGATCGCTCCGCTTCCGCCGACGAGCTGCATGTCCGCCATGTCATAGATTTCCATGGCCTCTTCTGTCAGAGTCATGATGCCGGCGCCGGGGTCGATGCCGGTGATTTTGTGGTCAAATTTTTCAGCATGGGTGTCAAGTCCGGCAATGGAGTCCACGGATACATAATCCGGGACCACGAGGCCGACTTTTGTACCTGCCAGGTTGGGCCCGAGATCGATGACATTGTCCTCGACTTTGGCATAATAGTGCTGGTGCAGGCTGGGCAGCCAGGCGCAGACAAATCCGTCCACGTTTCCGCTGGCCGTGGCCTGCCAGAGGGCTGCGGCGCCTACCGGCATGAGCTGGCAGTCATAGCCCATCTCTTCTTCGAGCACGGCCTTGACCACATGGGATGCGGCTGTGGCGCATGACCATTCAGCATATGCGAGCTTGCAGCTTTTTTTGTCTGCGGCAGCAGGGCCGCCGGCAAAACACAGGGCGGCCATCGTGCAGATGAGAATCCAGCCGAGCCATTTTGCGCGTTTCATGGGCGATTTTCCGTTTCCGGCGGCAGCCGGGTATATGCGGACATGTTTTTTACGGTGTGCTGCGGATAGATCATATAAACCCTCCGGGGGCATCCCGGAGGGTTTATACGGTTTCTATCCGGTTATGCCTGAAGCGCCTCTTTTTAAAAAGCGCTTCAGGCCTCTTTTCCAAAAACCAACGGCACTGCCTGGTTACTTGGCAGCCGCCTTGGCGGCCTTAAGCCAGGCGTTCCACTTGCCCTGGTTGGCCTCGATCCATTCGTCCACGTGCCGCTCGATGTCCTTCTGCTTGTCCTCGCCTTCATACATCTTGGTGTTCTGGCTTGTAATATCGTTAAACGGCACGGACATCAGGGAGAACATGGTTTTGACCGCGGGATTGTTTTCCAGAAAATCGTTGTTGGCAACCACGCGGATGTCGTTTGCCACGTAACCCATCTTGCAGGGGTCTGTTACGGTACCGGTCAGCCCCTTGGCCACCATGTATTCTTCAAATCCCTTTTGATCTTCTTTGGGAACGATTTCGGGCACGTTGATCCACATCACGTCCTCGCCCGGCTTGAGCTTGTTTACGGTCCAGTTTGGCGTCCAGGTGTAAAACAAGATGGGCTCGCCGTCATTGTAACGGGCCACGGCATCTGCCATTCCGGCTGCGTATCCGGCCTTGATCAGGTTGATGTGATCCCCCAGGTTATAAGTATCCATGTGAAATGCGATCTTTTTCTCACATCCCCAGCCCGGCGGGCATGCCACCATGTCGGCCTTGCCGTCGCCGTTGGCGTCAAAGGCTTCCTTGACCTCTTCGCGCTTGAAATCATCCAGGGAGGTGATGTCGTATTTTTCCACGTGTTCCTTGGACACCAGGTAGCCCTGAACCGCGCCCTTGGTGACCACGGTGCCGGCCATGGTGATGTCTTTTTTCCAGTTGTTGGGCAGAAATTCCCCGTGCAGCGGGAACCAGCCGTTGGCCCAGAAATCCAGGTCGCCTGCGGCCAGGGACCTGTAGAAAATGGGGGCCGCAAGTTTTTTGGCATCTTTTACTTCATAGCCGAGCTCCTCGCATGCCCTGGAATACAGTGCTTCCAGAAAGAACCCGGACTGCCATGTTGCGGCAGCCGGCTGAATGGTTTTGCCCTTGCCGGGCAGATCCTCGGCAAACGAGCTGCCGGGAAATGCCATCAGGCATGCGGACAGAAGAACAACTGCGAGTCCGGCTTTTTTGAGTAAATGTTTCATAGGAATCCTCCTTTTTTTAGGTTTCAACACATTTAAAGACAGCCATGTTCAAAATTATTCCTGCGGCTTGCCGGAACCCAGGGCCTGGGTGATCCGGTCAAGCACCATGGCCATCAGGACAATACCCAGTCCGCCGATACCGGCCAGTCCGACCTGGAGGCTGTTTAAGCCTTCAAACACCGGTACGCCGAGGCCTCCGGCGCCGATCAGGGATGCAATCACAACCATGGAAAGCGAGAGCATGATCGTCTGGTTCAGCCCCGCCATGATGGTGGTCAGCGCCAGGGGGATCTGGACCTTCCAGAGCACCTGCCGCTGGGTGGCGCCGAAGGAATAGGTGGCCTCGATAAGTTCGGGGTGCACCTGCCGGATGCCCAGGTTGGTCAGCCGGATAATGGGCGGCATGGAGAAAATGATTGTTGCAATGACGCCGGCCACCGTACCGATGGAAAACAGCATCACCACCGGAACAAGATAGACGAATGCGGGAGTGGTCTGCATGGCGTCGAGCACGGGTCTTAATACGGATTCAAACCGGTCGCTGCGCGAGGATATGATGCCCAGGGGCACGCCGATCAATACGTCCACGAAGACCGCGGAGATTACCATGGCCAGGGTCGTCATGGTTTCATCCCACAGCCCGGTAAAGCCGATAAAGGCCATGGCAATGAAGCTGAAGATGCCGACCTTCCAGCCCGCGGCCTTCCAGCCGGCAACCAGGAAGATGATCAGAACGATTTCCGGCGGGAGCCACAGGAGCAGGTCGTTAATGCCGTTTAACATCCATTCGATGGGCATTTTAATCGCCTGGAAAAACGGCCTGTAGTTGCCCACGAGCCAGTCCACAGCCAGCGCGATCCAGTCGTCCAGGGGGATGGTGTACTTGAATATATTAAAAAACATTATGCCTCCTCGGCGGCGGTGTCAGCTTCGGCCTCAGCCTCGGCCTCGGCTTCCGCCTCAGCTTCGCGGGTTAGGGTTTTCAAAAACAGGTTTCTGGATATGGTGCCGAAAAACTTGTTGTTTTCATCCACGATCGGAACCGGGCATTCATAAGCGGTCAGTTTGGGCAGAATGTACTGGAGCGTGGAATCCTTTTGAACCGGCTCGATGTCCTCGAGAAAGGCGGGCTTGATGTCTTCGGAATCGGTTGACGCGTCTTCAATAGCCGCATTTACACTGTCAAATGATACCACGCCGACATATGTGCGATCCCTGCGCACGATATATGCATGTTCGCGGTCATATTCATTGAGCCGCTGGCGAACCGCCCGGAGGCCGGCCTTGTGCATGGGGAAGGTGACCTGGGTGCTGGTGGCGATATCGCCGGCAGTGTAGACGTTGGTGGGATCCACGCCGCGGAAAAAGGCCTTGACGTATTCATCGGCCGGGTTTCTCAGAATTTCTTCGGGCGCGCCGATCTGGACGATCCGGCCGCTTTCCATCATTGCGATGCGGTCTCCGATGCGCATGGCCTCATCCAGGTCGTGGGAGATAAAGACCACCGTTCTTTCGCTGCCTTCCTGGAGCTTGAGCAGTTCATCCTGCATTTCCGTGCGGATCAGGGGGTCAAGCGCGGAAAACGCCTCGTCCATGAGCATGATATCCGGATCCACGGCAAGGCCCCGGGCAAGGCCCACCCGCTGTTTCATGCCGCCGGACAGGGCGGCGGGGAAGCTGTTTGCCACATGTTCAAGGCCGACCTGTTTTAAAGCGTCCATGGCCCGATCCTGGCGTTTCTTTTCATCAACCCCCATGATTTCAAGCCCGAACGCGGCGTTTTGCAGCACCGTCAAATGGGGCATCAGGGCAAAGGATTGAAAGACCATGGACATGTACTTTCTGCGCATGTCCACGAGTTCCTTGTTGTCCATCTGCGTAATGTCCTGGCCCTCCACGATGATCTTGCCGGATGTCGGTTCAATGAGCCGGTTGAGCAGCCGAACCAGGGTGGATTTGCCGGATCCCGACAGCCCCATGATCACGAAAACCTCGCCGGCGTAAACCGAGAAGCTGGCGTTTTCAACCCCGATGGTAAGGCCGGTTTCCTTGTAAATCTCGTCTTTTTTCTTGCCCTGCTCGATTAATTTAAAGGCCGGTTCGGGGTCGCCACCGAAAATTTTGTAGGCATTCTCCACTTGCAGTCTTACATGGCCGTTGCCGTTTGTTTGGTTATTCGACATGATTTTTATCCTTGTCTGGGTTATGGTCGTACTTTTGCCTTTTTCAAAATTTTTTGTTTCCAGGCGGCGGGCACCGCCTTTCAGTGCCGTTATCGTTTCGGAAAAATGCGGAATTGTTGTCCAACGGGCTTTGCCGCATTTTTCCGGAACTTTTCAAAAAATAAAACATTTACGGTTTACGGACTGACAAACCGTGTGGAAACGACATATTTTAAAAAATATTGGCATTACCTCAAAAGTCAAATAAAATGCCATCCGGGATGAAAATTAAATTTCTATATTCGCCGGGTATCATTTCCCACGTAACCTAGTGCCCATCCAGAAATGGCTAATTTACCCAATTTCTGCGTCAGGCGAAAATTTGAATCCTCAAAATACTTAGAGTATTCCTGCGGTTAAAATTTTCGCCTTCCTTGAACTTGAACAAATTATCCGATCTCTGGATGGACACTAACCTGTGAAACAAATCATTTTTATTATACTCTGGCGAGTTTGTCAATGCAGGGGCGGCTAAAAATATGGCATCGTCCGGGACCGATGTACTAAAAATGGTTGATATTATACCAGCAATTCACGGTTACTACTGATCTAATCAGTTGGTCGGCTTTTTTGAACGGAAAGAACGGATTTTGAGCCCTGATTATAGCAGAGAAAACAGATAATGACACATCAAATTTGCTGGTGTTGATTGGTCCAGGGTCGG
>JAIPEJ010000007.1 GCA_021737225.1 Desulfobacteraceae bacterium
AAATATGGTGGCAATGTTCATCAGTTCGTTCTGCGAGGCCTGGTTTAAGCGCTCCACCACCCTGGATTCCCGGAAAATGTTACCCAGCATGAACATGGCCATCAGCGGGGCTGCGGCCGGAATCAGCAGGATGATCACCATGGCGGCAAAAAAGGGAAACAGGATCTTCTCCAGCCGGCCCACCTTGCGCTCGGTTTTCATGCGGATGGTGCGCTCCTTTTTGGTGGTAAAAAGCCGCATCACCGGAGGCTGAACAATGGGCACCATGGCCATGTACGAGTAGGCGGCCACCGCACAGCTTCCCAGCATGTGCGGAGCCAGCTTGGCGCCCAGGTAGATTGTGGTAGGCCCGTCTGCCCCGCCGATAATGGAGATCACCGCGGCTTCCGACAGATCAAAGCCGAAGATCCGGGCGGCAAAAAAGGTAATATACACCCCCACCTGGGCCCCGGCGCCCAGAAAAAGCAGTTTCGGGTTGGCCAGCACCGGCCCGAAATCGGTCATGGCCCCCACGCCCAGAAAAATAATGGGCGGGATGATCTCCCACTGGATCCCGTAGTGGTAAAAATGCCAGATCAGCCCTTCGCCGGGTTCCATGAGGCCGGTGAGCGGCAGGTTGGCCAGCAGAATACCGAATCCGATGGGCAGCAGCAGCAGCGGTTCAAATTCCTTTGCAATGGCAAGATAGAACAGCACAGCGGCAATCAGCCACATGACCAGCATCTGGGGCGTAAGGTACAGAAACCCGGACATGTTGATCAGTTCAAAGAGGTTATTCATCTGCCTTGCCTTTCTTCTCGATCTTTGCGGTTACATATCCCGTTATCCGGACCGTGCAGTAGAGCAAAAAAATGCCTGCCATCACGCCGCAGATACCGGCGATGCTGATTTGAACAGACTCCCACATTGGAATACCTCCTTTTTCGGATAGCACCCACTCCGGCGGCCCTGAAGCTATCCCTTTATCATCCGGGGCAGCAGCAAGTGATGGTGCGGGCAGATGGATCCGGGATTCTGATACGCCGCACCGGCAAAGGCCTCCAGGTAGTCCCGCAGCCCGACAAGATCCACGATCTCGTCTACAAGGCCGGTCCGGGCGCAAAAACTCGGCCGTGAAGTCTCGTGGTATTTCTCCACCAGTTCGTTCATTTTCTCAACCGTGGAATCCAGGGGTTTGCCGGCATCCTGGTCCTTGATCAGGCGCCTGGTATAGGTGGCCACCGCAGCGGTCTCCCCGTGCATGACATAAATCTCTGTGGCCGCTGTGCCCAGGGTAAAGGCGTTATGACTGTTGGCCGTGGGCCCGCCCAGGATATAATGCGCCGCAGCCGATCCCTTGCGCAGGGTCACCAGCATCATGGGCACGTCTGTCTGCTGGATGGAGTAAACCAGGCTCTGCCCCAGGCCGAGCAATTCGGCCTTTTCCGCCTCGTTGCCTACATCGATTCCGCTGGTGTCCTGCATCCAGATTATGGGTATCCTGTCACGGCCGCACAGGGTTACAAACTCGTTCATCTTAATCAGTCCCTGCCTGTAAAGCTTGCCGCCAATGCCAGGATAATCGGCATACTCCGGATACCCACCGGGCAAAAATCCCTGGCGGTTGCCGATACAGCCAAAGAGCAGGCCGTTGATCTTTACCAGCCCGGTATAGACTTCCGGGCCGTAGTCCGGCCGGAACTCCGAGTGCTCGCTGCCGTCGACCAGGCGCGCCAGGATCTCTTCAAATACGTAGGTCCGCTTCGGATTCGAGGGAAGCAGGTAATAGAGGTCTTCTGCGGGAAAAGCCGGCGCTTTGGGCGTATCCACCCGGAAAAAATCCGGATCATAGGCCGGCAGCTTGGTCATATAGCCGCGCATGGCATCCAGGACGTCTTCTTCGGTTTCAAAAACATAGCGGAAAAAGCCGGTTTCATCGTGATGGATATCCACGGTTCCCGGGGGCTGGGCCGAATTCTGGCGGGCTGCATTTATCAATTCTTTGGCGGATTCCACATCAAAATACCCCTTGGGGCTCATGCCGCTGACAATGCCGGCGCCGCCCACGGCAATATTGCAGTTCTGATGGGCAAACAGCACGGTCGGGCTGATGGCCTGGTACCCCCCGCCGGCCGGGTTCGTGCCGTATATTCCGGCAAGAATGGGAATTCCCATTTGCTCGAGCTCTGCATGCCGGAAAAATGTGGTGCCCGATGATCTGCGGCCCGCATAGAATTTTTCCTGCTCCGGGAGTTTGACCCCGCTGCAGTTGACCACCCATATCAGCGGAACATTAAGCCGCTTGGCCAGATCCGTGACCCGCAGGATGTTCTCTGGCTGTCCCGGCACCCAGGCGCCGGCCAGGTATTTGTTGTCAAAGCCGATCACAACTGCCCAGCGGCCGTTAATCCGCGCCAGGCCGTCCACCACGTTGGTGGTGCAGTCCTGGTTATCCGCAGGGTTATACAGCATGTGAAGCGGCCGCCATGTATCTGTATCCACCAGTTTTTCCAGGCGTTGCCAGATCGTTAGCTGCCCCCGGGAATTAATTTTCTCTGTGGGCAGGCCGAACTCCTTGACCGCTTCCCTGGCATCCCGGATGGCCTTTTCTTCCTGCTTGAGTTCCTGCGCATTGTCCCGGGTCCGCTGTTTGGTCTTATCCTTGAGCGCTTTGCCAAGCCGATCCATTTGCTTAAAGTATTGATGCATAAAAACCCCATCGTATTTTGTGTTTTAAGTGCCTTCAGCCGGGCGGAACCCGGAAAACCGGGTTACCCCGTGCCCGGTGGCCTGCAGACATAACCACTAAAAAGCCTTTTCCGGCATCTCCACGATTTCTCTTCCCGAACGGGTGCATACCCCGGCGCGCGCCATGGTATGCGGCAGGGTCGTGTCTACAAAGTAAGTAGCCTGCGCCACTTTTCCCCTGTAAAAATCATTTTTTTTGCCTTTTTGCTCCGCCCGGTCCCAGGCGATCACCGCCATGTCCAAAAGCCGCCAGGCCATCACCAGGTCACCGAAGCAGAGCAGTGCCGGATAGGTGTAGGATGCCCACTGGAGCGGATCCGCCTGGTTGCGCTGCCTCATCTGATCGGCCATCTCCGAAACCCGGGCAAAAGCATGCTCCAGATCCGCCACGCGGCTGCCAAGCCCGGCGTGGCCGCGATGGTTTTCAAAGAACGCCTGTATTTCCCTGGAAAATGCACTGAACATGGCACCTTCGTTGACCCGCATCTTGCGGCCCATCAGATCAATGCCCTGGATGCCGTTGGTGCCCTCATAAAGGCTCATGATCTTGGCATCCCGCATATACTGTTCAATGGGGTAGTCCCGGCAGTATCCGTAGCCGCCCAAACACTGCATGGCAGTTTCACAGACCTTAAATCCCATGTCCGAACAGTAGGCCTTAACAATCGGCGTCATGAAATCGGTGAGCGCCTGGTAATGATCCCGGGTGTCGGGATCCGGGGATTCAGCAGCAAAATCGGCCCAAAAAGCCGCAGTATAAATCATCGACCGCATGCCGTCCACTGTGGCTTTCATCTTGAGCAGCATGCGCCGGATATCCGGATGATTAATTATGGGAACTTCCCCCTGCTTCCGCTTGGCCGGATCCCGACCCTGAATCCGCTGTTTGGTGTATTGCAGCGCATGCTGGTAAGCGGTGCTTCCCAGGGTCATCCCGGATACGCCGGTGTTGATTCGCGCGGAATTCATCATCTGAAACATGTGGGCCAGTCCCCTGTTGGCTTCGCCGCAGAGATAGCCGATGCAGCCGTCCTTTGCGCCAAAGCTCAGCGCGGCTGTGGGAGAAGAATGCAGGCCCAGCTTCTCCTCGATACCTGTGCAGGCTACGTCATTTGGCTCTCCCGGATTGCCGTCGGCATCCAGGCGGTATTTGGGCACAACAAAAAGCGAAATCCCTTTTACCCCTTCAGGAGCGCCGTCAATGCGGGCAAGAACCAGGTGCACGATATTATCGGCAATATCGTGGTCGCCCCAGGATATAAAGATCTTGTTCCCCTTTATCCGGTAGCATTCGCCGTCGGGATACGCTGTGGTCTGGATGGCTGCCAGGTTTGATCCCGCATCCGGTTCAGTAAGACACATCGTGCCGGAGAAAGTCCCGTTATACATCCGCGGCACAAAAGCCCGCTTTAATTCCTCCGAGCCGAAGCTTTCAATCAGATGCGCCGCGCCGTGGGTAAGTGAAGGGGCCATGTTAAAGGACTGGCAAGCCCCGTACATGAAATCATTGATCACGATGCGCATCATATTGGGAAATCCCTGGCCGCCGTACTCGGGATCGCGGGCTGCAGCCGTCCAGCCGTTTTCCCCGTAGCGCCGGAACACCTCCCGAAACTCCTGCGGGCACTTGACCTGGCCGTCTTCGTAGGTCAATCCCTTTTCTTCGCCGATCTCGTTTAACGGCGCCACCGCTTTTCTGGCAAAGGAAATGGCCTCTGTGACCAGCATGTCCAGGGTCTTGCGGTTCAGGCCCTGATAACGCTCCAACTCGCAAAGGCGGCCATAGTCCAGCTGCTCGTTTACGATAAAAAACACGTCCTTCTGATTGATCTTGAATTCGGTCATGATTTATTTATCCTTCCTTGGTGCCGGGGATTTTTTCGCTGCCGGCAGCGGCGATCCGACGGCTTTTGCCTGAACCGCCTGACTCTTTAATTCCTGTTGGCCTTGCGCATCCCCAATTGATCCTGGGCGATGATCATTTTACAGATATTGGCCGAGCCTTCAACCATGTAATAGGTGGGCATATCCCGGAACAGGCGCTCCACGGGGTACTCGGTGGAATAGCCATAGGCCCCCAGGATCCGCATGGCATAGCTCGCGGCTTTCTCCGCGACCTCGCCGGCCAGGTACTTGGCCTGAGCCACGTCCAGACCGTTGTTGAGCTTCCCCCGGTCCTTATTGTAGGCCGCCTTATACACCACCAGACGGGCGGCCTCGATTTGGGCCGACAATTGGCCGATCATCTCCTGGTTCATCTGGAATTCGCCGATGGATTTTCCAAACTGCTTGCGCTGCTTGCAGTACTTGAGAATCTCGTCCAGACAGGCCTGGGCCAGCCCTACGCCGCCGGCGGCAGCCGAAAGCCGGGTCTGGTTAAGTGAGCTGAAAACGATTTTGGCGCCATCCCCGGGGTTTCCCAGGATGTTTTCCTTGGGCACGCGGGTATCGGACAAAAACACCTCGCCGGTCGGCGAGCAGTGAGAGCCCATCTTGTCCAGTTTAGAGGTCTGAACACCGTTAAAGTTTTTGGGCTCGATCACAAAGGCGGACAGGCCCTTGGAGCCCTTGGATTTGTCCGTATACGCATAATAAATCAGCACATCCGCCATGTGCGCATTGGAAATCCAGGTCTTGTTCCCGTTTAAGAGCCAGTGATCCCCCTTGTCCTCGGCCGTGGACTGCAGACCCATGACATCGGAGCCGGCATCCGGCTCGGTAATTCCAAATCCGCCAACATACTCGGCTGCCACCAGCTTGGGGATGTATTTCTGCCGCAGTTCCTCACTGCCATAGCGATAGATGGTATATGCGCAGCCGAGTTCCTGCATGTTCACCTGGACGCGCAGGGAACTGGCCGCCCGGGCAATCTCTTCGGTCACAATCGCGGAAGCAACGAAACCCATGTCGACGCCGCCGTATTCTTCCGGGATCACGGTGCCGAAAAATCCCAACTCCCCCATGGGCTTGAGCGCTTCCTCATATGGAAAATAATGCTGCTGGTCCCATTCGGAAAGATTGGGCACGAGCTGCTTATTGGCAAACTCCCGCACCGATTTTCTCAGCATCTCCTGTTCTTTGGTCCATGAAAACTCCATTGGAATCCTCCAGAAATGTTAAACAATATATACCGCAGCAAAACGCAGCTATGCGGTTTTGCGGAACTGCACTTCTATGCAGCTTCAAAAACATAGGTCACTTGCCCCGCGGCGGTTTTATCGGCCTTTGCTTTCATTGCCATGCCCACATGGAGCGCATCCTCCCCGAGCGACGGGCTTAACCGGCCGAAAACCTTGTATTGCCCGTAATCCACCAGGCCGATGGTATAGGGCAGATCCGCCTGAAAACCGGCCGGGGCATAATGAAGTGTCGAATAGGTGACAAGCCTGCCCTCGCCTGTCACCTCGAACCACTCAGGGCTGCCTGAAAGGCACTGGCAGCAGTGGGCGCGGGGAGGAAAAAAATACAATCCGCAGTGATTGCATTTCGTACCCATCAGCCGCCCGTCTTCAAGGTAATCCACAAAATCATTCACCTGGGTCACGCCGGCAAAGCTGACCGTGCCGAATCGGGCAAATCGTGTATCGAGTTCTTTTTTCCCCATTTTGGGCCTCCTTGACAACAAAACTTCCTTAAAAAGCTGGACATTTCCCCGCACCGGCATGAATTTCCTTCAGGTGCGGGGCATCAATCCAGGCCAAGAATGGTGACGTTTCCATAAAGGCCCACGCCCCCGATATTATGAACCAAGCCGATGTTCGGGTTATCCACCTGCATCGCCCCGGCCTCGCCTCTGAGCTGAAGGACAATGGTTCGAATCTGGGACCCCCCGGTTGCCCCGATCGGATGCCCCTTGGAAAGCAGGCCGCCGTCCACATTCACCGGAATTTTGCCATCCTTATAGGTCTGACCGGATCGGATCAGATCCCGACCTTTGCCCGGATCGGCAAAGCCCAGATCTTCGTAGGCCATCATTTCAGCAATGGTAAAGCAGTCATGGACTTCGGCCACATCAACATCAGAAGCGCTGATGCCGGCCATGGCATAGGCCTGGCGCGCGGCCTCCCGGCCCACGGACAAATGACTCAGATCTTTTCTCCCGGCCATGTTCACGGGCGCAGAAGCCGCGCCAACGCCCTTGATCCAGACCGGCTTCCGGCCAAGCGCCCGTGCCTTTTCTTCGCTGGCAACAATCACACAGGAGCTGCCATCCGCATTGGCACAGCAGTCCCCGGTGCGAAGGGGGCTTGATACCGGCTGGGCCATTTTGTTTTCCGGGTCTGAAAACATTTCCGGAGTCACAGCCTTGCGGTAGACCGCCTTTTCATTCATCTGGCCGTAAGTAGATGCCTTGACACGGATTAACGCCAAGTCCTCCGGAGACGTGCCATAACTGGCCATGTGACTCTGGGCATGCAAAGCGTAATAAGCAGGCATCATGGTGCCAAACGGTGACTCCCACTGAATATCCGCCCCCCGGGCCATTCGCTCCTGCGATTCTTCAGATGTGAGCTGGCTCATAATCTGAAAACCGGACACCAGCACCACATCATGCAGACCCGAGGCCACAAGGCTATAGGCGAGCTTGAGACCGGTGCTGCTCGAAGAACACAGCGTTTCCACATAAAACGTGGGCTGGGGATTTAAGCCCAGGTACTCTGAGAGAACTCCCGCAGGCGATCGCTGCTTATCGTATTCCGGCGCAGAGCAAATCACTGTAGCGTCAATTTCGCCGCTGCTGATTCCCGCATCAGCCATCGCCTCTTTAAAGCCGTCAAACACAAGTTCGCGAATCGATCCCGGGTACTGACGCACAAACGATGTTTGCCCGACACCGATAATTCCCACTTTTCCCATGACTGTCACCTCTTTATCCGGGAAGCCTCAATCCTTTAAGGATTTACTTCCGATACTTGGAAAACTCCGGTTTCCGCTTTTCCATGAAGGCGTTTTTGCCTTCAAGCGACTCGTCTGTGCCGTAGTACATGCTCAGCCCCCCGACACCCAGGTTGGTAATGCCGGCAACGCCGTCGGTCTCCGCGTGGAAGGCATACTTGAGCATCTTCAGCGCGGTCGGGCTCTTGTCAAGGAGTTCCCCGCACCATTTGTCCACTTCCTCGTCAAGCTGATCAAAGGGCACCACTGCATTGACCAGTCCCATTTCCAGGGCCTCCTGCGCCTTGTACAGCCGACAGAAGAACCAGATCTCTTTTGCCTTCTTAAGGCCCACGCAGCGGGCCAGATCCCCGGTGCCGTAACCGGGATCAAAGCTGCCCACCTTGGGACCGGCCTGGCCCAGCTTTGCGGATTCAGCGGCAATGGACAAGTCGCATACCACCTGGAACACGTGCCCGCCGCCAATGGCATACCCATTGACCCTTGCAATCACGGGTTTCGGCAGATTCCGGATCAGGGCCGAAACGCTCTGCCAGCCGACTTCCACCGGCAGGGCAGCCATGGTTCCGGCATATCCGCCCTTATCCCGGATGGACTGGTCTCCGCCGGTACAGAAAGCCTTTTCCCCGGCACCGGTAAACACCACCACGCCGACGCTGTTATCCACCCAGGCATCGGTTAATGCCTTGTGGAGTTCCATCAGGGTCAGAGACGTACACGCATTGTATTTTTCAGGCCGGTTGATGGTAACTTTTGCCACTCCGTCTTTTTTCTCATAAATGATTTCCTGGAAATCCATTGTTCCCTCCTTTTAAAGATTGTTTTCCAATTTTTTGGGCGCGCCAGAGACGCCCTGTGCCAGCCGGAACAGGCATGGCTATTTGTAATTATAGGGCAGATAGGCTCTTCCCATCATTTCCCGCTGCACCACCATTTTGGACACCTGCGGGGTGCCGTCGGCAATTTCAATGGCCAGGACATCCCTGAGGCGCTGCTCCAGGGGGTAATCCTTGGTGTAGCCGTAATGACCGTGAAGCCCTATGCAGTCACGAATCGCATTGGTTGAAAACCGCGGGGCCATCCATTTTACCATGCCGGCCTCCTTGCTGCTGGACTGCCCCTGGTCCTTTAACCACAGGGCCTTGTAACAGAGCAGCCGGACTGCTTCTAGAAGGCTGAAATGTTCAACTATCGGAAAGGATACGCCTTCGAAGGTCGCCAGGGGCCGCCCGAAGGCTTCGCGCTGCTTGACATGGGCCATGGTTTCCTCAAGGGAGACCATGGCCGGGGCAATGGCTTCAAGGCAGAGAAAGATGCGGCTGATGTCAAATCCCTGCATGGCAAGTTTAAAGCCCTTTCCCTCCTCGCCGATCCGATAATTCTCGGGAATCTCCACGTTCTGCAAAAAAAGCGATCCCCGGACCACGGCATTGCACCCCATATCCTCATAGGCCTGAGTGGAGACGCCGGGAAGATTGCAAGGTACGACAAAGCAGGAAACCCCCTTGGCGGTTCTGCCGGGCTCGGTGCGGGCAAAGATAAGCGCCACATCCGCATCCATAATGGCAGTAATACCGGACTTCTCTCCATTGAGCACGTAGGACGCACCTTTTTTCTCCGCACTGGTCTGAAGCGCGCCGGCATCCGTTCCGGAGTCGGGCTCGGTCAGACAGAAGGCAGGGATCTGCTCCCCCGCCATAAAGGGCTCGAGAAAGGCTTTCTGAACATCCCGGCCGGCCTGTTCCAGAAGCCCGGCGCACAAGTGACCGGCCACATGCGTTGACATTGTAATGCTGCAGTCGCCCCGGGAAAGCTCTTCGCACACAAGGCCTTCTGTGACATAGGAATCGCCCCCGCCTCCGATGTCCTCGTTGACGGAGACACCGAGAAATCCGAGATCGCCCATTTTCCTGACCAGCTCCCGGGGATAGATTTTTTTCCTGTCCCACTCCGTGTAGTGCGGTGCCAGCTCGTCCTGGGCAAATCGCCGGACTTCCTTTTGAATCATCTTTTGTTGTTTGTTGAATGCAAAATCCATATATGGGGTCCTTTAAATGTGCCTGTGTATCGGCAGGCCGTGAATGGTTGCGGCAAAATTGGAATTATACGCTTTCCAGGTTGCCTTTTTCATAGTCCTCGACGCCCCAGTTTCTGACCTTGTAATGGATCAGTTTGCCTGTGGCCGTCATGGGAAGTTCCTCCACGAACTTATACAGCCGGGGCCGCTTATACTTGGACAGCATGGGATGGTTCTGGCAATGGGTATCCAGCTCCTTGGCCGTTAGCGAAGCATCGCTTTTGATCACATAAGCAGTAACAATCTCGCCCCATTTCTTGTCCGGAATTCCGGCCACCACGCAGCTGGATACCGCGGGGTGCTCATTTAACACCTCTTCAACCTGAACCGGGTGCACGTTTTCACCGCCGGAGATGATCATGTCATCCTTTCGGCCGACAATGGTCACAAACTCCTGCTCATTCCAGATGGCCAGATCCCCGATGTAGAGCCAGCCTTTATAGAACTTCTTTGCGGCCTCCTCGGGTTTGTTGACATAAGCATACGCGCATTTGGCCGGCGACTTGACGATCACCTCGCCCACGGTTTCGTTGTCCTTGGGCACGGTCTCATCCGGTTCGGCAAGCCGGTCGGGGTGGAGTTCCACAACGGCCATATCATCATCCGTGCAGGAACGGCCGGCAGATCCCGCCATTTCAGGCAGATCAAACGGCCTTAAAAACGTATTCCAGAAGGCCTCGGATGAACCGTAACCGTTAAAAATGTTTTCCGTAAGCACCTTGTGGCATTCAATACACAGGTTCTTTTCCAGGGGCGCACCCATGGTGACAATCCCTTTCAACGAACTGATATCCCTGGGGTTTTTCTCCTGCTCTTCCTTGAGCAGTTTCAGGGTGAAGGGCACTCCCGTAAGATAGGTGAGCTGGTATTTCTCCACGGAGTCCAGTACCGTGGCCGCATCAAAATTCCTTAGAATGACGCATTGCCCGCCGATGTACAGGGTCGGGTTGGGTCCGCCGGAATACAGGCCGCCGCGGTGGAACCAGGGCGTCATGTTCATTGTTTTGTCCTGCGGCGAGAGCGGATAATGCATGATCACGTCATGGGCACTCAGGATATCATTGATGTTGTTTAGCGGCACGCCCTTGGGCATGCCCGTGGTGCCCGAAGTATAAAGCCGGGTCACCTCGTCGTAGACATGGCTGGGCCGATCGATGCCAGGGTCCTCTGCCTGAAAACGGCCGACATAATCACTGTATGAAACAGAGCCCTCAAAAGGCACCTCCTTGCCGCTAATATCCACCATGACCACCTTTTCCGGCTTATGCGAGGCCATCTCCAAAGCCTGCCGGGCCACTTCTTTGAACTCCGCATCATAAAAATAGACCCTGGGCTTGCTGTCATCGAGAATATAGGCGGTCTCGCCCGCAGAAAGCCGGAAATTTATCGGGCAGCTGATGGCACCGAGCTTGTGCGGCGCCAGGTAGAGAAACAAAAACTCCGCGCAGTTAAGCAGCTGATGCATGACCACGTCGTCTTTTCCCACCCTGCTGTCCATCAGCGCCCGGGCCAGCTGGTTGACCTCAGCATTGAGCTCCGGATAGCTCCAGGTCTTTTCCCGGATCGGACAGGTCAGCGCATCTCTTTCGGAAAACCGGTGCACGTTGCGCATGAATCCGGCAATGTAGGTAAAGGTGTTTTCAAAGGTGTCAATAAACATCTCTGAATCATAGGTGTTGCTGTGGTGTTTCATCTCGTCTCCTTTTTCAACCGGCTTTTTTTGCTTTCCGGCATGCTAGCTGCTCATGGTGAGGCCGCCGCTCACACTGAGCGTCTGGCCGGTGATGAAATCAGCCTCTTTGGAAGCGAAAAAGACCACCGCAGCTGCAATTTCCTCGGGCGTGCCGGTGCGTCTGAGCGGAATGACCTTATCCATCTTGGACAGAACCTTCTGCGCAAACTCGCTTTCCGCCTGCATCTGCTGGGTAAGCGGTGTATCCGTGGGCCCCGGGCATATGACATTGACCGTTATCTGGTTTCTGGCCACCTCCCGGGCAAGCGACTTGCTGAAGGATATGACAGCACCCTTGGCCCCGGCATAGACGGCCTCGCCGCTGCTGCCCACCCGGGCGGCATCCGAGCTGATATTGATGATCTTGCCGCCGTTTTTGTCGATCATGTCGTGGATGACCGCATACACACAATTGAGCACGCCCTTATAATTGATATCGATCACCTTGTCCCAGAAATCCGGAGTTGTATCGACAAAGGGAATCATGCGGTCCCAGCCCGCGTTGTTGACCAGAACATCAATGCCCCCGAATGCTTCTTTTACCCTGGCGACCGACTGCTTGACCTTATCCGGATCCGTGATATCGGTTTGTACCGCCATTACCTTGTGGTTCTGCTGGCTTAGTTCATCGGCTGTCTGAGCCGCGGCGGTTTCGTCAATATCAGCAATGGCCACTTTGGCCCCCTGCCCGGCCAGGGCGGTTGAAATGGCTTTTCCAATGCCCTGGGCCCCGCCGGTTACCATTATGGTTTTGTCTTTGAGTTCAAACATTTGCGCCTCCTTCATAAAAATTTGTTAATTCGGTTTGTATCCAAGCTCCCGGGAAGCCTTGTCCGCTGCTTCTCGCACCATCGGCCCGTAGCGGTCCACATCCTCGAGCGCAAAACTAAAAATGGGGGCGGACAGGCCGATACACCCTTCAAGCTTCCCACCTGCATTAAAGACCGGGGCAGCCACACGGCGAACCCCTTCCCGCAGTTCCTGATCCTCAAAGCCATAACCGCGCTCCCGGGTTATCCGGATCTCTTCTTCCAGGCGGTCCATGTCGGTAATCGTGTAGCGGGTCATGGCCGGCAGACCGATTTTGCCAAGCACCCGCTTTCTTTTGGCCGCATCCATCTGCGCAAGGTAGACCTTGCCAACGCTGACCGTGTGCAAATACGGAATCACGCTGCCTGCCCGGGAATAATGCGTCATGTCCTCGGTGCCGGGGATCTGCTCCAGCAGAATCAGCTGATCCCGATCCAGGCTGGAAAGCTCAATGGTCTTTTTTGTCTTATGGGAGAGCGCCTTCATCTCATCCCAGGCGGCCTTGCGCAGTTCAAACTTCCCGGGCAGGCCGTGGCCTAAATAAAGAAATTTGACCCCGATCCTGTAGAGCCCCCGCTGACTGGACTTGTCAAGAAAACCCCGTTCGCAGAGCGTGTTTAAAATGCGAATCAGGGACTGGCGGGGAATATCCAGGTTCTCCATAAGCTCTGACAAGCCGACTTCCCGCTGGGCCGATGAGATAAACTCAAGTACATCAATTGCCCGGTGAACGGCCGGCACACTGTTTTGGGGATAGTTGGAACTCATGAAGATTCCTTATTTGATTAAAGCAATACCATATTTGATTTTTTAAATACCATATTTGGAATTTAAAGGGGGATTGGATGTTTGTCAACAAAAAAATGAGGGGTCAAGTCTGCCCTTGACTCTTTTCCCCTAAAAATAGAGCCAGTCGTCTCTGTACGGAACGAAAACTCAGGCGCCCCGGGATGAGACAGATATGCGAGCTTTTTGACAAGAAGACGCAAAAATATACAGGAATATCGGAAGGATTGACAACAGCCTGCAGGTCGAACCAAGGTGAAAAAAATATCAGGCAGGGATGGTCTTTTTTAAAAAGAGTCAAGCGCAGACTTGACCCCTTAGTTCGTCAGCGGATCATGCGGTAAAACAAGAACATGGTCAGTCCGAAGATTTCCAGGCGGCCCAGAAGCATTACGATGGTCAGCACCCATTTGCCGGCTGCCGGAATCGCGGCGAAATTGGAGAAAGAACCCACCGTGGAAAAACCGGGCCCGACATTTCCCATGGCCGCTGCAGATCCTGAAAACGCGGACATGATATCCACGCCCAGAAAGGTCAGCACAAGGCTGGATATAAATACCACGCAAATGTAAAGCGTGATATAAAGGAGGCCGGCTTCTACAACTCTCGGCTCTATCACCGTATTGTCAATCTTCAATGCAACGACCGCCTTGGGATGCTTCATTTTAAGAAATTGGCAGATCATGCTTTTCCAGAAAAGTATAATCCGGTCGACCTTGATGCCGCCTGAAGTAGATCCCGCGCATGCACACTGCAGAGTGAAAAAAATCAGGATCAGGATCGAAAAACCGGGCCAGATGCTGGAGTCCGCGGTTGCAAATCCCGTGCTGGTACCCAGTGATATGACCTGGAACGCGGCAAAACGCATGGCCTCCCAAAACCCTTCAAAAACCCGCCCCCAGATATTATACCCCACAAGCAGCACCCCCACTGCCATGGCTGCAAGATAGTACCGGACCACCGAAGAGCGCCAGATTTTTCCGCTGCGATCCGTGATGCCCAGAAAAATCAGGGCAAAATGAATCCCCGAAAGGATCATGAAAACCATGATGATGCCTTCGATCACGGGACTGGCAAAATGCGCCACGCTGCTGTTTTTCGGGGAAAACCCGCCCGTGGCCACGGTGGCAAAGCTGTGGGTGACCGCGTCGAAAACCCCCATGCCGGCAACCACCAGGCACAGGCTCTCCAGAACGGTCAGCCCGAGATATACCACCAGCAGAATCTGCAGGGTCTTTCGGGTACGGTAACGGAAGTTCTCCACTGCCAAAGACGAGATCTCGTTTTTGTAAAGCACCATGGCTGTCTGCCCGGTGGACGGAACCACTGCAAGCATGAATACAATAATGCCGATGCCGCCGATCCATTGCGTGGTCGAACGCCACAGCAGCAATCCCGCGGGCAGCGCCTCTATATCAGACAGAATGGAGGAGCCTGTGGTGGTAAAACCGGAGACACTCTCAAACCATGCGTTTGTAAAGGTAAACGGATCGCCCCACATGATATAAGGCAGGGTTCCGATCAATGAGGACATGAGCCACCCGGCCACCACGATCACCAGGCCTTCATCGTTTTCGATGTTTTCCGCCGGCGGCACGAAAATGGCCGGAAAAATTCCGATAAGCGCCGCAACAACGGCACTGTATGAAAGCGGAAGAAGCGCGGAGTCGCCATTGACCGCAGAGGCCGCCGCGGAGATGAAAAGAAACAGGGCGTTGAACAGAAATACAAAGCCGATATAGCGGATAATAATCTGCGCTCTCATAACAGCGGCCTTCCCCGGAATTCCGGGATCTCTATCATTGATCGGAGCCGTGGCGGTCCATTTTCACCATCGCAGCCAGGTTGGACACGGACCCGGCCAGATCTGCAAGCTCGTCGTCAGAATCAAGCTTTACCGCGATGGGTTTCTCATGTGTCAGGAAACCCTCGATTGAACGGGTGATGGACAGAATCGGGTTGACGATATAAAGATTGACAAAAAAATTAAACAGCAAAGTAAAAACCAGGGCCGACAGGATGGCTACCAAAAGCGGCATTATGGCTCGATGAGCCTGATTTTTCAGTCCGGATGCGGTTTTATACATTGCCTTGTCGTTAACAGACATCAACTCCTGGACCGCGCCTTTTACCGCCTTGAAAGACGGCTGCACCTCTCCAAAATACCAGTCCAGATTGCCCTCGTCGGCGGTGCCGGCTATGGGCCGGTCCCAGAATGCACTGTATTTGCCGTACAGTTTGCGGATCCGCTCCACGTAAGCCTTTTCCCCGTCAATGGTCAGATTGTTCTCCGCGGTTTCCAGGGCCTGCCGGAAATTCTCATCAGCACCCCGGATGGTCCGGCGCCCCTCTTTCCACTTGCCCGAAAGCAAAAGCAGCATGCCGCTGTCTTCACGCTCCAGGGACTCGGTCATCTTTTTGGCCGCATTGATGCTGCGGTAATTGTCATCAAGCAATGACTGGACAGAGGAACCAATGGTTTTGAGCTGGTATATGGAAAAGGCCCCTGCCACGGCAAGCATAATCGCCAGGATCAGAAATCCCAGCATGATTTTTGTCCGGATTTTCATCGCCCCTCCTGGTGGATCTGTTGAAATTCACATGCGTTTTATATATGATCCTGCATCCGATTGCAAGCCGCTGATGTCTGCAGAATCCGGCCCGGAAACCATAAAATATTGACATGAAAAATTGAATGTTATAAAGAATTGAAATCCGGTTTCACCGGACAGACGGATCATTGAAACCTTAGTTTCCAAGCGGCCTTTCAAGATGACCTGAAAGGCTTTTTTATTTGCCCGAAATGCAGCCTGGGCATTGGCTGCTTTAAATTATGCTTGACAGAAACGATGAAAATCCGTTTAATAAATGGATTTTCACAGTTGCTTATCCTTGCTCTGATCCGGAGTTGATCGGGGCTATTAAAAGCCAAAAGGAGGAGGCATGAACAGGTACGAAAACATTACCATCATTGATGCGGACGTCGGCGAGGACGACAAGAAGGCGCTGCTCGAACGCATCGAATCGCAGATTACAAAGCGCAACGGCACCCTTCTCGCATTTGACGACTGGGGCATGCGAAAGCTGGCTTACGAGATCCGCAAGAAAAAACAGGGACAGTATGTGCGCACCGATTTCTGCGGCACCGGAGAGATCGTTGATGCAATTGAGCAGATGCTGCGCCACGACCAGCGGGTACTCCGGTTTATGACGATCCGCCTGGAAGAAAATGTGGACCCGGAGGCATTGCAGGCAGGTCCCGAGGAAGAAGCCGGGGAACAGGAAAGCAAGGCAGAAGAGACCGCGCCTGAAACCGCAGCCGCGGAAACCGAAGCACCTGCTGCTGAGACCGAAGAAACCACACCGGCAAGCCAAGAAGAGGAGTCATAAGATGGCTGTGATGAACAAACGACGATTTTTCCATCGGCGCAAGGTCTGCCGGTTCTGCGCGGACCCGAACCTGGTGATTGACTATAAAGACCCCGGCATGCTCAAATACTTTATCACGGAACGCGGCAAGATCATTCCCAGGCGCATTTCAGGCACCTGCGCAAGGCACCAGAGACGCCTGGCCGTGGCCATTAAGCGGGCCCGAAAGATCGCCATGCTGCCCTACGTGGGCTCTGCGGACCTGTAAGCCGGATTGCCGCCGGCCGGCATTGACGCGCATACGGCAGACAGGGGCAAAAATCCGTGTCCGGACAAATCATGGCGGAAAACACCAGGGATATTATTACCGGAGCGACCATTCTGGTCTTTTGCGGGACGGTTTCCCTTTACTTTCCGGTTTTCGGATTTTTATGTTTTCTGCTGCTGCCCCTGCCGGTGATCTTTTACCGGGTCAAGCTCGGTTCCGGGGCAAGCGGGGCAATGGTAATCCTCGCCCTGGGCTTTATCTGGATCATCGGCTCGAAAAATACCGTGGATGTCTGGCTGATGCTGTGCATGCTGGGCCTGGGCTTTGCACTCGGCGATGTCCTGGAAAGAAACCTTTCCGTGGAAAAAACCATTGCTTACCCCTGCGGACTGGTACTGGCCGGGGGGATAGCGGCCCTGTTTCTGCTGGGCAATGCCGCCGGCTCCGGGCCCTGGGATCTGACATCGGCCTATGTCCGCAAAAACCTGGAGATGACGGCCGCTGCATACAAGACCATGGACATGCCCGAGCGGAGCATCCAGCTGCTGACCAATTCAATGGACCGGGTGCATTACGTGGTCATGCGGCTCATGCCGGCCATGGCAGTGGCCGGGCTGGTGTTTTCGGCCTGGGCGAACCTGCTTCTGGCAAGGCTGGCACTTCGCGCCGGCGGATTACGGCAGCCGGATTTCGGACACCTCAACCGGTGGCAGGCGCCGGACATGCTGGTGTGGGCGGTGATCGCATGCGGTTTGCTGATGCTGATTGCAGGCGAACCGCTTTCGTTTATCGGGATCAACGGCCTGATACTGCTGATGCTGATCTACCTTTTCCAGGGCGTGGCGGTGGTCTCGTTTTATTTTGAACGCAAGCAGGTGCCGCTTTTTTTGCGCATACTGGTTTATGCGTTTATTGCCGTGCAGCAGATTTTTGCCCTCGTGGTCATCGGTTTGGGCTTTTTTGATACATGGGCCGATTTCAGGCGCCTGCGCGCACAAGGCGGCGGCCCCGGCGAATAAATTACACAAAACTCCCCCAATCATCGGAGGTTAAAGATGAGAGTCATATTAAAGGAAACCATTGAGTCCCTGGGCATTATCGGCTCCGAGGTGGACGTGAAGAAGGGCTATGCCAGAAATTACCTCATTCCCCAGAGCAAGGCCGTTCCCGCCACCGGAGAAAACCGCAAGAAAATGGAGCAGGAGCGCAAGAAGATCGAGCTTCAACTGGCCAAGGAGCGCGAGCGGGCCGAGGAGATGGCCGACCGGCTCAAAGGCGTTACCGTCCAGATCCCGGCCAAGGTGGCCGATGAAGACCGGCTCTATGGCTCGGTGGCGGTACGGGATATCGCGGATGCACTTGCACAACAGGGAATTGAAGTCCAGCGAAGGTCCATCCTGCTGCCCAATACCATCAAGACCCTGGGCACCTACCAGGTTCCCGTCCGGGTCTACCGGGATATCGAACCGGAAATCACGGTGGAAGTGGTCCCCGAGCAATAGGGCTTGTGCCGTTTTTTTTCGATTCAGCCCGCCGGAAGAAGGGCCATCCGGCCGGCGGGCCGAACCGTGTTTCCGGCCCGCCGGATCAGCCGTTGACAAATCATTGTATCTGATGCATGGTAGGAATCGGTATATCCCATGAGCAAGGACCCCTCTCTTCAAAAACTGCCGCCCCAGAGCATCGAGGCTGAAGAGTCCATTATCAGCGCAGCCCTGCTGGATAACAATATCCTTTTGGATATCCTCGACATTTTAAAGCCTGAAGCGTTCTACAAGTCCGCCCATCAAAAAATCTTTGCCGGTATCACCGAACTCTTCGCAAATGACCAGCCCGTGGACCTGGTGACCCTGAGCGAACACCTCAAGAGCCGAAATCAGCTCGAATCCATCGGCGGGGCGGTGTATCTGGCAAAGATCGTGGATACCGCACCCGTGCCTGCCAATGCCAAGCACTACGCCAAGATCATCCACGACAAGGCCGTGCTCAGGAACCTGATCGGTACGGCAAACAACATCGTGCAGAAATGCTACGACGAATCCGGCAACACCGACGATGTCATCGATTTTGCCGAAGGGTCCCTGTTTGATATCGCAGATCAGAAGCAGAAACAGAATTTCTACCCCATCAGCAAGCTCATTGAATCCAACATCGATTCCCTGGAAGCCCGGCAGGGCAACAGGGCCCTGATCAGCGGCGTGCCCTCGGGTTTTAAAAAGCTCGATCAGCTCACATCCGGATTTCAGGCATCGGACCTGATTATCACGGCCGCCCGGCCCGGTATGGGCAAAACCGCGCTGGCCCTGAACATGGCCCGCTATGCCGCAGTGGAGGCAGAGACCCCGGTCGCCCTGTTTTCCCTGGAAATGTCCAAGGAACAGCTATCGCTTCGCCTGCTGTGCTCGGAGGCGCGCATTGACTCGGCAAGGGTACGCGACGGGTTTTTCAACGAAGATGACTGGTACAGCCTCACCAATGCCGCGGGCGTGCTCTCGGCCGCCCCGATATACATTGATGATTCCCCGGAGCTGTCCTCGCTGGACATCAAGACCAAGACCCGGCGCTTAAAGCGGGAAAAGGGGGTGGGCATGATCATCATCGACTACCTCCAGCTCTTGCGGCCGCGCAAATCATATGAGCGGCGGGAACTGGAAATCTCGGAAATGTCGCGGACCTTAAAAGGCCTGGCCAAGGAGATGGACATCCCGGTCGTTGCCCTTTCCCAGTTAAACCGCCGGCTGGAGGAGCGCAGCGACAAGCGCCCCCAACTTTCTGACCTGCGCGAATCCGGGGCCCTTGAACAAGACGCAGATCTGGTTATATTTATTTACAGGGATGAAGTTTATAACACGGATGAAAACAATCCCAACAAAAACATTGCCGAAATTCACCTGGCAAAACAGCGAAACGGTCCCACCGGGACGTGCTCGCTGGTCTTTAAGGGTGAATACACGCGGTTTGAAAACATGGCCTACGGCGAATACACGCCGGAATTGGAAGGCGCATGAAAACCGTGTTAAAAACACAGCGTGAAAAGGATATCCATCCAGGACGCGAATGAAAAAAATTTCAGGTAACACCGGCGGCTTAAAAGCCACCCAGCTTCGCCGGATCGAAAACCTTTACCACCACCGGATACCTCCGGAATCCATTATCAACCCCCGGTTAGTCGAAGAAATATGCAGCCTTAGTGCCGAGACCCGTCGGCAGATCGGTCTGCTCGTGGACCGCTCCGGCAGGATCGCGCGCGTGATCGTGGGCGACAACCAGAAGATCATGCTCCCGGATACCGACGAGTACCGCACGCCGCCGGGACGGTTAAAGGGGCTGCGCTGCGTGCACACGCATTTGAATGACGAGGCCCTGACCCGGGATGATTTAACTGACCTGTCCCTGCTGCGCCTGGACCTGATGGCCGCCGTGGGCACGGACAAGGCGGGCAATCCCGGACAGATGCATGCGGCCCATATTCTGCCGTCTCCGTCGGACAACGGGCCGCATCAGATACTGGCACCGCAAGACCCCATGAATCCGGAGACCAACTGCATTCAGCTCATCCGGGCCATCGAGGACGAGCTTTCCCAGTACCAGGCCACCCGCAGGGTCGCCACCGGTAAAGAAAAGGCCGTGCTGGTAAGTGTCACATCCGCATCCAAGCAGCAGGCCCGGGCCTCGCTGGAAGAACTCAAGGAGCTGGCACGCTCCAGCGGCATTCAGGCGCTGGACACCGTGCTCCAGCACCGCAAGAAGATCAATCCCCGTTTTCTGATGGGCACCGGTAAGCTCGAGGAGCTCACGATCCATGCCATGCAGCTGGGCGCCACACTCATTATTTTCGACCAGGAGTTAAACCCCTCCCAGATGCGCTCGATCACCGACCAGATCGAATCGCGGGTCCTGGACCGCACGCAGTTGATTCTGGACATCTTTTCCCAGCGTGCCCAGTCCAGGGAGGGAAAAATCCAGGTGGAACTGGCCCAGCTCAAGTACATGCTGCCCCGGCTGGCCACCAAGAACACGGCCATGTCGCGCCTGACCGGCGGCATCGGAGGCCGGGGCCCGGGAGAAACCAAGCTGGAAATCAACCGGCGACGCGTAAGGGACCGGATTACGCGGCTGGAAAAGGCACTCGGAAATGTGCGCAAACAAAGGCATCAGCAAAAAGCCAGGCGCGCCAAGCGCGGCCTGCCGATAATCTCGATTATCGGATACACCAATGCCGGCAAATCCACGCTGCTAAATACCCTGACAAACAGCTCGGTAATGGCGGAAAGCCGGCTGTTTGCAACGCTGGACCCCTCCAGCCGGCGCCTGAAGTTTCCCAGGGACACCGAGGTGATCATCACGGATACGGTGGGTTTTATCAAGGACCTGCCCCGCGAGCTGCAGGGGGCCTTCCGGGCCACCCTGGAGGAGCTTGAAAGTGCGGACCTGCTGCTGCATGTCATTGACGGGGCCAATGAAGCCTACCAGGCCCAGATTGACTCGGTGAACCGGATCCTCGAAAACCTGCACCTGGACCGGATTCCGGTGATCAACGTGATCAACAAGACCGATCTTTTGGACCGCGAAACCCGGGACCAGATGGCTGCAGAAACAAGCGGCATCCCCATATGCGCCAAAAAGAGTCAAACCCTTCACCCCTTGATCGAAAAAATGGAACAGGCCATTTCCGGCAGCGGGGTCCGGGTGAATGAACAGGCGGCATCCGGGGGGTTTGACAGGACGGAAAATCCGATATTGACGGACTCATTGACCTGATATAAGCTATATTCTTTAGGATTTTCAAAATCTTAATATTTGGTTCAAAAAGAGCGTATCCGCGATTATTCGCCGTAGGCGCGATTGGATTTTATTTAAAACCGGACAAATTGCCCTGTTTCGGGTTTCGGATTTCGGATTTCGAATTTATGACTGAAAAAAGTTCAAACCGACAATAGAAAACACCCGTTTGGTATTATGCACCAGGCGATAAAAACCGATTCATTATGGATTATAACTACATTAAAAATACCGCGATCGGTGCGGCATACGGCAGCGGCAAAATCCTGTGCAGCCACCTGGGCAACCTGGAACGCGTTGACAAAAAGGGGCCCCAGGATCTGGTCACCCCTGCGGATATCGCCTCGGAAAATCACATCCTGGAAACCCTTCGGGAAAAATTCCCGGACCACGATGTGCTGGCCGAGGAAAGCGGCGATCGCGCGGGCGGCAAAAACGGCTGCCAGTGGATCATCGACCCGCTGGACGGCACGACAAATTTCGCCCATCAATTGCCCGTTTTCTCGGTTTCCATTGCATTTGCCAAGGACGGAAAACTCCGGGTGGGCGTTGTATTAAACCCGGTAACCGGGGAACTTTTTACCGCGGTTGCCGACCAGGGCGCATCCCTGAACGGACGGCCGATAAAGGTTTCGGATTGCCGCAAGCTCTCGGAAAGCCTGCTGGTTACGGGCTTTCCATATGACGTCAAGGAAGATACGGCACCTTACATGAAGCGCTTTGAACAGTGCCTTAAAGCGGCCATGGGTATTCGCAGGCTCGGATCTGCGGCACTGGATCTGTGCTTTGTGGCCTGCGGCCGGTTTGAAGGCTTCTGGGAACAAAACCTCAAGCCCTGGGATACTGCCGCCGGCACCCTGATCGCACGGGAAGCCGGGGCTTTGGTTACTGATTTTTCAGGCGCGCCCTATGATCCGGAGAAAAAGGAAATCCTGGCCACCAACGGTCATATGCACGAAGCGCTGCGTTCAATTCTGACAGGATAGAAAGAGACGAAATAAAATGGAACAAATGGATTTGCAGAATACAATAAGCGGAAATGACGACGTTGTCGAATGCTACGGCAGGTTTGACATCCGCGCCCGGATCTGCCGGAAATACTGCGCCCTTCGACTCAGGTGCGCAATCGAGCAGTCTGAACAGCTGCGCAGCGAGCAGCTTGAAGATTTGATGAATTCTTATGAAATCAGCACCAACATCCAGTAAGGTGCAGGCGGCCTAAAGCAGCATCTTGCCGGGATTTAAGATCCCGGCGGGATCGAATGCCGCCTTGATCCGACGCATCAGGGCAAGGGTTTCCGGGCGGATCTCGCGGGACATGTACGGCGCCTTGGCAATACCGACGCCGTGCTCCCCGGAGATGGTTCCGCCAAGGGCCAGTGTATAGTCAAAGATTTCCTCCACCGCCTGGCCGGCTGCAACCGACTGTTCAGGGCTGGCCTTGTCGTACATGATGTTGAAGTGAATGTTGCCGTCTCCGGCATGCCCGAAGCTCACCATGGTCAGGCCGGTTTTTTTTCCGAGCCGGCCGATGCAGTCCACCATTTCCGGCAGACGGCTGCGGGGTACCACGATATCCTCGTTGATCTTGTCCGGCCCGTAGGTGTACAGGGCGGGTGAGATGGCCTTGCGCGCCTTCCACAGGCTTTGCACGGCTTCTTCGGTGCGGGCGATCTCGATGTGCCCGGCATTGTTTTGTTCCAGCACGCCGACAATTCGCCGGAGCGCTTCCTCTGCTTGCTGGTGCGTGCCATCGACCTCGATTAAAAGCATGGCCTCGGCATCTTTGTCCACCCCTGCCTGCAGATAACTTTCCACGCACGCAATTGCATTTTTGTCCATGTATTCCACGGCCCGGGGCACAATCCCGTGCCGCAGGATTTCCACCACGCACCGTGCGGCCTGCTGCATGCTGTCAAATACCGCGGACAGGGTTTTTACGATTTCCGGCCGCGGCAAAAGGCGCAAGGTAACTTCGGTGATCACGCCCAGGGTGCCCTCGGAACCCACAAGCAGCCGGGTCAGATCATATCCCACCACGCCCTTTGCGGTCCGTACCCCGGTACGGATAATCTCGCCGGTGGGCAGTACGGCTTCCAGGCCAAGCACGTAATCGCGGGTCACGCCGTACTTGACCGCGCGGGCCCCGCCCGCGCATTCGGCCAGGTTGCCGCCGAGCGTGGAGAAATCCGCACTTGAAGGATCCGGCGGATACATCAGGCCGTGTTCCTGCACGGCCCTCTGGAAAGTGCCCGTGACCACCCCGGGCTGGACAATGCCGATAAAATTATCCGCATCAATTTCAACAATCCGGTTAAACCGGGACATGGCCATGATCAGGCCGCGGGCTACGGCCACGGCCCCGCCGCTCATGCCCGATCCCGCCCCGCGCGGGGTGACGGGAAAGCCGTGCTTTGAGGCCAGGGCCAGGATCCGGCCCACCTGGTCGGCGTTTTCGGGAAATACCACGGCCTCGGGCACGCAGTACCTGCGGGTGGCGTCATAGGCATAGCATACCCGGTCCTCCTTCTGCCGGGAAAAATTGTCTTCGCCTACGATCTGCCGGAGCTGCTTTTCGATTCTGGCGGAAATCGGTTTAATCGCTTCCAGACTCCAGTTTTTTCTCAAGGATCTGAACCTGCCGGTAGACTTCGCCCTTGAGCTTTAATTCCTTTTCCACGGAATTGATGGAATGAATCACGGTGGCGTGCATCCGGTTAAACTTTCTGCCGATTGCCTGAAGCGGGGCGCCGGTATGCCGGCGGGACAGAAAAATGGCTACCTGGCGGGACCTGACCACGGATTTCTTGCGGGACTTGGAAACCATGTCCTTGACCGGAACCCCGAACTCCTTTGCCACCAGCTTGGTGATGGAATCGATTGTAATGGTCTTTTTACTGGAAACAATATTTTTGACCACCTGCTCGGCCAGATTCAGATCAATGGGCTCGCCCATCAGGCAGGACCGGGAAGCCACCCCGATTAATCCGTTTTCCAGCTGACGCACGTTGTCTGTCAGCTCGCCGGCCATATACTCGGCCACTTCCCTGGGCAGGCAGAGGCCCTTGCATTCGGCCTTGCGCATCAGGATTCGCACGCGGGTCTGGAAATCCGGGGGCTCGATCACGGTCATCATGCTCTGCCCGAGCCTGGAGACCAGTTGATCGCTCATTTTCGGGATTTCCGCAGGAGAGGCGGTACTGGAGAAAATCAGCTTTTTACCGGATTCATACAGATGATCCAGCATGATGGCCAGCTCGCTCTGGGTGCGGGTTCTGCCCGATAGCATGTGAATTTCCTCAAGCAGCAGCACATCGCAGCCCTCCCGGTAACGCCGCTTGAAGGTGTCCATGGAATTGCTCTTGATGGAATGGACCATCTCGTTTGTAAAATCCTCGGCACTCATGTAATAAACCCTTTCCCTCGGATATGCCGAAAGGATCTTGTGACCCACGGCCTGGGAAAGATGGCTTTTTCCCAGGCCTGTTCTTGAAAGCAGAAACAGGGAATTGAAATCCGACTGTTTGCTGGCGGCCAGGGTGAAGGCCGCCTGGTAGGCCAGGTTGCAGTTGTTTCCCACCACAAACCGGTCAAACGTGTAGTCCCGCCGCAATATCCGGCCGTTCATGGGCTGGGCCGAAACTCCGGGCAGGGAAAGCTGTCTTTCCCTTTCGGTACCTCGCGGCCGCCTTTTCCGGGCGGCGGCATCCGGTGCCGACTCTTCCTGCTGGCTGGTCTGGACCTGCAGGGAGATCTGCATCTGCCGGCCCGCCTCCCGGCAGAGTTCATGGTTGATTAACCCCACGTAATTTGCCATAATCCGTTTTTTCATAAAGAAATTCGGGCAGCCCAGCACCAGGTTATCGTCTTCTGTGGCCTGAAGGTAGCTGATCGGCTCAATCCAGAGACGGTAGACATTGGACGATACCTGGTTTTTAATCGCGGTTTTGACATTGTTCCACACGGTTTCCATGGGGCCATCTCCATTTCACAAATCACAGGATAAACAGAATACAATAAACAACCAAATCAGTAATGGATATGAGATGTCTCTTTCAAAAATCAATGACATCAGAACCGGTTCTGATGACAAAAAAATCACGGCAGGGATATAAATTAAGTATTATCGTGTCGGGAAAATCAGGTTGAGGGGGACCCTCCATCAGATTGGGTTCCTGTATAATACAACGGCCGCCATTAGATCAAGTTCGATGAGAAACGGTTTTGCCGATTTTAAAAAACCCGGCCGGAGCTTTGTGAACAATTTTATATGTTCCGGAATCCTTGAACAATCAATCCGAAATAGTACAACTACTAAATTCAACGGCAAAATCTGTTTGACATGAATTTGTAACATTCATGGGACCCTTTTTCATTTCCGCCAAAAAGTAACGGCTCTGGCGGTTTGTCACAAACTTTCATTTTCTTCAAATTTCGTTTCTTTTTATGGGCAAACAGTATTTACCGGGAGAATGGCAAGTTAGAAATATTCAATAAAAAATCAATATATTATAATTCGGCCAGAACGCCCCTGGCCATGATCGCCAAATTACGGGAAAAACGCCATGCAAAAGGTTCAAACCGGACTGGAAAACCTGATCCATAACCCGCCGGCCGAGCTCGGGAAAAAACGCCTGGCACTGCTGTGCAACCCCGCTTCCGTGGACAGCCGTTTTCGCCATGCCCGGGATCTCATTGACCGCCGGTTTCCGGGGGCGCTGAAAACCCTGTTTTCCCCCCAGCACGGCTTTTTTGCCGAAAAACAGGACAACATGGTCGAGTCCGATGACCTGACCGATGGCCGGCTGTCCGTCCCGGCATTCAGCCTGTACGGCGCCACCCGCACCCCCACCGAGACCATGCTGGACCAATTCGATGTGCTCATCGTGGACCTGCAGGACGTGGGCACCCGGGTTTATACCTTTTTTACCACCCTGTCATATTGCATGGAGGCCGCCGCAAAAACGGGGAAAAGCGTGCTTATCGCAGACCGGCCCAATCCCGTGGGCGGGGTGCAGGTGGCGGGAAATTGCCTGAACCCGGAATACGCCTCTTTTGTGGGCCGCTATCCCATTCCCATGCGTCACGGGCTGACCATCGGCGAGTATGCCAGCTATATAAACCAAGCCTTCGACATCGGGTGCGATCTGTCGGTGATCCCCATGAAAGGCTGGAAACGGGGGATGTACTTTGACGCTACGGGCCTTGCATGGATCGCTCCCTCACCCAATCTCCCCACACCCGCATCGGTACAGGTCTATCCGGGCCAGGTTATCTGGGAGGAGACCAACATCTCCGAAGGCCGCGGCACCGCCCTGCCGTTTGAACTCTTCGGCGCGCCGTTTCTGGAAACCGATGCCGTGCGGCAGGCCCTGGGCGGCACGTCAATCTCCGGGGCCGTGCTCCGGCCGGCCGTGTTTGAACCCACCTCGGGCAAATGGGCGCAAACCCCGTGCAGCGGATTTCAAATCCATGTCACGGACCGGTATCAATTCGAGCCTTACACGACAAGCCTGCAACTGCTTTCCGCGATCCTGGCGCGCCACCCGGACGAACTCGCATGGAAGGCGCCGCCTTATGAATACGAGTGGGAAAAGCTTCCCTTTGACCTGATTACCGGTGATCCGGAAATTCGCCGGCAACTGCATGCAGGGGCGGACGTGGCGGAAATGGCCCGCGCCTGGCAGCCGGAAGTGCAGAAATACCTACGGGAGGCCCGGCGGTTTTACCTTTATGAAGAATAAAAAAAAAGCGATTGCATAGCAAGAAAGGCTGTTATGAGTCAAAACGAAGTGCCCGGCTGGAAACGGATGCGGTTTAAGGGCAACAAGGTTTGGATGGAAGTCGATGATTCGGGACACCCGGTTGTCGCCGACAAAAAGGTACGGATCAAATACCAGCTCGATCAGTCCCATGAATACCGGGTGAGCCCGAAAAGCCTCACCGAGCTGGACCAGCAGCCGCAGGAAAACCTGGGGAAAAAGCCCCGGACCGGATCGGCGAAGCCGGCCGGAAAGACCCGGGGATCCGATACCCGAACGGAAAAAACGACCACCGGCCGGGATGCGGTGGTCATCTATACCGACGGCGCCGCATCAGGCAACCCCGGCCCTTCCGGCATCGGCGCAGTACTGCGCTACGGCGGGAAGACAAAGGAGATCTCGAAATACATCGGGGTCGCCACCAACAATGTCGCCGAACTCGAGGCGGTGCGGGCCGCGCTGTCCGCGTTAAAAAGAAAGGATTTGCCGGTCTGGCTCTACACCGACAGCAGTTATGTCCACGGCCTGCTCGTGCTGGGCTGGCAGGCGAAAAAAAATCCGGAGCTGGTCGAAAAAGTCCGAAAGCTGGTAAGGCAGTTCAAAGACATTGAAATTGTCAAGGTCCGGGGGCATGACGGGGTTGCCGACAATGAGCAGGCCGATTTTCTGGCCACCTCGGCGATCAAAAACCAGGCGGACAGAACATAAAAAACCCCGCAAACGCAAGGCGCGCGGGGCTTAATCGCAAAAGGCGCTTATTTATCAGCAAAAGGCGATTACTTTTCCGTTTTGAGCTGCTCGATCTCTTTTTTCAGTTCTTCATTTTCCTTGCGGTACTTTTCCGCGTCGCTTTCCGCCGGTGTGGAATCGGCAACACCCGGCTCCACGCCGCTTTCTTTCTGCCAGGTATCCTTGAGCTCGTCAAACCCCAGGTAAAGGGCCAGACAGCCGCCGAGAAGCAGCATCACTGGAATGGCACCAGCCAGAAGCGTCAGAAAGTCGTCAAACCAGACTGCCAAACCGATCACACCAATCACGGCCGCGACCGCACCGCCAATTAAAGTCTTCATAACCCTACTTCCTCCTTTTTTTTAAAAAATTCATGACCGCATCACAATATCGATTCGCCCGATTGGCAGGACATTGCAGGGAAACATCAATCCCTCTACCACAGACGATTCCGCGAAGCAAGCAAAAACCCCGCAGCACCCCCCGGTGCCTGATACCGCATGGCCTGCCTGCTGTCCCGACTCCGGTTTCGCGCTTGAAAACCCGTTCATAACCTGTTATTTATGCGAAATCACCAAAACTTTTTTACGGTCTAAAATATGGTTCAGCCTGCTTTGCTAATACAAATATAAAACGGTAAAATCATCATGCCACTGATTCCAGGCAGAATCCGAAAAAACAGGAAACGCCCGAGCGCCGCGGACACCGGCAAATCCGAAGAGCAGCCCTTTTTCTGCTATCTTCCGCCACAGACGGGATTGCTGGCCGGACTGATCCGCACCGTACTGTTCATGCGCCCGAAAATCGATCCGGACCTGCAAAAAACCTTAAAAGAACTCAAAAGCGCCGGCGTCATTGTTTTTGTCAACAAGTACCGAAGCCAGTTCGATTATTTCTTTTACCACCTCCGATTCCGGCACCAGGGCCTGCCCCACCCGGACCTGGGATTTGATTACCGGACGTTTTTCTGGCAGCCCTCAAAAAGACTGGTCAAAGGATTTTATTTTTATCTTAAACACCTCCTGAAACATTTTCAACTGCCGGATCCATATCAAAGGCACTATTACCGCGATATGCTGCTGGAAGGCCATTGCGGGCTGGTCTCGCTCATTGAGGAAAAGGGGGTTTACAACCGGTTGGTGGAGTCAAGAACCGACCCCCTCGAATACCTGATTGACATGCAAAAATACATTGATGTGCCGGTTTACCTGGTCCCGCAGATCATTCTCTACGACACGGCCCCGCAATCGGCCCGGCTGTCCCTTCTGGACATCATCTTCGGCACCCGGGAAAAACCCGGGCGGCTGCGCAGGCTCTTCATGTTAATGACCCGGCCCGGCAAAATCCTGGTCGAGTCCCCCGAACCGGTGTGTATCCGGGACTACCTGGAAAGCCGGGATCTGGGCGATATGGACCAGGCCCAGCAGGCCATGTCTCTGCGCCGCTACCTTGTGGACCAGATCAACCGGCACCGGCAGTCCATTACCGGCCCCGTTCTAAAATCCCGCGTTGAAATCATGCAGGAAGTGCTCACCAGCCGGGAAACGCAGCAAGCGATCACCGAATACGCCCGGGAAGAGGATGTTTCCATCCACCTGGCCCAGAAGGAGGCCGGCAAACTTCTCGACGAAATTGCAGCCAATTACAACCTGAAGGTCATCCGGATATTTGACATTTCGCTGCGCTGGATCCTCCGGGCCATGTTTGACGGGATGGTGGTGGACTACGAGGGGTTAAACCGTATCCGGCAGGCCTCCAAAAAAGGCCCCTTGCTGCTGGTGCCCTGCCATAAGAGCCATCTGGATTACCTGATCATCTCCTTTGTCTTTTTCCACAACAACCTGCCCTGCCCGCACATTGCCGCGGGCAGAAACCTTTCTTTCTGGCCGATCGGCCCGCTTTTCCGCGGGGGCGGCGCCTTTTTCATCCGCCGCACCTTCAAGGGCGATCCCCTGTATCCCAAGGTGTTTTCCGCCTACCTGCACAAGATCCTGGAAGAGGGTTTTCACGTGGAGTTTTTTCCGGAAGGCGGCAGAAGCCGCACCGGCAAGCTGCTGACACCCAAGATCGGCTTTTTGTCCCTCGTGGTGGATGCCTTTATGAAAAGCAACTGGGAAGACATGCAGTTTGTCCCCATTTACATCGGCTATGACCGGGTACTGGAGGAAAAGGCATACGTCCACGAGATGGAAGGCGGGAAAAAGCGCCCGGAAAATCTCGGCGGCGTGCTCAGGGCGCGCAAATTTTTAAAGAAAAAATACGGCAAGATCTATATCAACTTCCATGAACCCTTTTCCATGAGGGAGCACTTCGGAGCGGATCAAACCGATTATCCCCGGCTTGCGCGCGAAAATCAAAAAGAACAGCTGTATGATTTCGGCAAAAAAATTATCAGCGCCATTAACAGCGAATCCGTGGTCACGCCGCACGGGGTGGTATCTGCGGCCATCCTCAACTGCTCGCAAAAACGCATCTATTACAGACAATTGATCGCCAATGCGGAAACATACATACATTACCTGCTTTACCAGAACATCAAGCTGACCGATACCCTGTACATGGACCGCCACGGCGCCTTTGACAGCGTGCTTGACACGCTGGTATCAAACAAGGTGCTTGAAAAGGCCGCCTCGAGCAGCCCGAACGATGCCCCGGCAAATCCCATTTTCAAGATCCAGGAAAACCGCCGTCCCAACCTGGAATACTACAAGAACAACGGGGTGATCCACTTTATCCCGGCGGCATACACGGCGCTTTCCGTGCTGGCCCTGGATTCCTTTCAGTTTACAGTGGAAAGCACCTATCCCCATTACGAATTTTTGAAGGAATTCTTTTCCGCGGAATTCATTTTCGATCCGGGCGATTCCACGGAAAACGCGGTGGCAGACAACCTGAACGCCTTTATCGACGATGCCATCCTCACCCCGCATCCCGACATGGCAGACACCTATAACCTGACCTCTGCGGGTTACCGGAAGCTCAACCTGTTTGCCGGGTTTTTAACCCCTTATTTCGAATCCTACTGGGTGGTGCTCAACTTCTACAGGCGATATGTCCGAAAATCCATACTGGATTTCAAAGATTACACCCGAAAGATCCAGGGTATGGGAAACCGCATGTACAGGCGCAATGAAATCCTCCGCAAGGAAGCCCTGTCCAGGATGAACTATAAAAACGCCGTGAACTGCTTTGTGGAAAACGGGCTGACCAACCCGGAAAAGGACAAGGAACTGCTGGAAACCTATGTGGAAAACGTGCAGTTTTACCGGCGCTATCTGCCGACGTAAATGCGCTCCCGATCCATGCCGCCTGTCTCGATAAAAGCGCTGGTACTGGCCGCGGGCCTGGGCGCCCGCCTGCGGCCCTATTCGCAGAAGGTGCCCAAGCCGCTTTTTCCGGTCGCCGGCCGGCCGATCATCGACATCATTATCCGCCGGCTCATTGACGCCGGGATATCGGCCATCGGGGTCAACACCCATCATCTGCACGAGCAGATGGAGGCCTTTCTTTTATCCCGCAGTTATGCGGTGCCCGTGGTCCACCGGTATGAGCCGCAACTGCTGGGCACCGGCGGGGCCATTCAAAATTTTGCGGATTTCCTGGGAAAAGACCGTCCCTTTGTTGTCATCAACAGCGACATCCTTACCGACATCTCCATTTCCGGAATAATCTCGCAGCACATGGCCGATGGCTGTGCGGCCACCCTGGCTGTGGTTAACCGCCCGGAATTCAACTCGGTCTGCATTGCACCGAACGAAAGAATCACCGGCTTTGCCGGCAATCCGGCCGGAAATGAAAAGTGCCTGACCTTTACCGGCATCCAGGTAATCGATCCGATGATTTACGACTACCTGCCGGCTGCCGGCTTTGCCGGCAGCATCGGGGCTTTTGACGCCATGATTCAAG
The DNA here is from genome assembly GCA_021737225.1 of Desulfobacteraceae bacterium. Taxonomy (GTDB): domain Bacteria; phylum Desulfobacterota; class Desulfobacteria; order Desulfobacterales; family Desulfosalsimonadaceae; genus Desulfosalsimonas. The sequence continues at coordinate 31,845 of JAIPEJ010000007.1, forward strand.
ACGGCCTGGAAATCCGGGCATATGAAGCCTCGAAACGATACTGGAACGATCTGGGCACCCCGGAAAGATACCGGCAGGCGGTAATTGATACCATCGGTCCCGAGGCGTTTGCCCGGGCCTTCGGCCGGGCGCCGGAATCGGAAATCGACTGTGTACCACTGGCAGGGGACGGATCGGATCGCAAATGGCTGCGGACCCGCAGCCGCGGGCAAAGCCTTGTGATCGCGGACCACGGCATCCAGACCCAAGCGCATACAACGGAATTTGATGCTTTCGTGGCCATCGGGAGACACCTGCATCAAAAGGGCCTGGCAGTGCCGGCGATTTATATGCATGACCGGTTTTCCGGGCTGGTCTTCCTCGATGATCTCGGAGATACCCTGCTGCAGTCGGTTGTTCTGTCAGAACCCGATCCGGCTGCGATTGAAAGCCATTACCGCGCGGTGATCAACAGCCTCCTGACCATGAGCACGGCCGGGGCCGAAGGGTTTGACCCGGCCTGGGGCTATCAGGAGCCGGTCTACAGCCGGCAGACCATTATCGAAAAAGAGGGACTGTACTTTATCCGGGCGTTTCTGGAAAAATGGCTCGGCATGGAAAACGTGTCCGAGTCAAAGCTGGTCCCGGAATTTGCCCGGCTGGCAGATGTGATTGAAACCCACGGCGCGGAGGGGTTCATGCACCGGGACATGCAGTCGCGCAACATCATGGTGACAGCGGCCGGCTATTCTTTCATTGATTTTCAGGGCGCCCGCCTGGGGCCGATCCAGTATGACCTGGCCTCGCTGATCACGGATCCGTACGTGGACCTGGGCCCGCAAACGCGCCAAAACCTGCTTTCATATGCCGCAGACCGGCTGGCCCCGGAAATCGGGGTCGACCGGGCCGCCTTCTACAAAGGGTACCATTATTGCGCCATTGCCAGGAACCTGCAGGCCCTGGGCGCTTTCGGCCATCTGTCCGGGGCCGGGCAGAAACCGCAATTTGCCGCCTACATGAAGCCGGCCTTAAACAGTCTTTCTGCTCTGCTGGCATCGGCCCAATCCCCCGCCCTGCCCTGGCTGGCCGAAACCGTGGCCCGGGCGCAAAGCCGAATGGCCTGTCTTTGAGTCCCGTGAATTTTAAAACCTTCCCAGAGGCAGAAGGGGAAAACTGTCGAGGGGCCTGGCCAGGGTCTGCCGGCGGGGACACCAAAACAAATACCACCTTGACTTGCAGCCGGTTTTATCCCAGAAATAAAGGATGCAGGATAAAACAGACCTGCAAAAAAACCGTCAACCCATCAGGCAAGGACAAAAGATACCATGGCACCCATACAGATCATGATCAACGGCCTGCCGGGCAACGTGGCCACCGCCCTGGCCGAACACGCCATCGCGGACAGCCGCTTTACACTGATTGAATATTCCCTTACCGGCCCGGAAATCACCGAAACCGAGCATCGCGTCAAGGACCGGGCCATCCGGCTGGTGGGCCCGCAAACGCGGCAGGAGGTCATCCGGGCGCTAAAGCAGACCGCGGACGAACTCGTGGCCATCGATTTTACCCACCCCAGTGCCGTAAATGACAACGCCGAGTTCTACTGCGAAAATCGCATCCCGTTTGTCATGGGCACCACCGGCGGCAATCGGGACCGGCTCTATGAAACCATCCAAAACGCGGATATCTGCGCGGTAATCGCACCCAACATGGCCAAGCAGATCGTGGGGTTCCAGGCCATGATGGAATATGCCGCGGAAAACTTTCCCGGCCTGTTTGCCGGCTACGAACTGACCATCGAGGAAAGCCACCAGCAGCAAAAGGCCGATACCAGCGGCACGGCCAAGGCCATGGTAAATTATTTTAACAAGCTGGGCGCGAATTTTAAAAAAGAAGACATCATCCAGGTCCGGGACCCGGAAGAACAGAAAAACCGCCTGGGCGTGCCCGAACAATACCTGTCCGGCCACGGATGGCACACCTATACCCTGGTCTCCCCGGATAACACCGCGGTCTTCCGGTTTACCCACAACATCAACGGCCGGGACATCTATGCCCAGGGGACATTTGACGCGGTAAACTTCCTGGCCCAAAAAATGGATCAGGGCGCGCGCGGACAGGTTTACTCCATGATCGACGTGCTCAGGGGTGCATAGCTCCATGAAAAAATCATCCCTCTTCCCCGGGGCATCCGCCCTGGTGCTGCTGGCGGCTGCGCTCTTGCTGCCGGCATTGGTAGGCATCTGCGCGGCCGAAGAGTTCCCGAAAAGCAGCTGGGCGGACCGCCCGGATCCCCTGGCCAGCCCGCAGGCGCAAAAAGGCGGGGAAATCGCCGTTTTCGGCGGGCAGTACCCCAAGAGCATGAACTACTACCTGGACAACAACATGCTTTCTGCCGAAATCTTCGGCACCATGTTTGAAAGCCTGCTGTCCATCCACCCGATCACCCTGGCATACCAGCCGGCCATTGCAGACAGGTGGGAAATATCCGAAGACAAGAAAACCTTTACCTTTCACATTGACAAGGACGCGCACTGGAGCGACGGCAGGCCGATTACCGCCGGCGACGTGGCCTGGACCTACCAGGCGATCATGGACCCCAAACACATGACCGGCCCGCACAAGGTCAGCCTGGAGCGATTCAAGCCGCCCGAAGTGATTGACAGACGCACCATCCGCTTTACCGCAAAATCGGTACACTGGAAAAACCTGCTGACCCTGGGCGGGCTGAACATCATGGCAAAGCACGCCTATGCGGAAAAGGATTTCAACAAAATCAATTTTTCATTCCCGGTGGTCTCGGGTCCCTACCGGCCCGGAGAAATGCAGGAAGGCCGGCTGATCCGGATGAAGCGGCGGGAAAACTGGTGGCAGGGCGATTTTGCCAGAAACCGCAACAAGTACAACTTTGACACCATTACCTTCAAGTTCTACGCGGAGCGGGAAAACGCGTTTGAAGCCTTTAAAAAGGGCAAAATCGATTTGTTCCCGGTCTATACCTCCCGGATCTGGGTCAAGGAAACCAACGGGGATGCGTTTTTCAAAAACCACATTCTCCGGCGGAAAATCCACAACCACAACCCGGTGGGGTTCCAGGGCTTTGCCATGAACATGCGGCGCGCACCGTTTGACGACGTGCGGGTGAGAAAGGCAATGGCCCTGCTACTGGACCGGCAGGAGATGAACCGCACCCTGATGTACAACCAGTACTTTCTGCACCGCTCCTATTATGAGGACCTCTACACCAAGGACAATCCCTGCCCCAACCCCTTGATTGAAATGGACAAGGAGGCCGCGCGCAAACTGCTGGATGCCGCCGGCTGGCGGGTCAACCCCGAAACCGGGTTCCGGGA
>JAIPEJ010000008.1 GCA_021737225.1 Desulfobacteraceae bacterium
CGGGCGATGGTCTGGGGCAGGTAAATGTTGAGCGCGACGCAGTCCCGGATAAAACTGTCTGCCACCGGCCGGGTCAGATCCTCCAGGGAAATGCCCAGTTCGTTGGCCCGGGCAATGGCCTTGTCCTCCATGTCCGTGAAGTTGATCAGCCGATCCACCCGGTATCCGAGATATTCCAGGTAGCGCTGGAGGATGTCCTCGAAAAGAAAAGTCCGGTAATTGCCGATATGCGGCCAGTTGTATATGGAGGGGCCGCAGGTGAACATTTTTACCGGCCGGCCGGGTTTCCGGGGGGTAAACCGGTCTTTTTTCCGGGTCATGGTGTTATGCAGATGCAGGCTGGCGGGCATTTTCGTATGATCCTCGTTTGATGATGGTTTCAATAGATGTCAGATTTTTCAAAGCCCGTCAATGCCCGTGGCCGTGTTCGGAGTGGCCGCCGGCGATGACATACACGGCTTCGCTTTCCCCGGGGTTTTCCAGAAACGCGGTATGATCTTCTGTAATGTGAAAGGCATCGCCCGGGCTCAGGTCTCCGGTTACCGCGCCGGTGACCCGTAAAGTCGCATTTGTTGCCAGAACCATTTCCTCGTGACCGTGGCCGGGCTTGATCAGGCGGTCTTTTTCCCCGGGCTGCAGGATGCCGTAAATCATGTAGCAGGCGTGGCTGCCCGTGTGGTCGGCGCCGAACACGATTTCCCCGTCCTCGGATTTTTCGGCCTGTTTGCGCAGATTGATAAACATATGCATGGATTTTCCTCCGTTTTTCTATTTTACCGCACGCAGCGCGGATCCGGGGCATCCATTCGCCCCTGGTACAGATAGCTCATGGCCGGACACCCGCCGTGGCATTGCGGGTGAAGCCGGCAGGTTTGTCTCGGACACGGGTTGCCGGAAAACCGCCGGAAAAAATTGAGCGTTGGATGGTTCCATATCCCGGAAAAGTCGTGTTCCAGGATATTGCCCAGGCAGAACTCCGGGTACCGGAAAAACAGGTAGCAGGGATAGACCGAGCCGTCGGGCAGTACCGAGAGCTTGGTGGTGCCGGCCGGACAGCGGGTCTCTGCGAGTTCCGGCGTGTTTTTTGTATCCGGTACGAATCCGCCGCAAAAGACCCCGTTTATACCCGGATGCTGCGCCTGCAGCGTTTCAAGGTGATCGCAGAACACGTCAAAGGGTTGGCAGTTTTCAAGATCCGCCGAATCCGCGGAATCCCTGTAAATCAGGCAGTACTCGATGCCCGGCATGCCGATATAGGGCCTGCAGGCCCCGGGCAGGGGATCGGGACGGGTGAACACGCTTTTTAAAATAGGGCGGCAGGCCCGGATGTAGGCATCAAGGCCTTGGGGCAGGGTGTCGCTGTTTACGGATATGCCGATGCGCAGCGAGTTTTCGGAAAACTGCCGGGAAAGCGCCCGGAGCGCTTCCGGCCGGGTGCCGTTGGAACTCAGGGTGACCCGGAGTCCGTGCTGGCAAATGGCGTCAACCAGCCGGGCAAGCTCTGGGTGCAGAGTGGGTTCCCCGCCGAGAAAGTCGATGTGTTCAATGCCCAGCCGGCTGCATGCGGATGCCATTTTCTCCACGTCCGCCGGGTCTGCGTCCGGGGTCTCCGGCAGGCTGCGGTTAAAGCAGAAGCTGCAGGACATATTACAGCCCATGGTGGGGTAGAACTGGATGTATGCGGGTGCTTCAGTTTTTTCCGGATTCATGCTCAACCCCGAACAGGCGGCACATGGCCGGATCCGGTGCAAGCGGGTGCGAAGCCCGGAAACGGCAGCCGCCGCGGCATTCCTGGAGGTATTCGCAGTCCCGGCACTCCAGTTCGTCCAGCCGGATGTGGGGCATTTCGCGCCAGCATGCGGCCAGGCTGTCGGCGGCATCCCCCAGGGGACGATCCCGGTAAAATCCGCATTTGACGGCCTGCCGATCCGGCATGACCGCCATTAAGTGGCGGCCGCAGGCGTACCCGTCCGATGCCCCGTGATACCCGCCGCCGTAGGCATATTCCATCAAGGGCGCGGCAGTTTCAAAAGGCACGCACAGGTCCGGGTGCTTTGCCAGCGATCCGGTGAGCGTCAGGATATCCACGCCCCATTCCAGGGCCCCGGTATCCTCGATGAACTTTCGCATTTGTTCGAATTCTTCGATGTTGCCCCTGTGGATCATGGTGGAAAAGGAAATGTCCATGCCCGCGGCCTTTGCCGCGTGCACGCCCCGCAGGAGTTGGTCAAAGTTGCCTTCGCCCCGCAGGCGTTCATGGCCGGCCTTCCAGCCGTCCATGCTGAACTGGATTTCGTCGGCATCCAGGCGGCCCGCGTTTTCCGGTGTCACAAGGGTGCCGTTGGTAAACAGGATGCGGCGAATGCCAAGGTCCCGGGTTTGGCGGAGAAAATCGGCCAGGTGCTTGTAGAGCAGGGGCTCGCCGCCGGAGATCAACAGGCGCAGTCCGCCGCTTTCGGCAAACTGCCGGGTGATGTCCACGGCATCCGAAAGCGGCATCTCTGATGCGCCGGGCGGTCCCAGATAGCAGTGGCGGCACCTGAGGTTGCACTGGTGCAGCAGGTGGAGCTCAAGGTAGCGAAGAGAGGGACAGTCGCCCACATCCACGGAAACGGGAATTTCCGAGGGCCGCTCCAGGGCCTCGAGAATGTCTTCTGCCAGGCAGTACTGCACGAATTCGGCCTCATCTGTGAGTTCGCCGCCGGTGCGGGTGCCGTTGCACTGCTGCAGAAAATTCAGGGCCCGCGCATCGATTTCGTAAAGCTCGTCTCTGCCGGTGTGGTAGACAAACGGCGTTTCCAGGTTTTTCAGCGCGGCCTGCGGTGCCAGTCGGAGATAGGCCGAATGCCAGTTGCTTTCGTTCATAAGACGTCTTTTATATCCGCCTGATCAATTATGCGGTTTTCCAGCAGATGGGCCAGCACGATATAACCGCCGCAGGGCTCCAGGTCGTCTGCGGGCTGCGGGGATTGAAAATCGCAGTCTTCGGCCCTGAATTCGCATTTCCCGCAAAGGATCTCTCCCAGGTCCTGCCTGCGGGCTTCCCACACGGAGCGGTTTTTTTCTGCCGCATTTACGTGCGCGGTATCAATTTTGCCGGCGGCAAGCAGCCGTTCGGCAACCCGGGCGCCCAGGCATGCCATTTCCTCTTTTTCGCCCTCGGCAAAAAACATGCACCAGGGCCGGCAGATCCGGTCCTGAAAATCGACTTTACCCATGTGCAGTGCTGCCCTATAAAAACAAATGGCCTGTGCAGGGAATCGATGTCCATACACAGGCCCGGGTGTTAAAAATGATTTCTTCTAGCAGGAACGTTTACACTTGCAAAGACCGGTGGGTGCTTTTCTGACCTTTTGAATCTTCATGATTGGCCTCCTTTCTTCGTGAAAGTAATTGATCCGGGCAATTAAAGCCGCATTTCTGACAGCGCGCAGGCTGCCGGTCGCGTTCTTCGCGATGTTATTTATAAAATAACAGCCCGGGATACGGCTGTCAATAAACCGGGACGAGATTTCTCTGCATGGGAATGTAGCGGATTCCGTTGATGATCTTTTCCGGCGGATTCGGGGTGAATCCCAGGTGCCGGTAGGCGGGCACTGCATTTGGAGAGGCATTCACGGTTACCGCCTCCAGGCCCGGGTTTTTCTGCATGCACCGGTTAAGCGCGCATGCCAGAAGCTGCCGGCCGATGCCCGTCTGCTGGTATGCGGATTTGACAAAAAACATGGATATATGCCGATGGTCCCGGATTTCGATCATGCCCACCGGCTGGCGGTCCTGCCGGGCCACCCAGACAAAATGCGCGTGTTTGGAGCGAAAGGCCATTTCCTTGAGACTGGCGTATTTTTTAAACTCCGCGACCCCCTGGCTGGAATACAGGGGTGCAATCGCGGCCGCAAAACTCGACAGGACCATTTCGATCACGGCGCTTTCCTCGCCCGCACGCAAGGGGCCGTATTCGATGGGTTCCGCCCGGGGTTTGGATTGGTGCTTCATTGGCTGCTGACCGCAATGTTGACTTTTTGGATTACGCCCTTGAACCTGCGCATGCCTCCGCCGCAGCTGACAATGTGCAGCAGTTCGGCCGGGCGGGTCACCAGCACGCCCGAAAGCCCGGTAACCGGATAGTCTGTAAACAGACCGGGCAGCAGCGGCGTGGATGCACCCAGCAGGATTACACAGCGGCAGTTGGATGCCTGGTCAATGATTCGGTCAAACGTGTGGTTGATAATCGAGGTGGCCGTGAAAAGGCAAACCGTACACTCCGGCAGTTGATCCGGAATCTCCGCGGCGGGCTGCAGCATCCCGGAAGGGGCGTCGATCTGTTCGAATATGGTCAGCCGGGCCCCGGTATCCCGGACATTTTTCACCAGGGGGGCGAAGTGGCCGACCATGCCCACGTGGTCGGCCGGGCCGAGTTTGACCGCATTGAGCACGTCCCCGGTGTCGTGCTCCGGGGCCGGGGTGTTGGCCAGCGCATTGGCGGCGGCCAGGCCGATGGCGGTTTCAAGCGGTTCTGCGGATGTCACGAATGTCAGCAGTTCGTCGGCCTTTCGGCCGGTCAGGGGCAGCATGCCCGTAAAAGTCGTGCAGCTCGGCCGAAGATGCCGGATCGGGGTGCAGGCAACCCCGGTCTGCCCGTTTTCCAGCATTACGGCGGTATACCCCAGCCCGATGCGCACGTCCGCGATCCGGTTTTCGGATGCCGGCCCGAGCAGATGGTCTTTGATGCGTTGCTGAATACCCATGATGTGAAGAACCGCGCTTAATAATGATAGGCCTGTAAAAAAGTCTTTTTTACAGGCAGTGTTAAGTTTTAAGTGATTAAGTGTTTAAGTAAAATTAAAGCGTTATATTTTCATTGCTTGCCGGTGGTGCGGGAAAGCGGGTTTCCGAGCGGAAATTGAGGCTCGCATAGGCTCTTGGAGCGAGCAAACGCCTTTTTCGCGCCGCCGATCAGCCAATGTGCTTACGGATTCATGAATTTTTTATTTATCATTCCGGCGCTTTTTCCACAAGCCGAATCACCGCAATCTCCGGGCGGCCCGTGGTCCGCATGGGCGGTCCCCAGGAGCCGACACCGCAGGAGGTATAAAGATAAAACCCGTTGATTTTTGTCAGTCCGTAATCCCTGCCCCTGTAAAGCAGCCGGGTAAGCAGGTTCACGGGAAAAACCTGGCCGTGATGGGTGTGGCCGGAGAGCTGCAAATCCATATCGAGCTTTTGATTCAGGGCATAGGCGGTATCCGGCCGCCAGTAGTTGGCATTGTGCTGCTGCTGCATGCCGCCGGCGTTTTTCGCCATTTCCGTGGGGGTATGAAACATGGCGATGCGGACACTGCCCGGGGTTTTTTGTGGCTGCAGGTTCTTTATTTCCGAAGGATCGGCAATGCCCGGGTAGCTCACGCCGATGATTTCCAGGCCGGCGATTTCTAAGGTTTCATCGTCTAAGACGCGCAGCGGGGTTTTGCTGATGATTTCAAGGGATTTTTCGATGCCCGCGTAGTGTTCGTGGTTGCCGGTGACAAAAAAGGTGCCATGCGATGCCCGGAGCTCGTCCAGGGGAGCCACGTTTTCTGCATAGTTCCCGCCCATGCCGTCGAGCAGATCCCCGGTGACCAGCACCAGTTCCGGATTCAGGGCGTTGATCCGGTTTACCACCCGGGCGGCAAACGCTTTTTGATGAAAAAACCCCAGGTGCAGATCCGAGATATGGACGATCGTGGTGTTTTTCCATGATTCCGGCAGGCTTTGCACGGGCACGGCCACATGTCTGAGCGCCGGGTGGAATGCGGCCCATATGCCGTAGCCGGTGCCCAGTATAGCGATTGCCAAGGCTGCGGCGGCAATCGTCTTGGCGGAAACCGATATCCCGGTGACCCGGGCCGCGGCCAGCAAAAGCCAGGCTGCGGCAGCGGCGGCAAGGCAATGGATTACAAAGCCCGTCCACACGGCAGCAAACTTGTAATAGGCAACCGTCCAGAGGTTTTCCCGCCAGTGAAGGGCGATAAACGCGGTGATAAAGGTAAAGCTCAGCACCGCCATGGCCGTGTACAGGAGGATTTTCACCTGCGGGCGGCTGATCTGGAAAAAATGCATGAAGCTTTTAAAGACCGCGAAATGAATCCCCAGCATCAGGCAGATCAGGGCTGCCGGGAAGAAAAGAAGTTTCATGTTCATGCTTTTCCAGGTACTTTCGGGCTTTCAGGTGTCTTACAACCGCCACAGGGGCAGTCCGGTTTCCTCGTCAAAACTGCGTTCAAATGCCGGGCCTTCAAAGGATTCGATGACGATTTCACACGCGAAAACCACGGTACCCGGAGCGACGTGTCCGCCGTACGCATTTCCGGCATCATCTGCCAGGGTGATGTGGGCATGGACCATGGGCTCGCCGTCTTTGAGCGAGATATTTCCCGAGAGATTGAGGATTTCCAGGGCCTGATCGATTGTGAAAAACCGATATTCCCGGGTTTTCTGGTTATAGTAAGCCAGGCGCGCGCGCTGGACCGCGCCTATCGCCTGAATCCGTCCGAGCCGGATGTTTTCCTTGTTGCAGGTTTGCGTGATTTCCTCCAGCAGATCGGCGCCGTGCTGCAGTTTGCCCATGTAGACTTGCTGCGGGCTGATTTTTTTCATCATGGCCATATCTTCTCCTGCATTATTCAACGGTTTTGAATTTTTCCTTTGGCGCACCGCAGACCGGGCATTTGTCGGGCGCCTTTTTGTCTGTGACGTAACCGCATACCTGGCATACCTGGTAGGCTTTTACCGTGTTTTTGATCACCTGGTACAGGGCCCGTTCGTAGAGCTTGGCGTGGTAGGCTTCCGCGTCCCGGGCATGGCCGAAGGTAACCGCGGCCTGTTTTTCGCCTTCGTCTTCGGCCTCCTTGATCAGGTTCGGGTATTCGTTTTCGCTCACGGATTGCTCCCGCTTAAACGAATTGAGCAGGTTGGTGTCCGTGTCCTGGACCAGCAGGTCGCGGACCAGGTTCAAGTGGCGCGTGGCATGCACCCGTTCGGCCTCGGCAACGGCCCGGAACAAAAGGGCGATCTGGGGCACTTCTTCTTCCTCGGCCTTTTCCGCGTAGGCCAGGAGCCGGAAATACGCCTTGGCTTCGCCGATAAACGCCTTGTACACGTTATCCTTTGTTTTCGGTTCCATCCTTGTCATCCTTCCAGATCAGAGGTTGTCATTTCAGCGACCCGGGGCGGTTGCCTGAGCCGCTTACTTCCGGCCTGTATATAAAAAATTCGCTTGAGCATCAAATGGCTTTATAATATTGTCATAATGCTGAACGACTTTCAAGTCTGCCGAACATATGACCGCCAGCAGGGCATGTTTACGCCTTTGCGGACCGGATAGCCGGATCCGGGGCAGCCTGTTTATAAATTTAACATCAAGTGATTTGAACGCATCTTTTTTTCGGTGCAGAAGAAACCACCCAAATCAAAGAAGGAGGAAACATGAAGATCAGCGACGTAAAAAACATTGCGGTTGTCGGGGCCGGAAACATGGGTCACCAGATTGCCACCCTGTGTGCCATGAAGGGCTACAAGACCGTTTGCACGGATGTTAAGCAGGAGGTTCTCGAAAAGGCGGAGTCTTTTGTGGACAATTATCTGCCCGGGCGGGTGAAAAAGGGCAAGATGACCGAGGAGCAGGCCAAGAAGGCCCGGGATAATATCCGGTTTACCCAGAGCCTGGAGGATGCGGCAAAAGATGCGGATTACGTGATCGAGGCGGTGATCGAGGTGCTGGATTTAAAGCGCAAGATTTTTGCGGACCTGGATAATATGGCCCCGGAACACGCCATTCTGGCCACCAACAGTTCGTTTATTGTCAGCTCGCGGATCGCGGATGTCACCAGGCGGCCGGAAAAAGTCTGCAACCTGCACTTTTTCAATCCCGCCCTGGTGATGAAGCTGGTGGAAGTGGTGCAGGGCCCGCATACCTCGGATGAGACAGTGGAGATTTCCATGGAGCTCTGCAACAGCCTGGAAAAGGTCCCCGTGCACCTGAAAAAGGAAGTCGACGGCTTTCTGCTCAACCGGATCATCCGCGCAATCTTTAACGAGGCACAGTGGATGCTGGAAATGGGCGTGGCAGACGTGGAAGATATCGACAAGGCCTGCGTCTACGGTGCGGGTCATCCCATGGGTCCGTTCCGGTTAAACGATCTGACCGGCATTGATCTTGCCTATACCATGGCCATGGAGAATTTCAAGGATAGCGGCGATTTCAAGGACCTGCCTTCGCCCAGCGTGGTCGAGCATTATGTCAGGGGCGAATACGGGGAAAAGACCGGCAAGGGCTGGTATGATTACTCGGACAAGAAATAGGCGGCTGAGAAGAAATTATTTAATTGCGGAGGATTTGCAATGACTGATAGAGAAGTTGTTTTTGTTGATGGTGTGCGTACGGCATTCGGGCGGATGGGCGGCACCATCCGGGATTTTTTCTGTTCCCAGATCGGCGGGATCGCGCTGAAAGGGCTGCTGGATAAAACCCAAATTGCGGAAAAAGCCCATGTGGAGACTGTTATGGCGGGTTCGGCCGCCCACTGTTCCCATGCCCTGAACCCCGCCAGGTGGGTCACCCTGTATGCGGGACTGCCGTATGAAACCACGGCATCCTATGTGGAGATGCAGTGCGGCTCGGCAATTGATTCGGTTAATCACGCGGCCTGGAAGATCCTGGCAAACCAGGCCGACATTGTTATTGCCGGAGGCATGGAATCTTACAGCCAGCTTCCGGCCAAGTTTTCCATGTCCACGCCGCCTTACCGTCTGATTCCGCCCATGCCCATCCAGCAGCAGCTCTCGCCCGTTGCCGAGGAGTGCATCGGCATGGGCCTGACCGCCGAAAACCTGCAGCAGATGTATAACATCTCCAGGGAAGCTGCCGACGAGTTTGCATATAACAGCCAGATGCGGGCCAAGGCGGCCATGGAAGCCGGGTATTTTAAAGATGAAATCGTGCCGGTGACCATTCCGGGCACCCGCAAGACCCCGGAGGTCGTATTTGACACAGACGAGCATCCCCGGTTCGAGACCACCCTGGAGGCACTGGCCAAGCTGCCGCCTGCGTTCACAAAAGACGGGACCGTTACTGCCGGAAATGCCTCCGGGCAAAACGACGGCGGGGCTTTCCTGCTGATGATGACCCGGCAAAAAGCCGAAGAACTCGGTTATGCGCCAATGGCGAAGTGGCTTTCGGGTGCGGAAGCCGGCTGTGACCCGAAGATCATGGGTATTGCCCCGGCCTATGCAGTGCCAAAGGCGCTAAAACGCGCCGGGGTCAAGCTTTCCCAGGTGGATCACATGGAGTGCAACGAGGCCTTTGCCGTGCAGAACCTCTCCGTGATCAAGGAGCTTGAAAACCAGACCGGCGACAAGGTGGACATGGATAAATGGAATCCCATGGGCGGGGCAATCGCCTATGGCCATCCAAACGGCGCTTCGGGTGCCCGGGTGGGCATGTTTACCATCCGAAACCTGATTCGAAACAGCGGCAGGTACGGGTTTTTCAGTTCCTGCTGCGGCGGCGGCCTCGGGGTGGCCACCGTGATCGAAAATCTGCAGAGATAACCTTTTTGCCGGATTCGCCGGGGATGCGTATCTTCATCCCCGGCCCGCCTCTCCAAAAAGGGGACAGATCTATTTTTAAAAGGGGACAGATCTATTTTTTGCGAACCGCAAAAAATAGATCTGTCCCCTTTTTGCGATTGCGCCTGAGGGGAACCCCGTTTTTCAGATGTTATCAGTGTTTTTAAAAGTAAATGGGTTTCATCGAAACTTCCTGATTTTTTAATTAAATTCTTCTTGCACCCAGGTCCGTGTTTTGTTAAAAATCACCGTTTTAACCCCGGTGGGCGGGAAATGTCCGCAGGTGACGGATGCGGATGGAAAATCAATTCTTTGAGGTGCGTGTATGGAATCCACGAAAAAGCCATTGTATTTAAGCATTGAAGAATGTGTCGATTATATCGTCGACGAGTTCGGGCCCGAGATTACCATCGGGCCGCCCCTGGGCCTGGGCAAGCCGGTGCCCCTGGTCAATGCCCTGTACCAGCGGGTAAAAAGCGATCCCGGGCTTTGCCTTACTATTTTTACCGCGCTTTCTCTTGAAAAGCCTTCCTGGACAAACGAACTGGAGCGCCGGTTTCTCGAGCCTTTTGTCAACCGCGTCTACGAAGGCGTGCCAGACATGGATTACCTCCTCGATCTCAGGAAAAACGAAATTCCTCCCAACATCAAGCTCCACGAGCTTTACTGCAAGGCCGGTGCCTACACCAAGAATCCGGTAATGCAGCAGAATTACATAAGCACCAATTATACGCACGTCGTTCGGGATTGCACAATCAACGGCAACCGGATTTATGCCAACATGCTCGCCAGAAACGACAACAACGGACACCGGTGCTACAGCGCCTCCTGCAACGCGGATACCACCATCGAGGCCCTTTCGGAATTCCGGAAAGCCCGGCAGCGGGGAGAAAAGGCCCTGTGTATCGGCGTGGTCAACTCCTACCTTCCCTTTATGTACGGAGATGCCGAGATCGCGCCGGAACAATACGACATTATTATCGACACGGGTGAATGCGATCACCCCCTGTTTAACACCCCCCGCATGCCTGTAAACGACCCCGACTACATGATCGGCCTGCATGCCAGCACGCTGATCCGGGACGGCGGGACGCTGCAGATCGGCATCGGCGCACTTGGCGATGCCATTGCCAGCACACTGGATATGCGCCATAACAGAAATGATGTTTATCAGAAAGTGATCCGGGATGCCGGAATCGAAGATGCCTATGCTTCCCTGATCAAAGAAATCGGGGGTACGGGCACTTTTGAGCAGGGGATCTATGGATCCACCGAAATGCTGGTGGATGGTTTTCTCCAGCTTTATAAAAGCGGCATTATCAAGCGCAGGGTGTATCACCACATCGGCATCCAGACCCTGCTCAATAAGGGGCTGATCACCGAGCAGATCCCGCCTGAAACGCTTTCCATGATGATTGACCACGAGGTGCTGCATCCGTATATCACGCGCAAGGATTTTCAGTCCCTGCAGCATTTCGGGGTGCTCCGGGAGGACCTGTCCTATGAAAACGGGGAGATCATAACCCCCGGGGGCCGCCGTTTTTCAGCCAACCTGGATGATCCCGAAAACCTGGCGGCAGTCAGCGAAAACTGCCTGGGCAATTGTTTGAAAAACGGGGCTGTGCTCACCGGCAGTTTTTTTATCGGTCCCCGGGATTTTTACGATACGCTGCGTGACATGTCTGAGGCCGAACGCCAGTTGTTTGAAATGGTGGGGGTGGAAGTGGCCAATCAGCTTTATGGTAATGAATGCCTGCGGACCCTGCAGCGCAAGGATGCCCGGTTCTGCAACACCGGCATGAAAGCCACGCTGCTGGGCCATATTGTCTCAGACGGGCTCGAGGACGGCACGGTGGTAAGCGGAGTGGGCGGTCAATACAACTTTGTGGCCATGTCCCATGCCATCCCTGACGCCCGGGCGGTAATGCTCATTAAAAGTACCCGGCAGGAATCCGGAAAAGTGCTTTCCAATATTGTGTACAACTACGGTCACGTCACCATTCCCCGCCATCTGCGGGATATCGTGGTAACCGAGTACGGCATTGCCGACATCCGGGGCAAGTGCGACAGCGACATCATCAAGGAAATGCTCAAGATCACCGATTCGCGATTCCAGGAAGAGCTTTTGGCCGAGGCCAAGAAGCACAACAAGATCGAGGCGGATTACGAGATCCCGGAGGCATACCGCAACAATACGCCTGAGCGTGTCTCGGCGGTGCTGCAGCCCTATAAGGTAGAAGGGGAATTCGGCCCGTTTCCGTTCGGCTCGGAATTCGATCTCGTGGAGATGATCCTGGCGCACTCGCTCAAGGTGCTCAAGCAGAAGTACAGCAGTGACAGCGCTGATGAACTCGGCCCCATGATCGAACAGATGCCGGATACACCGCCCGGGAATGCCGTGCCCATGCTGGAGCGCATGGGCCTGGACAATCCCGGCGACTCGGACGAAGCATTCATGCAGAAAACCGTGCTGGCCGGGATGAAATTGGCCGGGATGCTTTAAGCGGGCGTGATTTGTCGGGCAGAGAAATTATTTACTGCCAGTGGTGTTTTTCATTGCCTCTGCCTCTATCGTTGCCTTTGTTTTTTGCATGCCCCGGCGGATAGCGCCGGACAACCTCGGAATGGTACCTGTAGGGCCGATCCGTGCCCATTTCCAGGGTGACATGATCCCCCATATTCACCCGGATGCGGCCCGGCAGGCTTGCGGAAACCCGCCAGTCGCCGCCGCTGTAGTAGAAGTAGACATCGCGCTGCGTATCAAAATAGACCTGTGTGGAGGGGTAATACCGATACCTTTTGGCCCGATGCCCGTGGGCCGGGGCCCAGGGCGGCGGCCCGCCCCGGTCTTCGTGATGCTCGTAGTTTCTTTCCCGATGGTCCGGGTAGCCCGGGTCATTTTCCAGGACCACCCGCGTGCCCGGGGCGCAGCCGGAAATCATAAGCACTGCGCACACCGCCAGCGCGGCTGCCAGACCATTGCAAACCTGTTTCTGCATTGGGATTCTCCCTTTTTCTGAGTCGGTCCCGTGATTTTTTAAAATGTGACACCGGCATTGATGCCGAATATATCGGCTTCTGATTTCGGCTGGTAGTAATAGCTGTTTCCAAAGGCCACCCGGTCGGATTCGGAAAACCGGAGGCCCTCGTAGAAAATGCTGAGCTTTACCATGCCGATTTCCAGTCCCGTCTCGGCAAATCCGGAAACCCGGTTGCCGGGTTCAAGGGTGATAAAGACCGAATCGGTTAACTCCGCTTCGTTTTCCGTGTAGATCGGGATCTTGACTCCTGCCGTGACAAATACTTCCAGCCGGCGGGAAAAAGCGTGAGCACCGTTTATGCCAGCCCGTGCGTAATAGTTCCGCCATCTTTCAGCGGCGCCCCTTGCATATTCGGTTGTCTGGCTGTCCGGATTCCAAAACGTGTTGCCCTGGATGTCCCGCTGCCACAGTCGGGCCCCGAAGCCCCCAAAAGGGCCTATTTCGGACTTTTCGCCTGGCACCAGGTCCATGCCCACGTCTGCTTCCAGCTTGACCCCTGCGTAATCCGTATCCGAGGTCAGCGGATAGTTTCCCAGGATTGTCTGACCATCATAATCGATTTTTCCGCCGAACAGCTCGCCCCTGAATTTCGCGGTCACGATCTGTGTTATCGGGAGCCGGACACTGCCCCCCGCGCCATAAATCGGGCCGGATTCCTCCAGTAGTTGCTCGCCGTTGACATATTCATTCCAGGTGAAATGTTCAATTTTCCCGTAGGCCTCAAATTCTGCCGCTGCAAAGCCGGTGTCAGATCCAAAAGCGGCAAGCGGCATGGCGATCAGGCTGAAAACCACGGCAAAAAAGGCGGCGATTGGATGGCAGGATCCGGTGCCTGTATTCATGTGGCTTTTCTCCTTTGCTCAGGGCTGATCCCGGGATTGGGCCCGGGCCATTGAACCGGGAATGCATCTGTCTTATTTTGATTACAAATCGGATATCTCTGTGTGCCATCCGGAAATGAATAATAAAAACTTTAACAGGAAATCGGGGACTTTGCAAGGCAACGCCCTTCCAGGCCGCCGGGATGCGCAAGGAGTTGAATTTTATGCCGGAAAATAAAAATCGCAGAAGACAGGTGACAGCCGAAAAACTCGACCCTCTCCGGCAGCAACTGCCGGAGCCGGGATTACTTGCTTTGCCCGCAGAGGCATTGCCGGATGTGGTCCACAAATTCCAGCAGCCAGAACACGTCTTCACCGGCGCGGTGTCTGCGCACCTGCCTGGAGCAGGAAAACCCGCAGATATAGTCGCCAAGGGTTTCGGCCCGGGATGCGGCTTTGATCATGTGCTTTAAATACAGGTTTAAGTCCCGGATCCGTATTTGGGATGGATCATAACCCGAGTCCGCCAGCAGCCGGTTTTTCCACCGGGTGTCATACCGGGGTTCATCGGAATATACCTTCTGCCCGGCCAGTTCCTGGACCATTTTTTCAGCCGCCAGCCGGGGATCGATGCCTTCCCGTCGCAGCATTTCCCGCGATATCCCGTGGTATTCATAGCTTTTGGGATTCCAGTCCGTCCAGCCGGCCATGTAATCCGGGTTTAAAAGAAAGGATCGGATGGCATCCGGTTGTTCGCCCCAGGCCACCTCGATTGGATGGGAGTTTTTGCGCAGGCTGGAAGCCTCAAAATCGATGATGATCATACCAAATTTCTGTAGCACAGAATATTGATCGGGGCAATACGCGGTTTTTGCGGCATCCTGCAAAAAAGAAATTCAGCTCTTCCCGGATTTTCGCAGGGTCGGGCCGGCCGGGAAGTTTGCGCATCTGCCGTCCGCTGCCGCGCCCGATGCATCTGCGCAAACCACCTCGCCGGCCCGCCCTGGCCCAACTCCCTGATGGTTTCACCCGTCTAAATTCGGAAGGCTTCAAAGCCCTGCTGTAGGGGCGAACCTGTGTGTTCGCCCGGATGAATGGTTGTCAATGAATGCATGAGCCGCCAGGGTTTTCCCGTTCGGAGATTGACGGGGCTGCCGCATGGAGCATTGCACGAGGGCCGGAGCAGCTCTTGGCGAAGCTGAGCAGGCGGCCGGCTTTGTTTGAGCCGGCAGGCGAGTTTGCCGAGCCGCTGCGAAGCAAGCCTTAGAGATGCCCGGCCCGAGTGCAGCGACATGCGGTTGCCCCGTCAAGCGACGTACGCGGTTCGGCGTTGAAGACCGGAGTATTTCCCAGAGGCTTTCAATATTGTCCCGCCCTGTCCCAATTCTTCGCCATTGCATTGAACTGCGCGGGCAAAAGGCTTATATTGGGTATTGGTTTTGTTTGAAGATACTGCGACGGGAACAGCGAATCAACAGGATGACAACTGCAAGGAGGTTTTTTTTATGTACGCACTGGCTGTAAACGGAAGTCCCCGCAAAGACGGAAACACGTATAACATGTTAAAGGCGGTGCTCGCGCCCCTGGAAAAGGCCGGCTGGGAAACCGAAATGGTCCAGGTGGGCGGAAAAAATATCCGGGGCTGCATTGCCTGTTACAAGTGTTTTGAAAACCGCGACAGGCGGTGTTCTGTGGACACGGATATGTTCAACCAGGTGATGGAAAAAATGGACCGGGCAGACGCCCTGATCATGGGCTCGCCCACCTATTTTACGGATGTCAGCGCAGAGCTCAAGGCCGTACTGGACCGATCCGGGCTGGTGTCGCAGGCAAACGGGGTGCTGCTGCGCGGCAAGATCGGCGCGGCCGTGGCCGCGGTTCGGCGCGGCGGCGCCACCCACGTGTTTGACACCATTAACCACATGTTTTTGATGTCCCAGATGATCGTGCCCGGCTCGACTTACTGGAATATCGGCATGGGCTTTAACAAGGGAGATGTGCTTGAAGACGCCGAAGGCATGACCAACATGGCACACCTGGGCGCGGTAATTGACTGGCTGGGCAAAGCCGTGAATGATCATCTGGATTCCTACCCGCAGCCGTAGTCCCCTCGCGGAAGCTGATTTGCGGGCCGGCGGCGAGAAAATTCTTCGGAGAACGGATTACCGGTAAAAGTAGGGATGGCGCCAGTGCCGGAAATAGGGGTCCCGGAAATAGGGATCGGGCCACGGGTAAAACGGATCGTAATAGTATTTCCGGGGCTCTTTGGGTTCCTGCCAGAGATGGATCTCGCGTGAACGCAGCACCGGCAGGGCGTATTCATGCTGGTTGATCTGTACGGATTGCGTTCCCGTGATTTTTCCGGCCACGGTGATTTTTCGGTCTTTTTCGTAGATCACGGGGTCCAGAAATCCGTTGTGGACCACCAGGAAACGGCCCTCTGAGCGGTCGCGCCCTGCCGGCTTATCGCTGATATCCAGCGGGGCATGCAGTATCGTGATCCTGGTTTCACCTGCGAGATTTCGGGTTTCCAGGATATAGCCCCCGAGGATTACGGTTTTTCCGGTATATGCATTTGTATTGCGTTTCAGGGAGGCGAAGTTCACCTCTGCTGCCGCTTCCTGCCGGATGTCCCGTGATATGACCGAACAGCCGGAAAAAAGCCCTGCGATCATGGCACAGATCAGCAGGGTGATGGCTGGTTTTTGGGGTAACTGTTTCCGGATCATTGGCGCGTCCTTTGTGCGAATTCGTTTTTCGTCTTATTTTATAATTAAACATCCGGCAGGGGTTTTCAAGGCGGTTTGCCTGCGGAGCGCAAAAAAAGCCGTCAACATCGGGGCCGGGCAAAAAACAAAAGGAGGTCTCAGGATCATGCGAATCCCGTATTTTTTGATTTCAGCAATGCTGGTGTTTGTACTTGCCGCGGCCGGGTGCGGATCGAAAATCCCGCCGGAGGTCACAGACCGGGTGAGCTGGAAAGGCGGTTTTAAAACCCTGCAGGCCGACCCGGAAGCATATGCCGGCGAGTTCGTTATCCTCGGCGGTGAGATCGTCGGCATTGAAAACCTGGCGGATTACTCCGAGATCACCGTGGTGCAATACCCCCTGGACCGGGAAAAGCGCCCCCAGCCGGAAAAGGCCTCGGCCGGCCGGTTTCTGATCCGATCCGACTCCTTTCTCGACCCCGAGATATACGAACCCGGAAAGCTGGTGACCGCTGCGGGCGAAATCACGGGTGCCCAAAAGCGGGCCATCGGCGAATATTTGTACGAGCACCCGGTCATCCAGGGAGATCTGTGGGCGTGGGAGCCCCGCGAGACCAGCTTTCCCCGGTTTCATTTCGGCGTGGGCGTGGGCAAGACGTTTTGAAGGTTGTCATGAACACCAGGAACGTTGAATTCACCCATCCGGTGTTAAACGAGCAGGTATCTGCCATTGGCGGCCATTACGTGTTCACTCGGGAGGTGCGCGCGGTTTTTGCCGGCCGGGAGATGCTTTATTATACCGGTTATTTCGTGATGGATCGGTCCTGCTGCGGTGTTGGCGGGTGTGCTTATGCCCTGGTGGCGGGTTTTGTGCAGGACTGGCATTGCGGGTCCGCAGCCGACGGGCGCCCGGTATCCCGGGTGCGGCCGGTCACAGACAGCAAATGGCAGGCAAGTATCACGGCCGGGATCAAAAATGCAGACCCAATGATCCAGGTTTCTTTTCTGCCTGCCGAGTTCGGGTAAAAACCGGCTGCCGGGCGGATCCTGCACCCCCATGAACAGTTTCCCTTTACCACAGGCAGATCACTTTCCGGCCTTCCTCCAGCCGGGCGCCCACCTTTTCCATGTGGCGCAGGGGCGCCATTTCCCGCTCGAAATCGTCCATACTCATATCCAGATCGGCTGCCAGTTTTTCCGGCGGGGCAGGACCGTTTTTTTTCAGATAGTCGATAATGGCAGATTGTTGTTTATTTACCGTGGCACCGGAAGACGGCAGGTTCCTGGCGCTATACACGGCCCACGGATCACATGCCTTGGGCTTTGCCGCAAGATCGATGTAGCAGTCCTCGCACACGGTCTGGCCGCGGGCTTCCATGGCCTCATCTGCGTTGATTTCAGCACCGCATTTCTGGCATTTCATTTCCAATTCCTCCGTAACTTTTCGTATTCTTTGATACACAAATAGTAAGAAGTGCCCGGAGGGAATGCAAGGCGTTGTTTCCGGCCCCTGTCGGCGCTGTGCGCGAGTATCCGGCAGGGGGCCGTATCAGCGGAGATGGTTTATTTGCCTCCCATGTTCTGCATGGCCAGTGTAATGCGCTGCTGGGCCTGCTGAACTTTTGGGTCGCCCATATAAGGCATGGCTTTCATGAAGCTGCTGCCGACTTTCTGCATCACCGCTTCATGTTCTTTGGTGGTTTGCCTGAATTGTTCGGGCTGCTGGTCCGGATTTTTGAGTTCAGGATATTTTTCATTGATTTCCCGGACACGCGGGGCCATTTCCTCGAGTCCGGCGGCGTAATCGTTCATGGCCGCAGCAACTTTATCCGCACTGTCTGCTGAATCCATGGCCGCAACATAATCGCCGGCCAGGCTGATAAAATCCTCCTGCACATCCACGGCATCGTCGTATTTTCCGCCGCATCCGAATGTGAACACAAGCAATACGCAGCATAACAGGTACATCAGGTTTTTTTTCATGTTTTCTCCTTGATTTTTTGGGACCGTTAAAGACCCGTGGAAGATTTGATTTTTTCCAGGACGGTTTCCGAGGGGGCGCAGTAAATATAATTCCCCGCCACCGGCTGCCAGTTTTCCTGTGTGATTTTGCCCAGTTTTTTGTGATAGTAGGTTACCCGGTATGAAAGCGCGTCCCTGTCGGCATCCTGGTAGATGACCTTGTTGACCAGGGGTTCGCCCACGGCCGGGGAAAGCGCCAGGGCGCGGCTGTCGGTGTGCTGCCTGCCGAATTGGTTGTAACGCAGCTCGACAAGGGCGCGTACGATCCCCAATCTTTCCATTTCCGCCAGATCGGCTTCCGCTTCCAGGGTGCGGGGGCGCACCGGTGCGGCCAGGGTGACGGCCATGAGCTCGCCCTCGGACCACCGGGGCTCCGGGGGATAAAGATGGCCGCCCCGCAGGCTCCATTGCACGGCATAGTCATATGTCTGGGCGTCATCGCCCATGCGCGCATAGGTCAGGGTTGCGGTCTGTCCGTTGGTTTCCAGGTATTTCTGGTCAATGGTGAGTTCATCGATAAACGGCCGCTGGTCTTTTCGGGGCACCCGGACCTGCACTGTGGCGTAATTGACCATTTCATTGAATATGTCATAGGCTTCGTTATCAATAACAAAGCGCATCTCCCGGCGCTGGAAAAACGGATCATCCAGGTTGACTTCAGTGACCAGCTTTGGATTGTCCTTGTATTTTTCATACCAGGCCCCCACGTTGCCGGTCATGGTATAGTGTTCATACCTGGCCATGACTTTCTTCAGGTTGAGCCTCTGCGTGGATTTTGCATGCGTTTCTTTTCGCTGGAAAACCTTGTAGCTGTAATTGTTGTGTTTTGCGGCCTGTTTTCGTCTTTCCGCAATTGCTTCTGCATCCTCATCTTCTTCGTTGTCGGATAACAGTTCCTCTGCCGCGGGTTGTCCCAGGCGGGTTTGCGTGTCAAAAAACGCTTCCAGAACGAGTTTGTGCAGCCCGCTTTCCACAATCTCCTTGTCGCTTTCCGGCACGTGCTGGTTATAATTAAAGGTCACCGCGCCGGTTTCCTGCAGGAACTTCACTGTCTGGGAGCGCTCTTCTTCAGTAAGCATGGTGCTTTTTTTGGTGCTGGTATTCAGCGGATTGTACCATTTGGGATCCCAGTATTTGCGCGTTTCCACGGTTTTCTTCCGGTCATGGGAATATTCTGATTCGATTTCATGGAATCTGTCAAAATCCATGACCACTTCCACATCGTATGCCGGCAGTTTGACCACGTATTTTAGATCGAAAACCACGGAAACCTGGGATGTGGGCTGCTTGAAGCTCTCTGCCAGAAGCGTGGCCCCGTAGGCGTCCAGGCGGGCGGCAACCGCTACCTGCTGACCTTCCATGACCGGGGCTTTGCCGCTGGTAATCAGCGTGGAGGTAAATTCCTCGTCTCCCAGAACAGCGGAAATTACGTTGAAACTGTTGCCCTCGGCGCCGATTTCCAGTGGAACCGCGCCTTTCAGGCGGGCGCCCTTGACCCTTTTTTGCAGCAGTGCTTCGGTTTCCTGCTGCTGGTTCTTGCTCAGCCCGTATTCAGCCAGGAAATGCAGCACCGCACCCTCGGCCCCGCCTTCTTCCTTGGTTTTATCCGTGACAAACCGGATCAGGGAGAATTTCGGCGTGCCGTCCGGATGCCTGGACACGTGCGGATTGGCCGGCAGATAGTAATAGGTCTTGCTGGTTTTTTCCGGATTGTCGACGGCTGCGGGAAAACACCGCACGGTCGTGCCGTCTTTGAGTTTTACGTCGATGTGGCGGCCGTACTGAATCCCGCCCACCTCCCGGGCGGTCTCGGATGAAGGCACCGTCACAGTCGGCCGGATCGTCAGCGGTTTGAATTTCCGGGCATGCTGGAGATTTTTCTCCTGGGTGACCCCGGCCCGGGCCGGCCCGGGGAGAGCCAGGACAATCATCGCCATGATAAATACCGCGGGCTTCCATGGTTTCTTCATTTTCTGCCTCCTTGTTTTTCTACGGCACCGGCCGCGATATTATTGGCCCGGCGGTATCAGGACCAGATAGGTTTCATCCAGTTTCTGCCAGGCGCCTTTTATGGGTTTGGATCCGGACGGGTACCAGTTAACCCGGTATTCGAGCCTCTGCCCGGGATCATGGAAAAGCACATGCCGGGAAACCGATTCCCCGTCGGTAACCCTCATTACTGCCAGGCGTTTTTTGACTTGCTGGTCGAAAACCGGATACCTGACTTCCATGGTGGCACTCCGGATGCCTGCATCTTCAAACAGGAATCGGTCCGCGTCCAGTTCCAAGTCCGTGCGCTCAAGCGGCGGGGCAATGGTGACAATGGGGTCGCTGCTTTTGTTCCATTCCCCCTCGTTTTCGGGATGCTTGATCCTGTGCTGGCCCTTGATGCTCCAGGTGGTGCGATAGCCGTAGTTCAGCCAGTTTTCGTCTTTTTCCCCGAGCCGGGCATAGCGCCAGGATTTGCTCAGTCGGCCTTCCCGGATATCTTCCCGGGTAAATATCAGCTCGCCGGTGGCGTCCTTGTGATCACCGTATTTTTTCAACACGGAAATCCCGGCAAAATTCATGATATCCTCAAAAACCCCTGAAAAATCACCGTCAATGCGGAAAAACACGTCCCGCTTCGCAAAGGCCGGATCAGCCAGGTTCACCACGCGGAACATTTCCGGGTTTTCCTTGAATTCCCGGTAAAGCCCGGAGATGTTTCCTGCGGTGTCCACCGGTACGCGGATCACCGCCCGGCGGTTTAAATGAATATTAAATGAGGCCCGGTTGATGTCTGTGCGCTCTTTGATCACGTACTGGTTGTCCGTGTAATACTTCTGGTTGCCGGAACTGGTAAACAACTTGGCCAGCCAGCCCTTTTTCTGGCGGCCCTTGAGCTGTCCGGATTCCACGGCTTTCTCCTTTTCCGGAATGGCGGTAAACCCGGTTTCCTGGTCAAAAATAATTTCCGTCAGCTTGGTTGTGGCCAGATCCACCAGGCTCTGCATGGCCTTGTTGGCCGCATCCTCTGGAAGGCGGTCAAAAATCTCCACGTTGATCACCCCGGTGCGGACCAGTTCATCCGTGATATCCCGGATCTGGCGCTTGGTGTAGTTTTCCTGCCGGTTGATGACCTGCGAGAAATGTTCATAAACGGTGCTGACATCCGCACTGATTTTGGCCTCAAAAGAGGGCAGGGCGGCTTCGTAATATGTGCGCAGCGCCACTGAGACATCAGAGGTGGGTTTGTTCAATGACTCCCACAGCAGTGTCGCCCCGTGGGGCGACAGGGTGGCGGCAATCGCGGCCTTTGAGCCCGGTGTGACCGGTGCGCGGCCGCTGCTGATCAGACTGCGGGTAAATCCCTCGTTTGAGAGCGTGCCCGAAATAATGGAAAAGCTGCCTTCTTCCTCCTGGTTCAGTGGTACCGGACCGGCCAGCCGGGCTTTGCCGTTTTTCTGTTTCAGGGCTTTTTCAAGCGCAGCGCGCTCATCTGCAGGCATGGAAAAGCTCACCAGCATGTGCAGCAGCCCGCCGCTGGTATCTCCTTGCGGATCGATAAACTTCACCAGGGAGATTTCCAGGGCGCCGTCTTTTTTTTCAGATACCCTGGGCACAGTGGGCAGGTAGTAATACACATCCGGATCCCCGGCATCCTGGAGCAATAAAACCCCGTTTATTTCCATCTGCCCGGCCTCGTAATTGACCAGCCCCCATGCCGGTGGCACGGCCGCAACAAGAAAAAAGCAGATCGCCGCAATTGCGAGTCTTTTGAAATCCGCCATTTTTTAGACCCCTCCCCCGGGAAGCTCGTCCCAGTAGATGATATCCCCTTCCAGCTTTTTTTCTGCCGAGGAGATTTTCCGGTTTTCTGTCAGATACCAGGTGATGTTCACCCGGGTCTCCGGGTTGTCCGGATCCTCCGGAATGTCTAAGACCAGGGAAGGCGCCGGGCCTTTATTCCGTATGGTGGCCTGCCGGGTGACATAATGATCTTTGATCCGGCATTTCACCGTGATGACGCCATGACGCACATCCGCCCCTGTCAGGCGGCTGCCGTCGCCCTCAATGGAAATCGTCCTGTAGTGATGGGGCGGTGCCAGCGCCAGCATGGGCGCGTCGGTGGCTTTCCACGGCGTCCGGATCTGCATTCCGCCGTGGAAGGACCAGATGGCCTGGTATTGGTAATCCAGCCAGGCACTGCGATCAGCGTCGTTTTTCCACCCGTAGGTCATGGAGAAATGGTTGCCGGATTCCGTAAATGTCTCGGGCGTAATCACGACTTCTGCGGTTGTCACATCGCCGGCCTGGTGGCGTTTTTTCATTTTCACGGTGACAAAGTTCATGTACCGGGTAAATGTGGCCGCATCCTGGCCGTCTAAGGTCACCCGGATTTCGCGCTGTTTGAAAACCGGATCGTCAATGGTCACAGCGCGAAACACCCGGGGGTCGTTGCCGTATTTCCGATAAATCGGCCCGATGTTTTCGGCCATGGCAAAGGCCTGGTTTTCCGTGCGGTAGTGGTTCATGTGATAGACCATTTTCCCGGAGCGCTTGATCCGCTTCATCTGATAGGAGGCCACCAGGGAAAATCCCGGAAATCCGTTTGAACGGTTCTTTTGGGCGGCCGTGGCTTTTTTGCTTTTGTTTTCGGACTTTTTAGATTTGGCGTTCCCTGCTTTCGCCTCTTCGCTCGGGCCGGATGCAGATTTTTTCATCGCCGGATTTGGACTGCCGGCATTTTTGTCTGCATCCGCCACGCTTTTTTCTTTTGCGGAAGAGCCGGGCTTTGAGGAGGCGCCGGAAGAGCTGTCAGACTGGACTTTTTCCGGCTTTTGTTCCGGGGATTCAACAGAGGGAATGGTTTCTATGGCTTCCTCTACTGCAGAGCTTTCTGTTTTTGCTTCCAGACGCTTGCCAAGCATCCGGATGCGGCCGTTGACCTCCTTGGCGCGGCTACCCGTGGGATTGTGCTTTTCCCGGTATTCTTTATAGGTTTCCAGGGCGGCCCGGGTATCCTCAACTTTGAATCCGCCTTTTCGTGCCTTTTCGTAGCGCTCTCTGGCCAGGTTATAGGCATAGCCGGGGTCTATCTCGAAAGCTGCTTCTTCCATGGCCGTTATTTCCGCATGGGTTTTCTCTGAGAGCGTTCCGGATTCTGCATAGGCCCGCGGAAAAAGGGTGCTTAAAACAGTGTTCCAGATATTGCTGTCCACGCCTGCGTTTTTCTTGGATGTCTTTTTGCCTGAGCCGCT
Source organism: Desulfobacteraceae bacterium (assembly GCA_021737225.1). Taxonomy (GTDB): domain Bacteria; phylum Desulfobacterota; class Desulfobacteria; order Desulfobacterales; family Desulfosalsimonadaceae; genus Desulfosalsimonas. The sequence goes on from JAIPEJ010000008.1 coordinate 23,442, forward strand.
GTCTTTGGCACCTGCAGCGTTTTTCAGAAGTTTTACCGCCTGGTTTAAGCTCCCGTAACTGTCCTTGTCTTCAGAGGCCCGGGCCAGGGCGTCTGCAGGCGCCGGGTCAAACATTACCTTGAGCAGTTTTTCATTTGCGCTCTGCAGGATTTTGTCCATGTTTGCGTTTTCGCCCTTTGTGGTGATCTTAACGGCGCCTGTCTGGCGCAGTTCCTGAAATAGAAGATCCACATCCGCACCGAACCAAGCATACTTGAAGCCTGCCTTTAGGCTGTCGTGCTTGCTGACCCGTTTCCAGTCCGCCTCCAGGGTGGCCTCATAGGGCTCCCGGATTCCTGCGAACTCCATGTCAAACACCAGGGAGATATCCGGCGTGTCGCTTTGGAAGCTTTCCCACAAAAGCTCTGCACCTTCCCGGGTCAGGGCCATGGACACGGCGGCTTTCTGTCCTTCCATCAAGGGGGCTTTGCCCACGGCCACCGTGCGCGTGGTCCGGTCCTGTCCTTGCTGAAACGAAGTAATCAGGGCAAAGCTGCCTTTGCGATAAGCCACCGGACCGACCAGGCTTGCCTCGGGGTGCCGCTGTTGCAGATCCTTTTCGGCCTGCCGGACCCGGTCCCGGGAGACCCCGTAAGTCACCAGGAAATGCACAATGCCGCCGCCCCTGGCGCGTCCCGTACCGGCCTTGCCGGTTTCATGCGTCCGTGCGTACTTGAGAAACGAAAACTGGGGTCTGCCGTTTTTATAGGCGAGCCCGGGCTGGTCCGGCAGATAGTAGAATCGATCCGGTGCCTTTGCGTCGGGATAGCAGATCAGGTCCGCACATTTTTCCATTTGATCCAGCAGGATTTCCTGTGCCGCTGCCGGGCCGGCCATGATCCCCGCAAACAGGAAAAAAACCGGCAATGCCGTCAAAAGCAGTTTTCGGAAAACAGACACTTTACACGCCTCCTTTCTTACAAATCATGGATGCTCAGCTGCCTGACCGGTTTTTCCGGCCCTATCCGCCGTATTTTCATAGGCGGTGATATCCAGCAGGGCTTCCCCGCTTTTTTTTTGCCACCTGCCGGTTTTCTTGCTGCCGTCTTTGTAAATCCGGGAAATCCGGTATCGGTAAGGCCGGTCCAGGTCTTTGGCCAGCTTGAACTCGATGCGGCGGCGGTAGTCGCCGTTTTTCCGGAATGTCAGTGTTTCCACCAGGTCCCTGCCGGCCGTGGGGATGGCCACTTCAACGATCTTTGCGTACAGGTTTTCTTCCAGGTTTTCCAGAAAGTCAAAGCAGAAAACATCCAGGCCGGTATATCCCACTTTCATCCGCGCGCCGAGATCCATGCGCCGGAAATGGGCCGGATGGGCGTTCATGTCCATTTCAACCGGGACGACCCAGGTTTGCGCGGTGAAAGCAGGCTCCCATTGATCCCCGGTTTTGCGCACGCCCGCAAGGGTCTCATCAATGGCCAGGCTCACCTGGGTCTGACCGGCTGTGACGGCATCCCACAGAATTTCAGCGAGCCGCGCATTCAGGGGCAGTACTAGGGTGCCGCCTTTCCACCGGGTGGAATAGGACCGGGAGTCCTGCGCGTCTGCAAACATCAGGGAGATCCGGGTTTCCGAAATCGGCATGGTACTCGTTTTGGGCGAACCGATACCCCTGGTGCGGAGTTCTTTGCGGATTTTTGTTGAAATTTCGGATTTGCGCGGGCGGTCAATGCCGAATGTGAGAACCCCTCGCACCCAAAAGTCGCCTGAATCGCTCGTGCCTTTGCGTCCAAGGTAGCGGTACAGGGCCAGTCCGTAGTCCGGCGTACCGTCGGCCCGTTTGTCCAGCAGGGGCTGGGCCGGCATCATATACCATTTGGAAGGATTCTCGTGATCCCGGTATATCCGCACGCCTGCGATGTCTGTAAAGTGATCCAGATCGGGCGCGGCCCGGCAGACAGCGCCGCCGCACAGCACCAGGATGGCCGACAGCAGCAGATATTTCATGGGTGGCGTTTTCACATTTCCGTCTCCGCGCTAGTCGGTGGCACCATTGAACAACACTTCAAGTTGGCTGGATCCGAAAAACTGGGTCAGTTTTCTGGCGTCCTCCCATTGGGGGGCCATCCGGGTTTGCCCGGTCTGCGTGACGGCTTCGAGGCGGTATTTGTACAACAATGGATCGGCGCCCTTGTCTGAGGGCACATAAACCATGAGATTTTCGCTGACGTTGTTGTCAGCGGTCAGCGTGATCTCCTTTTTCTGCACTGTTGAGGCCTGTGCGGTAAAATACGGGGACTGGACATGGACAATTAACTTGTATACGCTGAATTCATCAAACAGCCCGGGAATGGCCTCCATATGAATCCGGCTGCCCGGGGCCAGCGCCACGCCTTTGCGGATGCGGCGATCGATTGTATCCAGGCAGTCTGCACAACTGCCGTCTATGTCAAGTCCCATCCAGCTCACCATGCGGTTGTCTCCCAGTAGCTTTTCAGCCGGCGGCAGTTTCAGGGGCCTGTCGGTTCCCGGGTCAATGCGCACGGTCTTGAGTTTCTTGGAAATCCTTTCGAGCTTGCCGTTTTTCAGGCGGTAGGCATTGATTGCCTCGAGCGCCACCGGAAAGTCTGTTACGTTTTCAAGGGATGCAATGCCCTGGCCGCTGGCCCACGCATCAAATCCTTTCAACCGGGGACCGGAAAACTGCGCGTACTGGATACGGATGGGAACGGGGATTCGGGTTTGCTCAACGGCCACGTTCAGGGTTCCCACCAGGCCGTCATGGGCGATCTGGGCCAGGACTTCCTCTGTTTCGTCCTGTGTCAGCGAGAGCGTGAGCCTGAAAACCTGTTTTAGATGTGCCGGCGGATTCAGGTGAATTCGTTCGGCCGGCAGGGCCAGGCCGGTGGCCAGTGCCTGCAAATCCGCTGTTGCCCCCAGGCCCGGCAGTGCTTTGATCGTAAGTGGGTCCGTGGACTTGAGCGCAAATGCCTGGCGCAGGATTGATTTCAGCAAATGGACGTCCCCCGGAAGATGCGGTGCCTGGAGTTCCGCAGTGACCATCACGGAAGGCTGTCCGGGTTCCGCCCGGGTATTGTACTGAACATTGAGTCGATAGCCGTCTGCATCGCGTTTTAGCAAAAACGCCCGGGGGATGTAATAAAAGACATTTCCCGCAGCTTTGTCCTGGAGGATCAGGTGACTGTCCCAGCCGCAGACCATGCCCAGATCCGCAAGCAGTGCGGGGTCATCGATCACGTCGCTTAAATCCAGGGTGGCTGACGGGTCCGGCCCCCCGGGTTCGGCGGGTTCGGTTTTCGGGATCACCGGCCGCAGGTTTTTCAGCCTGGATGGTATGGGTCTTCTGATTTGTACCGCGGTTCGCGGTTGAAACGTAAAGGTTTGCGTTGCCCTGGCGGCCTGAACGGTATCCGGGTGGAGCCTTAGCGTTTTGTTTGTATCCGGGGAAGAGTCTGCAGCCTGGGCGGTTATGCCGAGAAATAAAGAAAATATGACAGCAGCGAATTTTCGCATGGGCGTTGCTCCGGGTTTGCGGGTAAGCTTTTAAGGCCCTTGGCGGTTATTGCTTGACCAGCTTGGGGTTTACCCACACCGCCCAGTCCCGGGCACTGGTTCGGCCGGCAGACGTCCGCAGAACAATGTTGACGGGCTTGCCCGCCCAGGCGGACAGGTCTGCTGTCAGCGGGGTGTAAGCGCGGTTGGTAATGTGTTTGCGAAGCACCCGCCGGGCGTTTTTGCCCTGTTCCAGGACAAAAACAGACATCACAACCCCGTCGGAGGCCTCCGCGCCTTTTAGCAGGGCACCGGTGGCCTTGAATGTGACGTTTCTGCCAAGCCGCATCAGGGGGAAGCGTCCTTGTATCCATCCGCCGACTTTCCATTGGGGATGGGTCTGCAAAAGGTTTACCGCCTTGTTGTTGGGGCAGATGACACCGTTTTTCAGGGTTCTTGCAAAACCGCGCCTGTCGTTGTCCGGTCCCGGAAAGGGCAGTGGTCCGGCATTGCTTTTCCACTGGGCCATGTCCGCCTGGTCAAAGAAATTATATTCGGAAACCGTATGCTGAATTTCCACCTTTTCCGGTGCAACAGAGACTCGCCGGTTTACGCCGCCTGCCTCTGAAGCCGGACTCGGTGCCGATTTATCCACAGTTGCGGTTGGCAGCGCCTTTAATGTTGTTCCGGGCCGTATGACTGCAGCACCGGATCCCGCCGTGTCACTTTCCTCGGTGGTTTCACCCGCCGCCAGTTCAATGGTTTCCTCTGAATCGGCTTCTTCTTCCATGTTTTGCACAGGGGTTTCGATTTCGCTGCTGTCTGTCCATGTTTTTGGGAAATCATAGACCAGGCTGCCGAACGGACGATCCGGATTGGTCTTTCGCACCAGGTACAGGTGGATCTGATCGGATTTCACTGCTTCTGCGGCCGAGCCCCATTCGTCATTGGCCGCCTGCGGATCCCGGCCGATTCTGAGTGTCACAGTGCCCTTTTTGCCCTGTACGGGAGAAATCGTACTTGAAAAACCGTCCAGGGGTTCGCTCCAGCGCATCACTTCGCCCTGTACGGAAACGCCGTCCTTGCGTTTGACTTTTTCGTATTCTACTTCTAGAACAATTTCATTTCCTCGTCTTTCCAGAAGTTTTACTTCTCCGATCCGGCCTTCGTAGTTTCCGATGAATTCCTCGATGCCTTCTTCCATGGATTCCTGCGCCGCTTTGCCGACTGCTTTGAATATCCCGTCGAGCACTCCGCCGCTTTCGCCCTGGGTTTGTTCAGTCTGGGGATTGTCTTCAACTTGTGCATACAGGGGGGCGGCAATTGCCAGCGAAAGTAAAAAAATTAAAATCCCCCGGGAAAATAAATGCTTATTCATTTTCGTGGTCTCCTTGTTGATCGGGTGATCAAAAGACGGATGCGGGTACGGATGGAAATATACTTTTGCTGAAAGATTTATACTAAAAATGGAGTTGTATGTAAAGACGGAATTGTGTTTTACGAAAAATATGATCTGAAAGGATTCGGACTCGGATTTCGCAGGCTTAGAAGAGGAGACGCGAAAAAATCCCTTGAATATTCTAAGGCAGCGCAGGGCGGCTGCCTTTTTTTGTGCTCCGGGGCATTGCGCCGGTACAAGGGCGAATCCGGTACTCCTGACGGCTCTCAGGCCTGCCGGCTTCTATAGAAAACCGCCCCGATGCCGCACAGCAGTGCCAGCCCGCAGAATATCAGCACCATGCCGAGGCCCTCCCACGGGCCCGGGACTTCGCCCAACTGCAGCCATGCCGCCAGCACGCCCAAAACCGGCACTGTCAGCGTGCCCAGACCCGCCATGCCTGCGGGCATTTCCTGCAGGGCGAAAAACCACAATGTCCAGGCCACGGCAGTGGCCAGTACGGCGTTGTAGGCAACAGCGCCGATAAAGTACGGGGTCCATTCGATGGCCCGGGACTCGACAAAAAGGGCGATCAGGATGAGGGGCACCGCGCCCGCCATTAACTGCCAGGCGTTTGCCGCAAGCAGGTCCACCTGCACCCGGGCGCGGAAATATTTGTTCCACACCCCGGCAAGCGCCCAGCACAGGCCGGCCAGGCTGGCCAGCACGGTACTTGCCAGGTGCGGATGGCTTTTCCAGGGATGGAACAGAAAGACCAGCCCGCAGAAGGCCAGGCCTGCGGCAATTGCCTGCCATCTGTGGATGCGCTCTCCCAGCAGGGGCCATGCCAGCAGCAGCAGCCAGAAGGGCATGGTGTATACGAGCATGACGGTTTTTCCGGCCCCGCCGCTGACAAGGGCCCATATGGAAAACCCGAAAAAGCCCGTTGTCTGCAAAAGTGCCAAAAGCAGGATTGCCGGCAATGAACCGGGCCGCAGAGACCGGCCGGAAACGGCTGCAACGAAAAACAGCACCATGCTGCCGATGACCGCCCGGATAGCCCCGAAGGCAAACGGACCGCAGAAGTTCAGGGCCGTTTTCATGATTACCCAGTTGTATCCCCAGATAAAGGCCAGCATGACCAGGCCGAGGATGGGAAGCCATTGATTTCGGTGCGCCATTTTTTGTTACAAGAGGTCTTTTCCGATTAACTGTTGAAACGCGGCCGCATCGTAAAACATGGACACGTTGTTGAAGAAGCAGTAATTGGGATTCTGAGTGCTTAACATGGACCGGAGCTGTTTGAGTTCTTCTGCGGTGTATCGGTGATCATAACCGGAAATCCCGTGCAGCCGGTAGTAGCGGATACCGCTGGTGACCGGAAGCTGTTTAAAGGGATCGACCGCGTGGTACAATCCGGATATCCGGCAGACCTGGTCAATGTCTGTATCCTGCCATTTGCCGAGGGGTTCGAACAGCAGGATGCACCCTCCGGTGTCAATGGCCCGGAAGAACCGGGCCACCCGTTCCATGTTCTCATCCGTGGGCTGAAAGGAGGCCGGGCATTGAAACAGGATCTTGTCTGCGTGCAGGGCCCGGGCGCAGGCAAGGGTCTTTTCCCAGGCCTGCCGGGTGAGCGCATTTAGCTGGAAATCCCCGGCCTGGGACTTTTCCTGCTCGGACAAAGGCGTTTTCACCCTGCGGTAGGTCGGGCTGGCCGATCTGTGCGTTATCAACTGCCAGGCCTTGACCGTGAACTCGAAGTTTTCGGGTGCGTTGTGCCGCCACCGCGCAAGCGTTGCCGTCTTGGGCGGCTGGTAAAAGGTTTTCTGCACCTCGAGCGCATGGAAAGCGGCGAAGTACTTGTCCTGTGCTTTTGCAAATCCGCAGCATCCGATGCGAACCATGAGGCCTCCTTGAAAACAAATATTTTTTCCGGAATCTTATTCCGCGTAAATCATTTTCCGGGTCATGCCGCCGTCTGTCACGAAGTTCTGTCCGGTGATAAATCCGGCCCGGTCTGATGCCAGCCAGGATGCAAGCCCGGCCACATCGCGCGGATCGCCCACCCGGCCCGCCGGGTGCTGTGCATGGTCTGCTTTGGTGAGCCGGGGGTCTTCGCGTTTGCTCTTTTTCTGCCACGCTGCGGTTTCAATCCAGCCCGGACTGATGCAGTTCACACGGACCCGCGGACCCAAGCTGACGGCAAGGGCGTGGGTGAGCGCGACAATGCCGCCCTTGGATGCGGCGTAGGCTTCGGTGTGGGGTTCTGACTGCAGGGCCCGGGTGGAGGCAATATTGATGATGCAGCCGCCGGTTTTTTCCAGATACGGCACCGCGTGTCTGGCAAACAGAAAGCAGCCGGTTAAATTCACGCAGATTACGCGTTGCCACTGCTCCAGGCTCAACTCCGTGACCGGCACACCGAAATAACCGCTTATTCCCGCGTTACAGACCAGCACGTCAAGCCTGGCAAATCGCCGGATGGTTTCTGAAACCGCGGTTTTGACATCGCCTTCATCTGATACATCACAGCGCACCGCGGCCGGATTCTCGTCTTTTCCCAGTTCAGCTGCTGTCTCCTCGCAGGCCTGGCTGTCGCAGTCCGCAATCAGCACGTTCATGCCGTCTGCCAAAAACTGCTCCGCGATCGCCCGGCCGATGCCCTGGGCGCCGCCGGTGACCAGGGCTGTCGGCTTTGTTTCTTTTCCGGTCATAACAAATTTACCCTGCTCGCGTTAATTCTGGTACAGGTGCACATCCCTTTGCGGAAAGGGAATTGAGATGCCGTTTGCGTCAAACTGCTTTTTGACGGCTTCTGTCATTTCAAAATAGAAAGTCCAGTAGTCCCCGGCATTGACCCAGGGCCGGCAGGCGATGTTAACGCTGCTGTCTGCCAGTTCCAGCACCACCACCATGGGCTCGGGTTCGGGCAGTATGCGGCTGTCGTTTTTCAGCAGATCCCACAGAATCTGCTTGGCCTTGTCAATATCGGAATCATAGGCAATGCCAAATACCATATCCACCCGGCGGGTGCCCTGCTTGGCGTAATTGACGATCTTGTCGCCGGTCATCTTTGCATTGGGCACGATCACGGTCTTGTTGTCCGGGGTGAGCAAAATGGTGTTAAAAATCTCAATTTCCCTGACCGTGCCGGCCGTGCCCCCGCCCTCTATATAATCGTTTACCTTGAATGGCCGGAAAAGAAGCATGAGCACTCCGGCCGCGAAATTGGCAAGCGAGCCCTGCAGGGCCAGGCCGATGGCCAGGCCGGCGGCGCCCAGCAGGGCGATAAAGGAAGTGGTCTGAATGCCCAACTGGGCAAGGGCCGCAATAATGACAAAGGCAAACAAAGCGATGTAGGCAAGGTTGGCGGTAAACGAAATCAGGGTTTCATCCACGTCGCTTCGCCGCATGGATTTTTCAATGAAATTGCGCAATAAAATGGCCACCCACCGGCCCAGAACAAGGACCACGATGGCGGCCAGCAGTTTTATCCCGAAGACCGTCCCTATGTCTATGAGCCTGGCAAGCATTTGTTCCATGCCGCTTACTGTGAAGTCATTCATGGCTTCCTCCTGTTTTTAAATACCAATTTAAGTAAATGGTTGCGATGCACCCGGTTAAACACCTGTTTATCCGGTGGTGGCAGTCAAACCGGCAGGGTTTATCGGCAAGCCCGACTTTTTATCTTTTTAATATAACTGCGGTTGGTGCATATGGAAAATGGAAAAAGTGCTTTGCAGCGGAAAGCATCGGCCCGACGGCTGTCGGAAATCATCTTTTTTCAGATGAGTATCCGGAATCCGGGACAGCGCGGATTTCCTCCGGACCGGTGATGCATATATCCAGGTCATTTAATATGCCGTCTTCAATCCGGTATATCCAGCCGTGCACAGCCAGTTCCCGGCCGGATTGCCAGGCCTGGCAAACCATGGGAGTGCGCGATACGCTGATGGCCTGTTCAATAACATTGAGTTCACAGAGCAGATCGTGCTTTTCATTTTCATCACGGCATGCATCAATTTTGTCCCGGTGCCGGCTGTGGATATCTTTGACGTTTTCCAACCAGTTACTGATCAATCCATGACCGTCGCCGGCCAGGGCCGCCTTGATGCCGCCGCATCCGTAATGGCCGCATACTATAATATGCTTTACTTTTAATACTTCCACTGCGTACTGGATCACAGACATGCAGTTGACATCCGTGTGGATCACAAGGTTGGCGATGTTTCGGTGTACAAAAACTTCCCCCGGGGGCATGTCTATAATCTGATTTGCCGGCACCCGGCTGTCCGAACAGCCGATCCATAGATATTGCGGGGCCTGCTGCTTTGCCAGGCGGGCGAAGAAACCGGGATCCGCGCACCTGATCCGTTCGGCCCATTTCCGGTTTTTTTCAAAAAGGTGGGATAAGACCCGCATAGGCATCTGCTTTCATTTCGTTGCAGCTTCTGGTTCAAGACTTGCGCGTGGTAAACCGTCCTGCAAGGATTTGCGGGGTGCTCCACTGGGTGACGGATTGGGCGGAATAGGGGTTGCCGGTAATAATGGCCCGGGCCGCCAGCCTGGCGCTTTCAATGGCCGGGCCGATGCCTTCGCCCATATCCCGGGTGGCAAGCCCCGCTGCATCGCCGAGGATAAACGCGTTTTCGCGGCAGACAGCATCGGATCGGCCCCGAAGGTAGTAGATGTGTCCCTTTGGCGCAAGCCCGCGGGTCTCGGTCAGGCCCTTTCGCGCGAGCTTGCCGGCAAAGCGCCTCCAGTGGGTGTTGATGGTTTCGCCCCGCTTTTTCAGGGAGGAAAGCTTGCCGCCGATGCCCACGTTGAGATAACCGTTTTGCTTGGGGACGTACCAGGCATAGCCCGGAAGGCCGCGGTCGAAAAACCACAAGCGGCACTGGGGGTCCTGCCATTGCCAGGCAAATTCCTTTTCGGCCGTGGCAATGCAGCGTCCGGGATCCCGGGGGTGGATTTCCGAAAAAAGCGACTTGTAAACCGGGCAGTGCGTGCCGCCCGCACCCACCAGGTAGGTGCACTGGTATGCATCATCAATGATGTACTTGCTGCCGGCCCTGCGGATCTTTTTGACGCGGTGGCGGTCTACGGGCACCCCGGCGCGTTTTAACAGGAAATCGTCGAATTCAAAGCGCCGGATGGAATACTGGTGGGTGGGTACGGGCACGGGCACGCCCTTGATATAAAACACGATCCGCCGGTAGGTCAGCAGTCGGTGGGGGTAATCGGCCGGGGCGAGTTCGAGGTCTGCCAGCACCCGGGGCGTGATCCAGCCGGCGCAAAGCTTGGTTCGCGGAAATTCCGCCTTGTCCAGGATCAGCACATCCGTGCCGTGCCTTGCAAGCTCCCGGGCGCAAGTGGCGCCGGCCGGTCCGCCGCCCACGATAATGACGGTTGCGGTTTTCATGAGAAATTCACGTGAGCCGGCAGTCGGGCTGGGCCCGTCCCGGTTTGGTCATCACGATCTGCCACAGCTGGATCGACCTGGAGCGGAAGGCCGCGGCCGAGCTGAGCAGGTAGAATCTCCACATCCGGTAGAAGCGTTCGCCGTAGCTTTCCCGGTACTTGGGCCAGGATTTTTCAAAGTTGTCGTTCCAGACCATCAGGGTCTTGTCGTAATCCGGGCCGAAGTTGTGCCAGTCTTCCATGACAAAGATGCCTTCCATGGCCGCGCCGAGCTGGGAGATGGAAGGCAGCATGCTGTTGGGAAAGATGTAGGTGGTGGTCCAGGGATTGCTGGTGGTGGTGCTCACGTTGCCGCCGATCGTGTGGATCAGGGCGATGCCGTCGTCTTTCAGGCACTGGTCTGCCTCTTCCATGTAGGTGCGGTGGTTTTTGTAACCCACGTGCTCCATAATACCGATGGACACCACCCGGTCGTACTTGCCGGTTGCGTTTCTGTAGTCGTCCAGGTAAATATTGACCGGCAGGCCCTCGCACATCTTGTTCCCCAGATCCACCTGCTCCTGGGAAACTGTAACGCCAGTGACTTCCGCGCCGTATTTCTCCGCTGCATACTTGGCAAAGCACCCCCAGCCGCAGCCCAGGTCCAGCACCTTCATGCCGGGTTCAAGCTCGATTTTCCGGCATACCAGATCCAGCTTGGCCTCCTGGGCCTCATCCAGGTCGCAGGCACCGCCGCCCCAGTACCCGCAGGTGTATGCCATGCGGGAATCAAGCATGTCCCGGTACAGGTCGTTGCCTACATCATAGTGCTGCTGGCCCACCTTGTAGGCCCGCTGATTTTTCTGAAGGTTGAGCAATTTCGCCTTGAGCAGGTGAAGCGTGGCCTTCCAGTTGTCCTTGAAGTACTGCTGCAGATCGGCCCGGAACACCCGGTCGAAAAACTGGTCCAGCGCCGGGCAGTCCCACCAGCCGTCCATGTAGGATTC
>JAIPEJ010000009.1 GCA_021737225.1 Desulfobacteraceae bacterium
GACCGGCAGACCGCCGAGCTTCAAAGCGAACTTGCAGCCACGGACCGGGCAGAACAGGAAATGTTTTTCCGGATCCGGGGCGGTCCCGAGCAATCGGACCGTTTTTCCGCAAGCCATGCGGGTGCGTCAAGAAACCCGGTGAAGGATCCGGGCGCCTACATGACCGAATCCCGCCTGCGGGCGTGGCATACCCTGATGGCAGCCGATTCCGATCCGCCGCGCCTTTTTGTCACGCATAGTCAGTCTGTCATGGAAGCCGTGGCCGAGGAAGATGAAACCCTGAGGAAAATGGATGATCCGCCCGAAGGGCTGCAGATTATGTCTGGCAAGCCCGGCGGGCCTGATGACGGCTTCAAAGCGGATTTCTATGAACTCGGCAGCCGGAACCGGATTATCGCGCTTCTGCAGCAAATCGGGTAGTTGCCGGAAAAATCTGAGCAGGCCCCTTGACTCGGCCCAACAATTGGTATATTGGAAAAATCTTGTTGCATCGGCGCCGAAATGAACAGCCCATTGATATACTATAATCCATATGGAAATTGAGAAAGGAGACGAAAAATGGCTTTTAATCCGATTGTTGACGCAGAGAAATGTGAAGGCTGCGAGGAATGTGTGGAGGTCTGCCCGGTGGAGGTTTTTGAAATCCAGGACGGCAAGTCCGTTCCGGTCAATGCCGAGGAGTGCCTGGGATGTGAAAGCTGCATCGAGGTTTGCGAACCCGGCGCGATTACAGTGGAAGAGACCTAGTCCGCATACCGGAGATCCTTGCCCCGGCCATGACTTATGGCCGGGGTCTTGCCGTCTTGTAAAGCCCTCCGGCAACGTGCACATCACGCCAAAGCCGCGGGAAGCTGATCCCTGCAGGATAAAAAAATCCATCCATAACGTCACCGCGAAGAAATCGCGTTTATATGATTTCCCGGCATGTCTGCCGTATTCTTCGTGCTTGCATTGAGGTTTTGACTGAAGTATTCGGATGAAAGGTGCCGCTATGTACAGCATGCATACGTGGATCGGAACAATTCTGGCCGATATTTTGCCGGACCCGTTCCGGGTCAGGCGTATCTGGCTGCCCGGCACGTATCAGCCGGAGGCACACGAACCGGGCATGCAATCAGACAGCCTGCAGCTTACCAATGAACAGCCGCTGCCGGAGATCCGGATACTCGATCAGATGATCCGGGCATACCTTGAACTCGGAAAGCCCCTTGAAACGCCATGGCAGTGGCTTTGCCAGGATCACCTGACCCCACTGCAGCGGCAGGTGCTGCGCCTCACCGCTGAGATTCCGTACGGCCGGGTTCGTACCTACAGGGATATTGCCGCGGACATGGGTAAACCCGCCGCGGCTCGATTCGTGGGCAATGCCCTGGCCGCCAATCCCTGGCCGCTGCTCATCCCCTGTCACCGGGTGATCCGCACCAACGGGGCCGTAGGCGGTTTTGGCGGCGGCACGGGCATGAAAACCAAGTTGATTAAACACGAGACAGGTACAAAACATCCGGTGCTTGCGCATCGGTGGTGAATGTGATAGAGATGCCAAAATGAAACAATATGTTATTGATGAACTCAGCGAGCAGGATCAAAAAAAGCTGGAGACTTGCTTAAACGAGCGGTTCGGACCGGCCGTGCTCGACCGGGTGTACTGGGTTCCGCTGGATCCGGAATTCTACACCACCCTGCAGGCTTCCCACGAGGACTGCCATCCTCTGTATTTCGCCCTGCAGCTCAAGCCCGGGGCCCTGGTCGGCGAATTTCTTGTCCGAACCCACAACCAGATGCACTGCGATTGCATGGCTTATGCCAATGACGCACAGCAGCGCTGGTTTATGGCATTGATTGACGGGATTTTCCGGGAGCTGGACATTACTGTATAACTCGTGCCCATCCAGAAATGGCTAATTTGCCCAATTTCTGCGTCAGGCTCAAATTTTAATCCTCAAAATACTTTGAGTATTCCTGCGGTTAAAATTTTCGCCTTCCTTGAACTTGAACAAATTATCTGATTTCTGGATGGGCACTAACTCGGAATTATATACTGCGGTTTTGGCATTTCCGGATTCGTCAAATTTGTATTTGTTTCGGATTTTTACATCCGAATTTCGGACTTTTCGGTGGTAGCGGATGCATTCAACCATGCTGAAAATTATTCCCCTGGGCGGGCTGGGCGAAATCGGCCTGAACATGATGGCCCTGGAATACGGGGACACGATCGTGGTCATTGACGCTGGGCTGATGTTTCCGGAGGACTACATGCTGGGCGTGGATTATGTGATCCCTGACATGGGCTATATTCTGCGAAACAAAGCCCGGCTTCGCGCCCTGGTGCTGACCCATGCACACGAGGATCATATCGGGGCCCTTCCGTATCTGCTCCGGGAAGTCAATCTGCCGGTTTACGGCACACCCTTTACACTCGGCGTGGTCCGCCACAAGCTTGAAGAACACGGCCTGCTGGCAACTGCCTCGCTCAACGTAGTGCGTGCCGGCCAGCGCATTTCCGTCTCCCCGTTTTCCTTTGAATTCATCCGGGTTAATCACAGCGTTGTCGACGGAGTGGGCCTGGCCATTGACACACCCTACGGGCTGATCGTGCATACGGGGGATTTCAAGATTTCCGATTCCACCATTGCCGGCCTGGAAACCGATGTGGATGCCTTTGCCAGGTGCGGGCAGCGGGGGGTGCTTGCGCTGATGTCGGATTCCACAAACGTGGAGCGCGAGGGACGCACCCCCTCGGATGCACGCGTGCGCCAGAGCCTGGAAAAAATTATCGTCAACAGTCCCGGACGGGTTATTGTGGCCCTGTTTGCCTCCAATATCTCCCGCATCCAGCAGATCGTCAACATCATCAAGACCGGCAGCCGGAAGATTATGTTCAACGGCCGCAGCATTGAACTCAGCGTAAAAATCGCCAAGCAGATGAACCTGCTGCAGATTCCGGAACACATGGAAATTTCAATAGAAGATGTGGATCAATACCCGGATGAAGAGCTGATTATACTTACCACCGGCAGCCAGGGGGAGCCCATGTCAGCGCTTGCCCGCATGTCCACGGGCTCGCACAAACAGATAAAAACCAAGCCGGGCGATACCGTGGTGCTTTCCTCCAAGTTCATTCCGGGCAACGAAAAGGCGATTGCCAAGATTATCAACAACCTTTTCCGCAAGGGCGCCAACGTGATCTACGAAAAAATTTCGGAAATACACGTATCCGGGCATGCCTTTCGCGATGAGCTCAAGATGATGATCGACCTGACCCGGCCCGGATATTTCATTCCCATTCACGGCGAGTATCGGCATTTGTATCATCACGCCCAGTTGGCCGCCGAATCCGGTATTGCCCGGGACCGGGTGATGCTTGCGGAAAACGGGGACAAGATCGTATTCGGAGAACAGGGCGGTCGGATATCCGAGCGTATCCCCACCAGCCGGGTGCTGGTTGACGGTAAAGGCATTGGCGATGTTGGACGGTCCGTGTTAAAGGAGCGGCGGCTGCTTTCAGAAGAGGGCATGGTGGCTGTCACCATGGCCATTGACGAGGAAACCGGGTTTGTCGTGTACGGTCCGGAGATCCTGTCCAAGGGCTTTGTGTTTGAAACCGAAACCGGCCATATCATTGAAGACGCCAAATGCGTTGTGCTGGAAATCGTGGAGGAAGCCGTGGAACTGCCGCATCCGGCCGAAGTGATCCGGCGTCGGCTGCCCGGGGCCCTGCGGGAGTATTTTAATTTTACCATGCGGCGCCGGCCGGTGATTCTGCCCTTTATCCTGGATGTGTAGTACCAGGCATGCAACTTTCTCAGATAAACAGGCGGATATGACAATACAAAGGGAAATTGCAGGGATACTGATCTTTTTTCTGGTGGTGTTTTCCGCAGTGAGCCTGCTGACCTACAGTCCGGCGGACCCGTCTTTGCACCACGCCGTGGACTCCGGTCTTGTGCAGAATTATTTCGGACTGGCGGGTGCTTATCTGTCAGGCCTGCTTGTGGGTCTTTTTGGAATCGGGGCATTCTGGGTTCCGGTTTTGCTTTTTTTGACCTGTATCCGTTTTTATACGTACGGGAGCCGGGTTTCTCCGTGGCTGGCAGCTTCAGGCGGCATCTTGCTGGTGGTCGGCAGCGGCGCGCTGGCTGCTCTTTATCAGGACAGCTACGTGATTTTCAATACGCCGTATGCTGCCGGCGGTATGCTGGGCCAGCCCGTGATGGCGATTTTTCTGCGGTATGCGAACCCGACGGGAGCACTGGTCATCCTGTTGTTGATCCTTGCCATCGGCTTCATCCTGACCACAGGGATCTCTCTTGTCGCTGCGGGCAGAAACGGCGCACGGCTTGCAAAACTCGGAATCTTGCGCATCAGCGGATGGCTCAGGCGCTGCCTTCAGTATTTCGGTAGTTTGCGTCTGCCGCGCTTGCCGAAACCTCGGCTCCGGACCGAAAAAACGGGGAAACCCGAAAAACCCTCAAATTCCGGGAAGTCCGGCGGCCTGCCGGATAACCCGACTGAAAAACAGGCAAGTTCTGCTGCATCCGCCCAGGTCAAGATCCAGAATCCGGCCCCCCGGTCTGTATCCGCCGCGGCGCCCAAGCAGCAAGTTTTTGATTCCATGAAGCTCCAGGAAGGCTTTCAGTTGCCGTCTCTGAGTTTTCTGGAAGAGACGGAAAAGGTGGCCGGCGATATTGATCATGAATATCTGCAGGAGCAGTCCGGGCTGCTGGAGAAAAAACTCCAGGATTTCGGGGTGCAGGGAAATGTCACCGAGGTGCTGCCCGGGCCGGTGATTACCCGGTATGAATTCGCCCCTGCTCCGGGGGTGAAGATCAACAAGATCGTCAACCTCTCAGATGATCTGGCCCTGGCCTTAAAGGCCCTGAGCGTGCGCATCATTGCCCCGATTCCGGGCAAGGCCGTCATCGGCATTGAAATTCCCAACAAGAAACGCGAACTCGTGGGCTTCAAGGAGATCGTGGGCTCCCGGGTATTTCAGAAGTCGGATTCCAAGCTCACCATTGCACTGGGAAAAGACATCGTGGGGTATCCGGTCGTGGCCGATCTGCAGACCATGCCCCATCTTTTGATAGCCGGTGCAACCGGGACCGGCAAAAGCGTGGCCTTGAATACCATGATCACCAGTATCCTGTATAAGGCCACTCCGGAGGAAGTCAAACTGATCATGATCGATCCTAAGCGGATCGAGCTTTCCGAGTACGACGGCATCCCGCATTTGATCGCACCTGTGGTCACGGACATGAAAAAGGCCACCAACGCCCTGTTCTGGGCAGTACGTGAAATGGAGCGGCGATACAAGCTGCTCTCGGAAAAACGGGTCAGGAATGTCAAGCAGTACAATGCAAAGGTTGAAAAGGAAAAGCCTGCCGAAGATGAAGATGCGCCGCCCCCGGAAAAGCTGCCTTACGTGGTGGTAATTGTTGATGAGCTGGCAGATTTGATGATGGTGGCTTCCCGGGACGTGGAGGTTAGCCTGACGCGCCTTGCCCAGATGGCCCGGGCTGCAGGCATCCACCTGATTCTTGCCACCCAGCGGCCCTCTGTGGACGTGCTCACCGGCCTGATCAAGGCCAATTTCCCGACACGGCTGTCATTCCAGGTATCCTCCAAGATCGATTCCCGGACCATAATTGATACCAACGGGGCTGAGGCGCTTCTGGGGGACGGGGACATGCTTTTTCTGCCCCCGGGAACGGCCAAGCTGCAGCGCATCCACGGGGCCTATGTCTCGGATGACGAGGTGGGCAAAATCATTGAGTTTTTAAAATCCCAGAAAACGCCCGAATACGATGACCAGGTGATCGAGGCGCCCGAACCGGACAAGGAGGGCAGGGGGGAAGAAGATCATGATGATCGCTATGACGAAGCCGTGGCCCTGATTGCCAAGACCGGACAGGCATCGATTTCCATGGTGCAGCGGCATTTGCGGATCGGGTACAACCGGGCGGCAAGAATAATCGAAACCATGGAAAAAGAAGGCGTGGTCGGTCCTTCAGACGGAGTGAAGCCCAGGGAGGTGCTGGTGCGCAAGGATTATGACGATATGCCGTAAACCGGGGCCGGACTTCCTATTGTTCCGGCGGCTCCGGAGCGAGCTTTTTCATCAAAGACCACATTTGCTCAATCGGATCAGTGACCGGACTGGTCAGCCGGTTGACCTCGTAATCCCCGAGCCTGCCTTTGATGGTTACCTGCATGATCAGCCTGCGGAACACATCCAGGGTGTAGTGCTTCACCCAGTTCACCAGCGGAATCCGATCCAGCAGTCCGTTGCTTTTGGCGGTGGTTACCAGCAGGTCGATTTTCTGTTGTTCAAACGCCGTGTCGTTTTTCAAACCCACGGTGCCACTCATGTGCATGGGCACTGTGCCGCCGGAAAGCAGCACATCGTTTAGCCGCAGGCTGCCGTCTTGGACGCCGAAATCCACATAGGCATCCGTGATCGGGCTTTGTCGCGGGATCTGCAGATCCAGCACGCTAAATACCGAGGTCATGATCGGAAAATGATACAGCATCCCCCGGCTGATTTTGAGTTTCCCGCCGCCTTTGACCGCCTCCGGGTTCCGCCCTTTGCCGCTGAGTTCGATTTCTCCGCGCAGGCTTCCGGAAGGGGTTTTCCGGCCGGTGATTCCAAAAGCGGCCACAATGCTTTCCAGGTCCATGTGGGAAGGGGAAATGCGGGTCTGCCAGGTGCGTTCCGAGGTGTTGACAGACGCATCGGCAAAGCGGATCGTGCCCCCGTAAGCCCCGATCTGCATATCCGGGATCCGGACAATGCCGTCCTGGTAGCGGAAATCCGCGGAAAGCCGGTTTACCTCGAATCTGTTTAAAAATCCTTCATGTAAATTCAGGTTCCCCGCCAGGATGAGATCCTCGCGGTCGAGCCCGGAAAACCGAATCCGGGCGGTGCCGGCGCCGCCTGCACGGATATTGCCGGCCGCGGTTTCAAACTGGTGGATGACAGCGGCAATATTTCCTTTTGTGGGGAGTTTCTCCTTGCCGGATGTCCGCAGTTCCGCCTTGAGTTCGCATTGCCCTTTCAGTCCGGCCTTTTGCAGATATCGGCCAAAGGGCAGCCGTTGATAAAGGCTTTCTTCCAATGTGATCGCCTGGGATTCAAGGTTCAAGTGAGTTTCCTCCGGACTGTCAACCGGAATGCCGCCGCTTCCGCGGAAGCTGACACCGAAAATCTCACCGGTAAAGTCAGTCAGGCGCACCTGTCCGTCATGCAGGCCAAGATGCCCGTACCAGTCTTCTGCCACCCGGCCGATGCGGGAGTGGGTCAGGGAGACATCCCGCAGATCCGCCTGTACCCTGAGATTTTGAAGGGCTTCAGCAATGGAGGTTTCCTTGAGCTCCCAGTTGCGGCCACGGATCTCGATGTCATAGCTGCCGTTGATCTGCCACGGGGTTTTTTCCAGGCTCATCCACTGCCGGATTTCCGGGGTAATCGGCAGGTACTGGCCAAAAAGGGTGAAGTCCGCGCTCAGGGGTTTGCCAAGGCTAAGCTCGGCCTGGCCGGAGATGGGACTGCCCTGGATAAATGCTTTGAAATCGTTGAACAATACTTTTATCGTACCCGAATGCCACTTGATCCGGGTCGACGGACGCCCCAGTTTAAACGGCAGATTCGGCATATGGGCGGATTGCCCTTTGACCTGCAGGTTCACCCCGATTTCACCCGGTGCAAGCCGGATCCGGCCGTTTAACAAGGCCTGCTGAATCTGCATTTCATCAATTACCTCCCAGACGCCGGGGTGCATGAGCGGCTGCAGGTTTTGATCCCCGGGGATTTCGTGCAGCTCAATTGCCAGGCGGTATTGTTTGATTTCATGTCCGGAAAAATCCAGTGCGCCGGATAAATCCACCCTGCCGTCGGAAACCCGCCCCCTGCATTTCTCGATGATCATGCGCCCCGGGGAAAAAATTTCAACATCCGCCTCGATTCCCCGGATGGTGATATCCTGTTGGGTGAAAGATGCCGCACCATTGTGGACAGACACGCTTGCTTCGTAATCCAGCCCGGTTTCCCGACACCAGCGGGCATGAATGTTGGTCTGAAATCTTCCCGCCCGGAGATCGGTTTGAAACCGGTCAGCTGTAATCACCTGTTTGCTGAGTGTATTTAGATGCACCAAATCCATGCCGCGGGCCCCGGCGCGGATCCAGGCCCGTTGGATGCCCCGGCTGTCCGCGGAGATGCCGCCGGAAAAGATCTCAAGGCTGCCGGCCGGTGCGTCGAGTTGACCGTTTTCAATGGTGACCATGCCGGTTTTCGGGGAAAAACGGGCGGAGACGCTTCCGCTCACACCTTTTTCCAGTTTCATTGCAGACGGGTCCAGGCTGCGGGTGGGGAGCTGGAAATTCGGCAGGGAGGCCGTGTTAAAGCGCTTTACCCACATTTCGGCGTCAATTCCGGACCGGGCGGCGGAAAGGTTGATGTGTATGTTGTTTTTGCCGTTATCAAAGGAGGCCCGACCCTTGATCTGCAGCGGCCCGCCGGGCCGGCCGGAGGCACTGAGATTATAAAACTGCAGCGGTTTATCCATGATCGGATGAAGTACCCGGATGGTTCCGCTCTGGATTTCAATGCCGGGTATCCCGCCTGCGGCGGAGCGGGAAAAATCACCAGAGAGCAGCCGGTTTACCAGCGCGCGATCCACGCAGGCTTCCGCGTTTTGCACAGCAATGCGGGTTATGCGGAAATTTCCGTAAAACAGGGAGAAGAAGGCATATTTTACCGCAACGCCGTTAAGTCGGATGTCGTCTGCCCGGCACTTGCCCCCGGTCTCGGGTTTTATGACAAGGCCTTCCATATGCACACCCGTGATCCATTTGAAATCCAGGCCCCGGATTTCAACATTTGCATCCAGGCGCCTGCCAAGCGCGTTTTCAATCCGCGGGGCCAGGTAACGGGCGGCAACCAGCCCGGCTGCCTGGCCGGCAAGCACCAGGCAGAAGATCACGATGCCGGCGATCAGGTATTTATTGACGCGTCGCATCACACCGGTCCGTGCGCATTAATCGTTTTCCTTGCCGGCTGTTGGGGAGTCATTTTTTTTCGCGGATGGGACCTGCGGCCGGGCTGCATCTTTTTCGGGCGAACCCGCAGGCGTGCCGATCTCCGGCGGGGCCTGCTTTTCAAGGATTCGTTTTTGTATCTGGTCAAAGGCTTTTTCCAGGGACGGCGCCATGGTTACCACGTCTCCCTGGGTGACGATCAGGCGCTGGAGCTGGGGAATTTTCAAATCGCCGGCGGCGCTCAGATAAACGGGCTGGATGTAGAAGACGGCGTTTCCAAGAGGCAGAATAATCATCCGGCCCCGTTTGACCTCCGATCCCGCCTGATCCCACAGGGTAAGCTGTTCGGCGATAACCGTGTCCTGGTCGATCAGGGCGTTGATCTGGGAGGGACCGTATACCTGCTTGCCCTTTGGAAAGCTGTAGACATAAAATTTCCCGTAATGGGTTGGGTCGCATCCGGCAATTACCAGGGACCGCAGATTGGGGCGGTTTTTGGGGCTCATGGGGGAGATGAGCAGAAATTCGGATTTTTCCTTTTCAATGAGATCCAGGGTCAGGTAATAGGCGCGCATGGACTGGGAACCGATTTCCCGGATTTCTTCCTGGCGCTGGTGGGCCGATTCCCAGAGGTCTTCTTCCTGGTAAAATGTTTTCGGATCCCGCTGGTGGTACCGGGCATAAATTTCGGTCTGGATTTCAAAAATGTCCTTGGGATAGCGGACATGGGATTTCAGCGGCCCGGGCATTTCGTCCATGGGTTGCAGCAGCCCGGGGTAGATCCGGTTATAAGCCCGGATGACGGGATCGTCCGGGTCTGCCATATAGTAATCCACGGTACCGTTGTAGGCGTCGACCACGATTTTGACTGAATTGCGGATATAGTTTTTCCTGCCGTCATAAGGGGCGGCATTGGGATACCACCGGGATCGGGTGTAGGCGTCCTGCATCCAGAACAGGCCGTCTTTGGTGGCAACCAGGTACGGATCACGGTCGAGCCTGAAATACGGGGTCAAGTGGTTAATGGCATCACGGATATTGCGTCGGAACAGGATCTTGCTGTCATTATTGGTCTTGGTGGTAAAAAGGATGTTTCGGTCTTCAAAGTATATGGAAAACAGGAACTTTCTGAAAAGGGAGTCAGCGGCCACCCCGCCTTTGCCCGAATAGTCGTTGCCGGCAAACGAATCCCCGTCCGGGTAGTCCATTTCCTTGGCGTCATTGGGCGCGATCACGTAATCAAGGTCCTCCAGTCCGAAGTATATCCTGGGATTGGAAATGCGGAAGTCGTATTCCGATGCCGGGGAAATGCCCTTGATAAACCATTGCATCAGCTCCTCGCCGCTCTGGGCCGCGGGCGTCATGACCGCGCCGTAGCCGTGGGTGTACTGCAGATGCCGGTTGATCCAGTTATCCCCGGTTCCGGGCAGCCTTTCCAGGTTGATTTCCCGGCCGGCCAGGTTAACCTGCTGGTATTGCCCCCCGATTTCGTAGCGGTCCACATCCACGCCGGTGAAATTGTAATAGGGCCGAATGTTCTGGAGCTGGTCATAGACGTCCTCGAGCAGGTTTCGGTCCCATACGGGCGTATTCTGGATGTTCTGGCGGATGGCCCGGGTGGTGTCGCCCCAGGGAATCTGGTCCACCTGGAAATTCCGGATTTCCACGTCAGAAAGGTTGTAGGCCGAAAGCGTGGCCTGGACGCTGTTTTCGATATACGGTTTTTCCCGGGACATCTCGTTGGGCAGCACAAGGTATTGCTGCACCATCTGCGGCAGAAACGAAGTCGTGCCAAGTGCGTATACCCCTGCAAAAACCAGTACCAGCGCGATTACAGGGACCAGCCTTTTCCGGAAATTCAGGTAATACAGAATGCCCAGGGCGGCTGCGATCCAGAGGATGACAGACGCCCATATCAGCGGCAGGGTGACATGCATCTGGGTAAATCCCGGGCCGAAAAACAGCGGCATGTGTTCCGCGTAATAGAGCAGATCGTATTTTTCCAGAAAAAGCCCCCAACTCACCAGGGCGGTAAGCGCGAGTGCGAGTATGTTGAGATGGAGCTTTGCCCCCTTGGGCAGAAAGCGATCGGTTTTGGCCAGCATTCTCCGTTCAACCCGGTAGAGAATAACGGATGCAGCCACTACGATCGCCACTGCGATTACCAGGCGCTGTTCGATCAGGATGTGCATGGGATAGGAAAACAGGTAAAAACTCACATCATTGCCAAAGGCCGGGTCTGAGATGCCGGCATCAGGTCCGAACAGGAAGAACAAAAGTCTTTCCCATTTTTCAAACAAGGGCAGGGCAATGAAGATGGAAAGCACCAGGGAAAGCGGGGCATAGACCTTCATGGAACCGGAGCGGAACAGGCGTGCCACTTCCCGGTACTGCAGCTTACGGTTTTTGTCCTTTTTCTCCGATGACGGCAGTCCGCTTCCCAGAAATCGCGAGGCGATCCAGAAATTCAAAAAGAAGAGCAAAAAGAAAAACAGGGTGACCCCGGCAAATACCAGGTACCTGTAGGAAAGCCGCAGAAAAAAGTATCCCCCGTAGCCAAGCGAGTCAAACCACCAGTAATCCACCAGGAAATCCAAAAACAGAAAGTAAAAGGCCACATACCCGAGGCCGATGACCACTGCGGCCGCGATCAGGCCGTATATCCAGTGTTTCTTTTTTTGCATCGCATCTCTCCTGCCCATAATTTCCGGGAGCATTGTTGGATAAAAGTCATAAATAGATAGATACTATATATGACAGTCATTTGGCGGCATGTCAACTCATAGGCTTGTATGCGGGCAATGGCCCATACCCCCTCATGCGCACAAGCTGACTTCATGTGCCACAAACCGGGTGATTTATCTTTGAAACCTGAAAAGTTCGAATTCCCTATAACTACAGGAAAAAATTGTCGAGAGGTTAGACCAGGGCGGGACGCCGAGGGTGTAATCTATGGATGCATTTTTTGCAGAAATGGTTATATTAAGACGGTTTACGGAAGAAAAAGCGATTATTTTCAGAATAATATTTTCAGAATAAAACGAAAACATGCAAGGAGCCGAAGCAATGGCAAAAATCAATAATCCCATGGAAATCTACAAACTGTTAAACGGGTCCAATTGCCGCAAGTGCAATGAAAAAACCTGCATGGCATTTGCTGCAGCCGTGTTCAAGGGCCAGCGAAGCCTTTCAGACTGTCCGTACGTGGATGCGGATACGGTTGCGGCCCACGAAGGGCAGGGGGAACAGGAAAATCAGCAGCAGGCGGATACCGCAATCGACGTGAATGAAACCGTGGAAAAACTCCGGGAACAGATCCGGCAGACAGACCTGGAGGAAGCCGCCCGCCGCCTGGATGCCAGGTATGCCAAAGGCCGGATCACAGTCAAGGTCATGGGTAAGGATTTTTCCGTGGACACCGACGGGCGGATTTATACAGAGATTCATGTCAACCCGTGGGTCACGGTTCCGGTGTTTGACTATATCCTCAATGCCAGGGGTACAAAACCCACCGGCCAGTGGGTTCCCCTGCGAGAGCTCAAGGGCGGCCGGGAACGCGTGGGCCTGTTTGTCCAGCGCTGCGAAAAACCCTTAAAACGTATTGCAGACACGTATACGGACTTTTTTGACGACATGCTCGACGTGTTTGACGGCAAGCGCACGGAAACCCGCTTTGATGCGGATATCGCGGTGGTCTTGTACCCGCTGCCCAGGGCGCCGATCCTGTTTTGCTACTGGTCTGCAGAAGAAGGCATGGCGTCCAATTTGCAGATCTTCTTTGACACCTGCGTGGAGGACAACCTGAGCATTCATTCCATTTATACCCTGGGTGCCGGGCTGGTGGCGATGTTTGAAAAGCTTTCCATGAAGCATGCGTCCTGAGCCGGGCTGCTTGCGGTTGGCAAATCAAAAGCCCGATGCTTAGTATTATAGTCAGTGGCATCCTGCGTTGAACCGATGATTTGAAAAACCACCAAGCGCCAAGGATATGTACATGGAACCGCTCGATGCGATTGCTGCGCTGTCGCCCTGGGAACCCGGGCTTTTCGGTCTGTTCGCATTTACTCTGGCAATCTTCGTGACGATGGGCCTGATGCTGGTGCTCACGTCCCGGCTGGGGGATAAGACATCCAATCCGGAAAAGCCGCATCCCTATGAAAGCGGCATTATTCCCACAGGCAATGCCCGGCTGCGATACCCGGTACCGTTTTTTCTGGTGGCCGTGTTTTTCCTGATTTTCGACGTGGAGGGGGCTTTTATCTTTTCCTGGGCCGCTGCGGCACAAACCCTTGGCTGGAAGGGCTGGCTGCAGATGGCCTTTTTTATTTTCGTGCTGTTTTGCGGCCTGGTCTACATCTGGCGCAAAGGAGGCCTGGATTGGGGCGGAAAAACAAGGATCGAATAGGCCGGAGCGCCGGCCTGCTGGATCCCATAATCAACTGGGCCCATTCCCGGAGCCTGTGGCCCATGTATTTCGGGCTGTCCTGCTGTTTCGTGGAAGAATCCACAGCGCTGACCCCGAGATACGACCTGGCCCGGTTCGGCGCCGAGGTCCTGCGGCTTTCGCCCAGACAGGCCGATCTTTTGATTATATCCGGCACGGTGTTTAAAAAAGCCGCCCCAATGATCCTGCGCGTGTTTGAACAGATGGCCGAACCCAGGTGGGTCATCTCAATGGGGTCTTGCGCCAATACCGGCGGCATGTACGATGTCTATTCCGTGGTGCAGGGCATCAATCAGATCCTGCCGGTGGATGTCTATATCCCGGGCTGCCCGCCGCGGCCCGAAGCCGTGCTGGCCGGCATCACCGAGTTGCAGCGCAAAATCGGGGAGGAAACGCCTGCCCGGCAAGTTTTCGGTCTGGGCGGCGGCAGCCAGGGGTCTGCGGGTCCGGTTCTGGCAGACGGGCACACCAAGTCCAGGGACACCCGGGGGCCGGGCATGAACGGCATTGCCGTGCGGGGGGATTCGGTTTCCCCGCCGGAGTTCTTCGACAGCCGGGCAGACCTGATGTGGACCCCGCCGGCACAAAGCATCCGCCTGCCGGATTCGGCCGAAGACATCATCTCCCAGGTGCGCTCCCGGTTCGGCGATGGCATCCGGGCTGCGGAAACTCCCGCTGACATGCTGACCCTGCACGTGCCGGAAAGCCGGGTGCGCGACGTGCTGCTTTACCTGAAAAAAACAGCCGCCCCGCGCTTTGAGCGCCTGGAGGATTACACGGCAGTTGACGAGTCCGCCCGGCGGAACCGGGACCAATACCCGGATTTCACCCTGGTATTTACCCTGCTGTGTTTTGACCCGCCCATGCGCATGCGCATCAAGGTCGCGCTTTTCGGCGAGTATCCCGAGACCGCCACCATATGCGATATCTGGCCGGCTGCAAATTGGTACGAGCGGGAAATATACGACATGTTCGGCATCCGGTTTTCCGGGCATCCCGATTTGCGGCGCCTGATCATGCCGCCGGACTGGTCCGGCCATCCCCTTCGCAAGCCCCACCCGGACCGGGCCAAGGAAATGAACTCGTATACGTACCGCGACGCCTATTTTCGCCAGCCCCGGGCCGGGGAAGAATATTTCGCTCCGGATGCGGATGAAGGCGCCATGGTTTTAAACATCGGACCCCATCATACGGCAACCCATGGTTTGCTGCGCCTGATCGTGCGCCTGGAGGGCGAAACCATTGCCGGGCTGAACCTGGACGTGGGCTTTCATCACCGGGGCGTTGAGAAAATGGGCGAACGCCAGACCTGGCTGCAGTTCATTCCCTATACCGACCGGGTGGATTACATGGCCGGCGCGGCCAACAATCTGCCCTATGTCATGGCCGTGGAGCAGCTGGCCGATATCGCGGTGCCGGAAAGAGCCCGGCATATCCGGGTACTGATGTCCGAGCTGTTCCGCATCAGCAACCACCTGGCTTACCTCGGGATCATGGCCCATGATCTGGGCGCGATGACCCCGAATTTCTACACCTTCCGGGACCGTGAGATGGTGCTGGACATCGTGGAAATGATTTCCGGGGCCCGCCTGCATCCGTCCTGGTTCCGGCCCGGTGGCGTGGCCGCGGACATGCCTGCCGGCTGGAAGCCGGCGGTCCGGGATTTGCTCCGGCGCCTGCCCAAAACACTGAAAGACATTGAAAAGCTGACCCTGAAAAATCCCATATTCAAGGCACGTACAAAAGGGCTCGGGGTTTTGCGCCGGGATCAAGCCATTGACTGGGGGGTGACCGGGCCGAATCTCCGGGCCTGCGGCATGGACTGGGATCTGCGCAAAAAAATGCCGTATTCCGGCTACGAGCAGTTTGATTTTGAGGTGCCCACCCACACCGACGGGGACAACTGGGCCCGCTACAAGATGCGCATTGAGGAATGCCGCCAGAGCTTGCGAATTATCCGCCAGGTCATGGACGCCATGCCCGAAGGCAGGTACGTTACAAAAGACTACCGGTACTGCGTGCCTGAGCGCAAAGACATGTTAAATGATATTGAAAGCCTGATCCATCATTTTGTCAATGTCACCCGGGGCCCCCGGATGCCGCGGGGGGAGTCGTATGCGGCCTGCGAGATTCCCCGGGGCGAGCAGGGGTATCATGTTGTCAGCGACGGGCTTGGGGCGGCCTATCGCATGCGGGTGCGCGGGCCGAGCTTTACCAATGTGCAGGTCTTTGAGCAGATGACCCGGGGCGAGAGCCTGGCCGACCTGGTGGCGGTACTGGGCTCAACGGATTATACCCTGCCGGACCTGGATCGATAAAGGAGCTTCACCATGCTGGCCGAACAAATCCGAGCTGAACTGGAAAAGCAGATCGCGGCCGCGGATCATCCGCAGGAACTGGCCGTGGACGTGATGCTGGCCTTTCAGGAGGCCGCAGGGTATCTTTCTGATACGGCCCTGGAGGCGGCCGCAGCCATGCTGAAAATGCATCCCGTGGAGATCGAGGAAATCGCCACGTTTTATACCTTTATATACCGCGAGCCTGTCGGGCAAAACGTGATTCACATCTGCGACAGCGTAATCTGCTGGCTGGACGGATCCGAATCCCTGATGGATTATATCTGCCGGAAACTTGGCATTGCGCCGGGTCAGACCACCCCGGACGGCGGATTTACCCTGCTGCCGGCCTGCTGCCTTGGGTATTGTGACAGGAGCCCGGCCATGATGATCAACAGGAAGGTCTACGGGCATCTGAGTCGGGAGAGAATCGATGACATCCTGGCCCGATTCGAACACGAGGAGCCGGCGTAAATGGAAACCCGGGTACTTCTGAAAAACCGGAAACCCGATCGCATTCTGGACCTGGACGAATACCGGGCATCCGGCGGGTATACGGCCGCCGAAGAAATGCTGCAGACCGGGCGCCCGGCTGATGTGCAGGAGGTGCTGGAAGCCGCCGGCCTGCTGGGGCGCGGGGGTGCGGCCTTTCCCATGGGGGTGAAGCTCTCCACGGTTGCTGAAGATGCGCCGTTTCCGAGGTACCTGGTCTGCAACGCCGATGAAATGGAGCCGGGCACGTTCAAGGACCGGGTGCTGATCCATACCAGCCCGCACCTGCTCATCGAGGGGATGCTTCTGGCCGCGTTTTCTGTTCGCGCCGAACACGGCATCATATTCATCCGGCCGGAGTACGAAAACGCCGCCCGTATCCTGGAACGGGAAGCCGCCCTGGCCCGGGAACACGGCTTGCTGGGAAAAAATATTTTCAGTTCCGGGTTTAATTTTGACATCGTGGTCCACAGAAGCGGCGGCCGTTATATCTGCGGCGAGGGCACGGCTTTGTTAAACGCCCTGGAAGGCAAACGGCCCAACCCGCGCAAGCCGCCGCCTTATCCCACGGTCAGAGGATTGTGGCAGCTTCCCACGGTGGTACAGAACGTGGAAACCCTGTGCTTTGTGCCCCACGTGGTGCAAAACGGGGCCGAGTGGTTCCGGAACCTGGCAACAGGCCCGGATGAGGCCGGCACCAAGATTTTTTCCGTCTCGGGCCGGGTCCGGCGGCCCGGGTGCTACGAGCTGCCCATGGGAACAGCCCTGTCCGAGATTATCGAAACCCATGCCGGCGGCATGGCGGGTGATGGCAGGTTCAAGGCATGCCTGCCCGGCGGGGCCTCCACCGGATATATGCCCGAATCCATGTATCACCAGGAGATGGGATACAAGGGGCTGTCTGATGCCGGATTCCGCCTGGGCACGGCCGCGGTCATGGTGTTTGACCATTCCGCCTGCCTGGTGGGGGCCACTGTGAACCTGCTTGCGTTTTTTGCACGGGAATCCTGCGGCTGGTGCACCCCGTGCCGGGAGGGACTGCCGTACATGCACGATCTGCTCCGGCGCATTGAAAACGGGCAGGGCAGGGCGGAATTCGTGCCCATGCTCCGGGAGATGGCCGGGCAGATGGGGCTTGCGTACTGCGCATTTGCCCCGGGGGCGGCAGCACCCGTGGAAAGTTTGATCACGTATTTTGAAGACGAACTCCGGGAGCACATTGAAACCCGACGATGTCCGTTTGAAACCCGGGGGCCAATTGCGGGGGCAACGAAATGATCACCACGAAGCACACGAAGCGCACGAAGGTTTTTTCTTATTTCTTATATTTTCCCTTCGTGTTCTTCGTGCCCTTTGTGGTTCTGAGTTATCATCCGGATAGCCATTATGCCGAAGCTGATAATCGACAACCGTGAAATCGAGGTACCGGAAGGCACCAAGGTCATCAAGGCCGCTGAAAAGCTGGGCATCTACATCCCGAGATTCTGTTTTCACCATGCCCTGGGAGCGGTGGGCGCCTGCCGGGTATGCGCGGTCAAGTTTCAGGAAGGGCCGGTGGACGGGGTGCAGATGAGCTGCATGATCGATGCGCAAGACGGCATGAAAGTTTCCACCGCGGACCCGGAGGCCGCGGATTTCCGCAGAAGCGTGATAGAGTGGCTCATGCTTAACCACCCCCACGATTGTCCGGTATGCGATGAAGGCGGGCACTGCCTGCTCCAGGACTTAACCGTAGCCGGCGGGCACGGCATCCGGCGGTCTAAGGGCCGCAAACGCACCTATACAGACCAGTATCTGGGTCCATTAGTTTACCACGAGATGAACCGGTGCATTCAGTGTTACCGGTGCGTGCGGTTTTACCGGGAATACTCCGGATACAGCGACTTGGGCGTTACCGGCATTGCCGGACGGGTATACTTCGGCCGTTTGCGCGAAGGAATTTTGGAAAGCCCGTTTGCCGGCAATCTGATTGATATTTGTCCCACGGGCGTTTACACGGACAGGCCGTCGCGATATACGGGCCGGAGATGGGATTTCGAGCGCACCCCGGGCGTGTGCATCCATTGCAGCCTGGGCTGCCGTACAACGGTTTCAGCCAGATACAGGCAGGTGGTACGCGTGGAAGGGCGCTTCAGCCAACAGGTCAACCGGGATTTCATCTGCGATCGTGGCAGGTACGGGTTTTATTATGCAGACCGGCCCGGCCGTCCCAGAAACGGACGAATTAACGGACAAACCGTTTCCGCGCAACAGGCCGTGGAGGAAGCCAGAGATCGCCTGCAGCGCATCACCCAAGAGCACGGCCCTGAGGCCGTGGGCATAATCGGATCTGCCAGAAGCAGCCTGCAGACCCTGTCCGCCCTGGTTCATCTGTGCCACACAACGGGATGGCAGGGCCCGGTATTCAGGAATACCTGGATTGCCGGGGCCGCGGCAGATGCCGCAGTCCGCGCGCTTAGCCCGGAAAACGCGTTTTCCATGCGGGAGATCGAAACCGCGGATGCGATCCTGGCAGTCGGTGCAGACCCGGTAAACGAGGCGCCCATGCTGGCCCTGGCCATGCGCCAGGCACAGCGCACCGGGGCTGAGATCATCGCCATTGACCCCCGTCCCCTGGACTGGCCGTTTGATTTCGCACATCTTGCGTGCCGCGCCGAGGAGATGGAAGAAACGCTGGCATCCGCGGCTGAGCGGCTTTCTGCCAGCCGTCGTCCGGTTGTGATCTGCGGCACCGAGATCACGGATGACGGGATTGTCATGCAGGCCGCGGATCTGGTCGCTGGCTTGCGCGGCTCGGACAAGAGGGCCGGCCTGTTTTGCACGATGCCGCAGGCCAACTCTTTTGGCGCCGCGCTGCTGGATGAAAGCAATGCATGTGCGGCAGACCTGGCAGACCGGATCGAGACGGGTCAAATCCGGGCCCTGGCAGTGTTTGAAAGCGATTTGTGGCATGTTTTTCCCGACCGGTCCCGGCTGTCAACGGCCCTGGAAAAGCTGGACCTGCTTGTGAGCGTTGATTTTCTGGATACGCCGCTGTTTGAAAACGCTGATATTGGTATTCCGTCCTTGACCGTATTTGAAGCCGGCGGCATTTACGTCAACCAGGAGGGGCGGGCCCAGCAGGTCCGGCCCGCACACACGGGCGGCCTGCCGATTGCAGCCGCCGGCCTGGGTGATCATCCGCCGCGCTCGTTTTCACCCGATGTGCCGGGCCGGGACATGCCCGCGGCATGGGCGGCCGCTTTTAGTCTTTCCGGTCAAGCGCCGCCGGAAACAGATGCGCAGATGACCGCCTGGATGCGTGACAATTTTGCGGTACTGGCTGATCTGGCGCACATGGAGGCAGATGGGGTTCGGCTGTTTGCCGGCAGGAAAGTCTCAATTCCAGATGAGGCGCAAATTCCGGAAAAAAAACCCGACCAATTCCTTGAATTGCTGCCTGCGCCCACCATATTCGGCGGTGAGCCCATGTCGGGCCACTCGCAGTGCCTCCGGGAACTGGCGGGCTTGCCGGCGGTGTGGATGGCCCGTGCGGATGCGGACAGACTCGGTATTGCAGACGACGACCGGGTGAGCCTGGGGTTTGAAAACATCGAGGTCACCCTGAATGTGCGCATCTCCGATCCAATGGCCCAGGGCGTGCTGGTGGTATACCGGCATCCGGATATTGACTGGCAGCCGGCGCCGGACGGCAAACGGATTTTTATTTCTGAAGATCAAATCCGAAGGATTGAAAAGGCATAACCCATGTGGATCTGGCTGCTCGGATACCTGGTATTGATGGCCAAGATCACCGCCGTGCTCACCGCGGTGATGGTGCTGGCCGCATACCTGGTGCTGGTGGAGCGCAAGCTGCTGGGCCGCTTCCAGGTGCGCTATGGACCCAACCGGGCGGGAATTTACGGCATTCTCCAGCCCGTTGCAGACGGGATCAAGCTGCTATTAAAAGAGGACCTGGTGCCGGAAGGCGCAGACCGGGCGATATTTCTGGCTGCCCCGGCAGTGGTGGCCACAACCGCGCTTATGATGTTTGCCGTGGTGCCCTTCGGGCCGAGGCTTACCATAGGCGGCCGCGAAATTCCCATGGTGATCACGGACATAAACGTGGGCCTGCTTTACGTGTTTGCCCTGTCCTCGCTTGGGGTATACGGGGTGGCCCTGGGAGGATGGGCTTCGAATTCCAAGTACGCCCTGCTCGGGGGCATCCGGGGAGCGGCCCAGATGATCAGCTACGAGCTGGCCCTGGGGCTGTCCATTGTGCCGGTGGTCATGCTGGCCGGATCCTTCAGCCTGGTCGATATCGTCAACGCCCAGGCAGGGCTGCCGTTTATCCTGGTCCAGCCGCTGGCCTTTGGCGTGTTTCTGATCAGCGCCATGGCCGAAACCAAGCGCATCCCGTTTGATCTGCCCGAGGCGGAAACCGAGCTGGGTGCCGGATATCACACGGAATACAGCGGCATGCGCTTCGGCCTGTTTTTTTTGGGCGAGTACGTGCACATGCAGGTCATGGGCGCCCTGGTCGCGGTGTTTTTCCTGGGCGGATGGCGGGGTCCGGTTCTGCCGCCGCCCGTGTGGCTTCTGGTCAAGATCGTTTTTGTGGTGCTGTTCATGATCTGGGTGCGGGCCACCCTGCCGCGCCTGCGCTACGATCAGCTCATGAACCTGGGCTGGAAGGTGCTCATCCCGCTGGCCCTGGTCAATATTCTCATTACTGGCGCGTTTGTGGCGGCTTAAAAAAATAGGATAACAAGTGCGAAAAAAACTGAACACACGAAGATTTTCTATCTTGATATTTCTTTCTTCGTGTTCTTCGTGGTTAGATTTGCCTGTAGAAAACAACGATGTATGATCACTTTGAAATAAAGGAAGGGGTTGCATGATACGGGCGGTAATCGACATCATCGTCTCAATTGCCGCAGGATTCTACACCACGGGCAGGCACCTGTTTGTCCGGCCGGTTACCGAGTCCTACCCGGAATACAAGCGGCCGCTGCCAGCACGCTCCCGGGCCCGGATCATCCTCACCCGGGATCCGGAAGGCCGGGAGCGGTGCGTGGCCTGTTATCTTTGCTCCGGGGTCTGCCCGGTAAACTGCATATCCATGCAGGCCGCAGAAGATTCCCAGGGCCGCCGGTATGCTGCATGGTTCCGGATCAACTTCGGCAGATGCATTTACTGCGGGCTTTGCGAACAGGCCTGCCCGACCTCGGCCATTCAGTTGACCCCGGATTTCGAACACATCAGAAGAGATATCCTGGACATGGTTTTTGAAAAGCAGGACCTGCTGGTGGATCTCTGCGGCAAGGACCCGGATTATGACTTTTATCAACACGCCGGCGTGGTCGTCGGTCTTGCGGGCAAGGGCGACCATATCAGCGAAAATCCGCCGGTCAACACCAGGACCAATATGCCATGAGTGTTTACAGCATTTTCTTTTACCTGATCGCCGCGGTGATGATCCTGTCCACGGCCCTGGCCGTGACCCGGAAAAACATGGTGCATGCGGTCTTGTTCCTGGTGATCTCGTTTCTGGCCAGCGCGCTTTTGTTTTTCCTGCTGGGTGCGCCTTTGCTGGGCATCCTGGAAGTGGTGATCTATGCCGGGGCCATCATGGTGCTGTTTTTGTTCGTGGTCATGATGATCCGGATCCGCGCACCTGAAGGTTCCGGGTTTCTGCTTTGGCACTACATGGGAGCCGGGGGGCTCAGCGCGGTGTATGTGGCGGCATGCCTGCTGCTGATCCGGCATGCCGGGCCCGGCACCGGGGCGGCCATGGCCGCGGCTGTTGCGGCTCCGGCCGATTTCGGGCAATACCTGTTTGAACGCCACTGGCTGGGCATTGAAATCGTGTCCCTGCTCCTGCTCGTGGCGCTTATCGGCGTGCTTCACCTGGGATTGAGCCGTGCGGGGCGCCGGTCCGGCAAAGGGGGTGCGCATTGATCGTACCGTATACCCACGTGATCTTGCTGGCGGCACTGCTTTTTTGGGCGGGCATGATCTGTACCGTGCTCCGGCGCAACCTGATCATGCTGCTTTTGGGCCTGGAAATCATGCTCAATGCCGCGGCCGTGGCCTTTGTGGGCGCGGGCCTCCACTTGCAGCAAATCGAGGGCCAGGCCGTGGCCCTGTTCATCCTGGCAGTGGCCGCGGCCGAGGTATCGGTGGGCCTGGCGCTGATCGTCTGTATTTACCGGCAGACCGGCACCCTGGACCCGGAGTGCATTGAATCAGATGCATGCGAACTGGAATAAGCCTGAATTGAGCGTTTCAGATTTTTAAAAGCAATTTATTTGAAAGTGTTCCCCCGGGCCGCGCCCGGGACCGAGCTATAACAGGAACTTTTTCTGAAGTTCCTTAGAAGGATAACATCCATTTCTATTTTAAAAATCTGAAACCCTCCGGGATTTCCAATTTTACCGCATCTACTGCGTCAGATACAGCCTCGCATAGTTGACTATAGCGAGTCTGCATCTTCCTTGTATCTGCGGCAAACTTGAAAATCGCTCAATTTAGGATAAGATAAATCCGTGATGGTGGGAATATGCCCGGTGCATCCATGATATCCGAGAGCTGGCTTTGGGCCGGCTGGGCCGCAGCCGCAGCCCCGTTTGCGGCATTCGGCCTGATCCTGTTTCTGCTGCGCAAAAGGCCCGGGGCCGCGGCCGCGGTGTCGCTGGCAGCCGTTGCCATCTCCATGGTGTGCGCCCTGTATTTGCTGATCTGCTGCGTTGACACGGAGGTGCCCCTGCGCTCGGCAGTGACATGGATGATATCCGGCGATACGGTGATTTCCGCCGGGATCCATCTTGACGGCCTGAGCCTGTTGATGCTGGCCGTGGTCTGCGGGATTTGCCTGCTGGTCCAGGTGTATTCCCTGGGATACATGGCCGGTGATCCCGGTTTTGCCCGGTACTTTGCCTTTATGTCGCTGTTTGCCGGAGCCATGATTTTTCTGGTGCTGGCCCCGACCGTGGTGCAGCTCTACATTTTCTGGGAGCTGGTGGGCCTGTCTTCTTATCTGCTCATCGGGTTCTGGTTTGAAAAATTTTCCGCGTCCCGGGCCGGCAAAAAGGCCTTTGTCATGACCCGCCTGGGGGACGTGGCCTTTCTGGCCGGGCTCCTGCTGCTGCTGGTGCGGGGCGGGGTCATGGACATTGCCGCGTTAAACAGTGGTGCAGCCGGGCTTTCTTCCGGGATGATCACGGTATCCGCCGTACTGATCTTCGGCGGCGTGATCGGCAAAAGCGCCCAGTTTCCGCTCATGACCTGGCTTCCGGACGCCATGGAAGGCCCCACCCCGGTCAGCGCGCTGCTGCATTCCGCCACCATGGTGGCCGCCGGCGTATTTCTCGTCGCCCGGCTGTTTCCATTTTTCAGCCAGTCGGATGCTGCCATGGTGTTTCTCCTGGCCGTGGGCACGGTGAGCATGCTCATGTCCGCGACCATGGCCATGGTCAGCCGGGATATCAAGCAGGTGTGGGCTTATTCCACCATAAGCCAGCTTGGGTTCATGCTCATGGCGCTGGCTGCAGGCGGGTATTTTGCCGGCGTGTTCCACCTGGTCACGCATGCGGGGTTCAAGGCCCTGCTGTTTTTGTGCGCCGGGATGTTGATTCACGCTCTTCACAGCAATGACATGTTCGCAGTCGGGCAGGGCGGGGCCCGGGGCCTGAAGATCCCGATGCTCTGCATGGCTGTGGGGGCCGCGGCCCTGGCGGGTATCTGGCCGTTTTCCGGGTTTGCCAGCAAGGAAGCGGTGCTGGCCACCCTGGCAAACCTGGAAAATCCGGCCTGGCTGATTGCGGGACTGGCCGGGGTGTTTTTAACCGCCTATTACACGTTCCGTCTGGTGTTTATCCTCGTGTTTCCGGCCGGGCAAGGGCAAACCCGGGCAAAAGACCCGGCACGGGGCGTTGGGTATGCTTACAACGCCATGGCCTGGCCGGTACTTTTGCTGGCTTTTGCCACCCTGGTGGCTGGATTTCTGGCGGCACCGGTCCGGCACTGGCTGGCGGTCGGGGGGCCCGCGCATGAAGCGGTCCACGGACCGGCCTGGCTGGCCCCGCTTTCCCTGGGCCTTGTGTTTGCTGCCATTGCCCTTGCCTGGGCTGAGTTCGGCCGGAAAAACGCATCGCGAAGCGGGTTTGTCGAGCGCGTGCCGGTTGTGGCGCAATTGTTTGCCCGGCGCTGGTATCTTGATGACATCTGGGGGTGGGCCGTATCCAGGCTTCTGGACCGGGGCGCCGCAGAAGCCTGCCGACAGAGTGATAACCGCGTGATTGACGGTTTCGTGCACAGCCTGGCCGGTGCGGCGGTGGCATCCGGCCGGATGCTGGCCCGCGGACACCGGGTGATGATCCAGGCCCGCTTGATGATCATGTTTGCCGTGGTATTTGGTCTCACCTGCATCATGCTGATTTGGGGATAACCGGCGTATGCAACTGCACAGCGCGCAATTTCCGGTACTGAGCCTGATCCTGCTTGTCTGCCTGGCCGGCCTGGCAGCCGTGGTGCTGCTGCCGGCAGAAAAAAAGCAGGCTGTCAAGTATGTCAGTGCGGTCTGTTCGGCCGTCACCCTGGGGTTGTCAGTGTATGTGTTTGTGGCCTATGACCGGGCGCTCGGCGGCATGCAGTTTGTCGAGCACCTGCAGTGGGCCCCTTCTCTGGGGATTTCCTATATAAACGGCGTGGACGGGTTTGCCGCGCCCCTGCTGCTGCTCACCGGTATCGTGTTTTTCACCGGCGTGCTGACCATGTGGGAGCACGATCTGCGGGTCAAAGAGTTTTTCGCCATGTTCATCCTGCTGGTCACCGGCGTGTTCGGAATGTTCATGGCCCTGGACCTGTTTTTCCTGTTTGTCTGGTATGACGTGTCCCTGTTTCCCATGTACCTGCTCATCGTGATCTGGGGCAGCACGAACCGGGAGTACGGGGCCATGAAGCTCACCCTGTTTCTGCTGGCCGGCAGCGCGCTGATTCTGCCGGGTATTGTATATCTGGTTGCAGAATCGGGCATGGGCACGTTTTCCCTTCCCGCACTGGTCAATCAAGCGGATTTTTCCCCGTTTGTTCAGAAACTGGCGTTTTTTCTTTTTTACGTGGGATTTGGCATCCTGGCCGGCGTGTGGCCGTTTCACACCTGGTCGCCCGCCGGACACGTGGCCGCGCCCACTGCCGTGAGCATGCTGCATGCCGGCGTGCTCATGAAAATCGGAGCCTTCGGCATTCTTCGCGTGGGAATGTTTTTGTGCCCAGAAGGGTGGGCGTTCTGGGCACCGGTCATGGCACTGCTGGCCACCATCGGGATCTTATACGGCGCACTGGCCGGCCTGCGCCAGACGGACCTCAAATTCGTGATCGGCTATTCCAGTGTCTCCCATATGGGCGTGGTGGGCCTGGGACTTGCTACCATGACCGTGGACGGCGTAAACGGCGCGGTGTTTCAGATGTTTGCCCACGGCGTGATGACTGCGCTGTTTTTCTCCGCTGTGGGATATATCTACGACAAGACCCATGAGCGGGAGTTTGCC
Source organism: Desulfobacteraceae bacterium (assembly GCA_021737225.1). Taxonomy (GTDB): domain Bacteria; phylum Desulfobacterota; class Desulfobacteria; order Desulfobacterales; family Desulfosalsimonadaceae; genus Desulfosalsimonas. The sequence goes on from JAIPEJ010000009.1 coordinate 25,839, forward strand.
AACCTGGGCGGGCTTTCGCACGTAATGCCCGTGGCCGGCGGATATTTCATCCTGGCGGCCTTAACCGGCATCGGGGTGCCGTGTCTTGCCAGCTTCTGGGCGGAACTGCTCGTACTTCTGGCCGCATTTGACGCATACCCCGTATACGGGGTTGTTGCGGTGACCGCACTGGCAATAAACGCGCTGTTTATCCTCCGGGTGGTGGAAAAAACCTGTTTCGGACCGGTCAACCCGAAATGGGAACACCTGCCGGATGTTTCCTTTGGCCTTGGCCTGCCGCGACTGGTGCTGGCCGGGGTGATAGTGATCTTCGGGATCATGCCGTTTTTGATGTATGAAACCATTCAAAGTGCTTCCATGCTACTGATAAGCGGATTGCCATGACGAACTGGACCCTGTTTGCACCGGAACTTTTTATGTTGGCCGCTGCCGGGCTTTTTTTCGCCCTGTCCCTGGCCCGGCCCCAGCCTGCGCGCGATTTTGCCGCGGCCATGGTAGTCGCTGCCATTGGCCTGTCTTTGACCGTGTGGGCCGTGGGCGCAGAAGGCGTGCTGTTTGCCGGGACATACCGGGTGGACCTGTTTTCCCAGGTTTTCAAGGTGCTCATCAGCGCGGGGTTTTTCCTGGTGATCTGCCTGTGCGGCGATCTTTCGGGCGTGGCAGACAAGCGGCACAGCGAATTTTACCTGCTGCTGGCGGTCTGCACCCTGGCCCTGATGCTGCTGACAAGTTGCGTGCACTTGCTGGCGATATACCTGGCCCTGGAGCTGTCGAGTTACAGCCTCTATATCCTGGTCTGCCTGCGAAGGGGCCGGGAAAAGGGACTGGAATCCGGGTTGAAATATTTTATCATCGGCGCTTGTGCCTCGGCGTTGATGCTTTTCGGGTTTGCACTGCTCTACGGCACCGGTATGAGCCTGCATTTGGCGGATCTGGCCCGGGAGCTGCCCGGCCGGCTCCATGAGCCGGTGGTGTTGATCGGGTTTGTGCTCGGCCTGTCCGGGTTTTTGTTCAAGATCGCGGCTTTCCCGTTTCACTTCTGGGCCCCCGAGGTCTACGAGGCCGCCCCGCACCAGGCGGGCGCGTATATCGCCACTGTCTCCAAGGCAGGCGGGATTGCCGTGCTGTTGCGGATAACCGCTGCTGCCGGAGCAGGCGGGGATCAACTGGTCGGATTTCTCATGGTGGTGTCTGTTGCTTCCATGACCCTGGGCAACCTGGCCGCCATTGCCCAGCAGGATCTAAAGCGCCTGCTGGCGTTTTCAAGCGTGGCACATGCCGGATACGTGATGGTCGCAATTTTGAGCTTCAATGCCATGGGCCTTTCCAGCGGCGTATTTTATGCCATGTCCTTGCTGGTGATGAAACTGACCTGTTTTATGATCGTAATCCAGGTTTCGGCCGGGGGAAACAATATCCGGATCAACGACCTTGCCGGGCTTCACAGGCAGGCCCCGGTGCTGGCCGCGGCCCTGATGCTCGCCCTGTTCAGCCTTGCCGGTATTCCGCCGACCATCGGGTTTACGGCCAAGCTGCTGGTATTCACCGCTGCTGCGGAAAACGGGTATCTGTGGCTGGTGATCGTGGCCATGGCAAACGTGGTGATTTCCCTGTACTACTATCTCCGGGTGCTGAAGGCGGCCTATTTTCTGGAACCCGAAGACAGCGCCTCCCCGGTCCGGGTTCCGGCCCCTATGAATTTTCTGGCCCTGGTGCTGATTTTCTTCACGGTCGCCGCAGGCATTTACCCCCAGCCCTTTATCGCCGCAGCCCGGGCCTTGACGCACGCACTTATCGGATAGGGAGGGCTTTTCTGTGATCTTCGCGGTTGCAACTCCCATTTTTTTTCACTATATGTAAGAGTTGAAGTTATTGTGCATATCTGATTTGAATCACGGAGCACACGAAGATCACGAAGTTTTCGTTTTTCTGTTTTTTTTCTTCGCTCCCTTTGTGGTTCCATTCGCTGCTTTCTTTTAAAATGCCCAGGAGCACGAACATGATCCAAACCCGTATCACCGATCTTTTCGGCATTGAAAAACCCATCATCCAGGGCGGACTCATGTGGATCGCCCGGGCCGAGCTAACGGCCGCGGTGGCCAATGCCGGGGGCATGGGTTTTATGACCGCGTTGACCTTTCCGGACCCCGAGGACCTGCGGGGGGAAATCCGCAGGTGCCGGCAAATGACAGACAAACCCTTTGGCATCAACCTGACGTTTCTGCCCACGCTCACCCCGCCGGACTATCCGGGCTATATCCGGGTGTGCATTGAAGAGGGCATCGAGTTTATCGAAACCGCGGGCAGAAACCCGGAGCCATACATGGAGCAGATCAAGTCTGCAGGCATCAAGGTGCTGCACAAATGCACCTCGGTGCGGCACGCTCTGAAAGCGCAGAAGGTCGGGTGTGACGCCATCGGCATTGACGGGTTTGAAGCCGCGGGCCACCCCGGGGAAGACGATGTCACCTCCCTGGTACTGGTTCCCCGGACACGGGATGCCGTGGATCTGCCCCTGGTGGCATCCGGCGGGTTTGCCGACGGCCGCGGTCTGGCAGCAGCCCTGGTGCTCGGCGCGGATGCCGTGAACATGGGCACCCGGTTTGTGGCCACCCGGGAAGCGCCGGTCCACGAGAATGTCAAAAAGGCCCTGCTGGATCACAGCGAGCTCGATACCCGGCTTATCATGCGCACCCTGCGAAACACCGAGCGTGTGCTTGCCAATCCGGCCGCGGACAAGGTGCTGGAAATCGAGGCAAAGCAAGGTGAGACAAAAATTGAGGACATAGTGCCCTACGTGGCCGGCCGGGTGGGAAAGCAAATGCTTGAACAGGGCGACATGGAAACCGGCACCCTGTCCACCGGCCAGTGCATGGGTCTGATCCGGGATGTCCCCGGCGTAGCGGAACTGCTGGACCGGATCGTGGCGGATGCCGAAAAAGCGGTCCGGGAGAAGTTTTCCGGGGCCCTGCGGTTTTCGGAATAGACTGGCGCGTGTCTGTCTGCCCGCATGTCCGGCTTTCCGCACCCGCCCGCCCGGAGGATGCTCCAACCGGCACGGCAGCTCAGCCACTGTGCCGTTTGTAAGATGTTGTTTTTCTGAACAGCATTTCATAATTCTGAGCGGAATTAAAGTTTTTCGATTTGAAAAAATATGCTTGTTCTGGTATCAGCATCCAAAGTGCAGTCAAACTTGTAACGCAAAAATAGAGAGGGCGGAAAAAATGAAGAGATTTTTGTTCTGGACCGGATGTTGTGTAACGGGGATCTTGATTGCAGTTTTTGCCGTATCCGGCATGCCGGCGCCTGCGGATGCAGCCGAGGTGGGCGGTGTGACCCTGCCCGACGAGATCGAGGTGGCCGGGGAAAAGCTGGTTTTAAACGGCGCTGGCGTGCGGGAAAAATATTTCTTCGGCGCTGACGTGTATGCTGCCGGGCTGTATCTCAAAGAACCGAGCACGGATGCGGAGCAGATCATTTCCGCAGATGAGACGATGGCACTGAAAATTCATATTCTTACCGGCATGCTTGATTCCGAGAATTTTACAGAGGCCACGCTGACCGGTTTTGATGAATCCACAGACGGCAACACCGCGCCCATACAGGACGAAATCGATTTGTTTATCACCGCCTTTGCCGAAGAGATCAACCCCAATGATGTCTTTGATATCCAGTACATTCCGGGCGAGGGCGTCAAGGTCTTTAAGAATCAAAAAAGTAAACCCGCAGTGGTGGTCCCGGGCATGCCGGTAAAAGAGGCGCTTTTCGGCATATGGCTTTCCCAGAGAACGGAAAAACATCTCCAGGAACTGCGAAAGGACCTGCTCGGCAAATAGCCCCTGGTCTGCAAAACCTTTTTTCGAACCATCCGAAATTTCTGCGGAAAATCCGGCCGCCCTTGAACACAGGGGCGGCTTTTTTCGGCCCTTGTCCTTTACTTGTACCTATACAAACTTTACATTGACATTTACATTTTCTCCGGTTATGTTTTTTTCAAACCATGAAACAGGATCGGAGCCCCCATGCAAGGTGAAATAACTTCCAAACAGCAGCAACTGCTGGATTATCTCCAATCCCGTATCAATGCCTCGGGCACATCCCCCTCCCTGCGGCAGGCTGCAGCAGACCTGGGCGTAAGTCACACGGCCGTGGCCCAGACCCTGGCGCGCCTGGAGGAAAAGGGACTGGTGCGGCGGGAAGGACGATACGGCCGGCGCATCCATCTGCTCAACCGGGCCGGGCAGCCGGCGGGAATCCAGCGCTTTTGCGAGGTGCCGGTCATCGGCCGGATCACGGCCGGGCTGCCCATGTATGCCCAACAGGAGTGGGAGGAAAGCATCCTGGTGGATGCTTCGGTGTACAAGGATGTCAATCTTTTTGCCCTGCGCGTCAAGGGCGATTCCATGACCGGCGCCGGCATTGTCCACGGGGACCTGGCAGTCTGCCGGCCCCGGCAGTACGCGGTGGACGGGGAAATCGTGGCCGCGCTCATCAGCGGCGAGGAAGCCACGGTCAAGCGGTTTTTCATCCGCTCCGATCATATCCTGCTCAAGCCGGAAAATCCGGATTACGAACCCATGCGCTGCGGGTTTGACGAGGTCCTGGTGCAGGGCAAGGTGATCGGGATCCAGCGCGGTCCCGAGGTCATGCAGAGGCTGTAGCCATGACCGCATCCATTGTTTGCCCGGATCGCCAGCGTGCGGTAGTGCACCTGAATATTACCGACTTTGCCGTGGCTGTGGAGCGCCTTGCGGATCGCGGCCTGGAAGGGCGGCCCGTGATCGTTGCGCCCGAAGGTGCCGCGCGCGCCGGCGTGTTTGACATGAGCGAGGAGGCATACCAGGCAGGGGTGAGAAAGTCCATGCCGCTGTACCGCGCACGCCGAATGTGCCGGGATGCCGTGGTTTTACCGCCGCACCCGGAGCGATATGAGCGGGTCATGGCCGAGCTGTTCCGGGAAGCACTCGCCTTTTCCCCGCTTGTGGAGCCCGGACAGATCGACGGGCACTTTTTCGTGGATGTCACCGGCACCAGCCGGATTTTCGGTCCGCCCGTAGATGCGGCCCGGCGCATGTATCGGCACATTCGGCACCGGCTCGGGCTTTGCCCGGTCTGGGCGGTGGCGGAAAACAAGCTGGTATCCAAGGTAGCCACCCGGCTGGTCAAGCCGGCGGGTGAATATGTGGTCCGGCCGGGCGAGGCGCGCGCGTTTCTCTCCTCCCTGCCGGTGGACCTGCTGCCGGGCTTGGCCTCCGAAGACCTGGCACGTCTCCGCGAACTCAACCTGCAGCAGATATGCCAGGTGGCCGAGCTGACAGCCGATGAACTGGCCGTGCCGTTTGGCAGCCGTGCCGGTTGGATTCATGCCCTGGTGCACGGCATTGATCCGTCTCCGGTCCGGCCCGCCGGCGAAAAGGCCGCGAAGATCAGCGCCTCCCATGACTTCGGAGTCGGCGCCAATGATCCGGCCGCAGCGGCCCCGGCCATGTACCGGATGGCGGAAAAAATCGGGGCGGAACTACGAAAGCGCGGCAAGGCCGCCCGCAGCCTTGCCATCGCAATTGACTATGCTGACGGGCTGCGGTGTTTCCGACAGCTTGGCGTGCAACCCCCTTCTGGTGATGACATCACCCTTTTCGAGGTTTGCCGGACCCTTCTGGACAAGGCCTGGATGCGGCGGGTGCGGTTGCGACGGGTTTGCGTGACCTGTGCCAGGCCGGTTTCCCCACAGATCCAGATGGAACTGTTTTCGGAAAACCAGGCGGTCCGGGAAAAACGAGATGCCGTGATCCATGCCGTGGACCGCATCCGGCAGCGCTTCGGCGCGGGCGCGGTTTGCATGGGGCGGACAATGGCCCCGTGATGGTTCCGCTCAGCGTGCATTCCGGGTGTTCTTTCATGCAGGGGACATCCGGCATTGAAGCGCTTTGCCGGCACGCCGCAGCCCTGGGATATGACCGACTGGCCCTGACTGACACGGACAATCTCTGCGGGCTCTGGTCCTTTGTGAGCGCCTGCCGGCGTGAAGGGCTCCGGCCGATTATCGGCGCACAAATCACAGATCCCCGTTTTTCCGTCCGCGCGGTATGCCTGGTCAAAAACGCATCCGGATATGCCAATCTATGCCGCCTGCTCACCCGGCGGCACACGGATTCGGATTTCGGCCTGAAATCCGCGCTGCCGGAATTGGCTGGCGGCCTTCTGTTGCTCACCGCAGATCCGGATCTGCTTAGCATCTGCAATGATGCGGGCATGGATATCGCGGCCGCCATGCCGGTGCGTCCGGTCGGGGCCGCAAGCCCTTTGCGGCAGACCGCCCGGCGCTTAAACATTCCGCTTGCTGCCGTGCCGGACAGCTTTTTTCTTCGGCCCGGGGACTTTTCGCTTCACCGGATGCTGCGGGCCATTGCCCGAAAAACCGCCCCGGGGCGCCTGGGACCCGGGGATACGGCCCCGAAAGATGCGTTTCTGGCATCGCCTGCCGAATACCGGCAGCGGTTTGCCGTCTGCCCCGAGGCTGTGGAAAACACCCGTGTTCTGGCAGAGCGCCTTTGCTTTACCGGGCCGGATTTCGGGCGGGTCATGCCGCCTTATGAACACGCGTCTCCGCAGGAAGCGGCCGGGCGCCTGCGGCAGGCCGCATGGGAAGGGGCCCGGCAGCGCTACGGACAGATCCCCGAATCCGTGTCCCGCAGGCTTTGCCGTGAACTGGAAATCATTTCCGAGAAGGGGTTTTGCGGGTATTTCCTGGTGGTGGCAGACATCGTGCGGCAAAGCCCACGCACCTGCGGCCGCGGCTCCGGGGCGGCCTCCCTTGTCGCCTATTGCCTGGGCATTACCAATGTCTGCCCGGTCCGTTACAACCTGTACTTTGAGCGTTTTTTAAACCCGGGCCGCGCCGATCCGCCGGACATGGACGTGGACTTTGCCTGGGACGAGCGCGACAGCGTGATTTCCGGGGTGCTTTCCAAATACGCGGGTCGGGCGGCTATGGTGTCCAACCATGTGTGTTTCCAGCCCCGCATGGCGGTTCGCGAAACCGCCCGGGCCTTCGGGCTCACCGACCGGGAGATCAGCCATGTGACCCGGGGGCTGCCCGGCGGGTGGGAGGCCGGGATCTCCGATGAGAACTGGCTGCAGCACCTGGCCGCGCACCCGCGCATGCGGGGGACGGATTTGTCCGAACCCTGGCCGGAGATCCTTTGCATGGCCCGGCGGATTACCGGGCTGCCGCGCTATCTCTCGCTGCATCCGGGCGGGGTGGTGATCACGCCGTCGCGCATTGATACTTACGTGCCGGTGCAGCATGCGCCAAAAGGCGTGCCAATGGTGCATTGGGAAAAAGACGGGGCAGAAGACGCCGGGCTGGTCAAGATCGATCTGCTGGGAAACCGCAGCCTCGGGGTGATCCGGGATGCCCTGGCCAACATCCGGGAAAACGGCGCGGCGTTCAATGAGCAGGCCTGGGTGCCCGAAGAAGACGGCACCACCCGGGATGCGCTTGCCCGGGGCGAGACCATGGGATGCTTTTACATTGAAAGCCCGGCCATGCGGCTTTTGCAGAAAAAAACCCGGGTCGGGGATTTTACGCACCTGGTGATCCATTCCTCGATTATCCGGCCGGCGGCAAACGAGGTGATCCAGGAATACATCCGGCGCCTGCACGGGGGGTCCTGGGAGCCGATCCATCCGCGGATGACCGATGTGCTAAACGAGACCTACGGCCTGATGGTTTTTCAGGAGGATGTTTCGCGCACGGCCGTGTCCGTGGCCGGGTTCTCCCATGCCGAGGCAGACGGACTACGCCGGGTCATGTCCAAAAAGGACCGGCAGCGCCATTTGCAGGATTATTATGTGCGCTTTGCCGCCGGTGCAAAGCAAAGAGGCGTTAATGCGGCAGACATTGAAAACATTTGGCGCATGATCATGAGTTTCAGCGGGTATTCTTTTTGCAAGCCGCACAGCGCCTCGTATGCGCGGGTTTCTTTCCAGGCCGCGTATTTGAAGTCCCATTATCCGGCCGAGTTCATGGCCGCGGTGATTAGCAACCAGGGGGGATTCTATTCCACGTTTGCCTACGTGTCCGAGGCCCGGCGCCTGGGACTGACCATTTTGCCCCCGGACGCGGAAAATAGCCGCGTGCGCTGGACCGGCCGGGACCGCACCCTGCGCGTGGGGTTCCTGTCGATCCGGGATCTTTCCCAAACCACCCGGGAGCGCATCATCGGCCAGCGCCGCCGCCGCGGATTTTCCGATGCCGGCGATTTTTTTGAGCGCGTCCGCCCGGATGAAGCCGAGGCCCGGGCCCTGATCCACAGCGGCGCCCTGGACCGGTTTTCCCCGGAAAAACACCGGGCCGCCCTGCTCTGGCAATACACAGGGGTCAAGTCTGCCCTTGACTCTTTTGGGGAAAAAGAGTCAAGGGCAGACTT
>JAIPEJ010000168.1 GCA_021737225.1 Desulfobacteraceae bacterium
ATCAAAGACGGACAGCAGAAAGCCGGGCTGGTCTGGACAAACAGGGACACATCCGGGTGGTGCCGGCGGATGTAATAGATCTTTAAGATGTTGTCCATGGACTCGCCGGTGTTTTCCGGGACCATGCCGAATTCGGACAGAATCTGCTCCGGGGCAACGTCGTATTGCGGCTCCGGCTCCTGCAGGATCTTTTCAAAATGCCGGTAGTAGGTCTTTTCCCGGTGCACCATGGTGGCCAGCAGGCCCCGGTTGACCAGCATGCTGAATAGCTTGCCCTCGGTGAACCATTTTTTGAAATAGGCCGGGGCGATCATCTTGGCATAATCGGTATAGGGCGTGGTCAGGGCCTCGCCGCCGCAGGCCTCGATAAAGCCGATCAGGTCCTGGTTAAACACCGGGTTGTCCCGGGCATAAAGATCCCCGAAAATGGCCGCCTTGGGCCGGTTTCCCGGCACGGTATCAATGCGCTCGAACAGGGACACGGTTTCAATCACGGCCGATTCCTTCTCACGGCTGCCGGAAAAGGCGTCTTCCAGAATCCGGATGCCGGATGCAATCGCCTGGTCGGTCCGGCCGGGGATTTTTTCATACGGCCGGGTCCGGCATCCCATGCGCCGCAGCAGGCCGCCGAACATGAAGGCGAAATAGGTGTTCATGGCCGCGCGCATGGACAGGTCGGTAAACGCAATATTGCCGGTATACACCGAGGCCTTTTCCATGCCGCCGCCAAATGATGAGAGCATCTGCTTTAGCTTATAGGGATAAAGCCGGATATTGCACGGCACCTCGGAATGTCCCATCCAGAGCGCGGTTTTGGCCGGATCCAGGTTGTTTTCCCGCACGTGCTCCACGAACTCCTGCACCATGACATTAATGGGGATGCACTGGCCGCTGTTTAAACGCATGCTGCGCTTGATCGCATCCGGGGTCTCGGTGATCAGGCGGGCATCAATGCCCTCGCGCCGCATGTTGGCGATCAGCAGCGGGCAGGTGATGGGATCCCAGTTGGGCAGCACGATGGTTTGATCGCTCATTGTGGGGGATCTGACCGGATTGATGCGCCCGGGATCGGTTTTCTGTGCTTCGCCCTGCCCGGCGTGATTGCGAAAGGCCCGCACCGCTGACTCGATGCGGGTTTCATACCCCACGCTCGATCCGTGCTCGTCGAGTTCCAGGATCAGGTAGGGCTTGTCCGCCCCTTCCATCAGGGACTGGAACACCTCCCGGATAAAGGAATCCGGCGAGCATTTAAACGAGGTCATAAGCACCGGGTAAAGCCCCGGGGTTTCGGAAACGCGTTTTGCCGCCTTGATGATGTCCGCGGCATAGTTCCAGTGCAGCTCCGAAAGAAACGGGGCGATATCGGCAACATCTGCAGTCTCCGGATCCTGCATGTCCTGGAAAAACCCCTTGACCCCGAGCGTGGAAAATATCCGGGGAATGTTTTTGTTCATGGCCGGGTCCAGCACCGTGTAGGGCCGGCCCAGAAACATCACGGAAATATCGTCTGCCCTGGAAAACTGCTTTTCATAAACCTGCCGCCACTTCTGCAGGGCCGCCTGCTGGCCGGCCCGCGCCTTTTCATAGGCCCGGATGACCTCGAAAAACCCGGCTTTGGGGTCCATCTGCCGCACGGCCCTGTAAAGCGCCAGGCGCACGTGAAAATTGTTGTACAGAAACCGGATGACCGGCGAGATCACCCGGTGCTTATCCGAAGGTGCCATATCAGCGATCAGGGCCGGGATGTACTGGGTGTAGTAGCAGTACTGCCGCCGGGCATCCCCGTCTTTTTCCCGGTTGTCCAGGTAATACGGCAGAAAGATGAAATCCGCCTTGTCCAGCAGATATTCCACGTGCCCGTGCAGGGCGGTGATCGGCGCGCAGAATTCCGCGCCCACCCGCGCCTTTCCGGTCTGTAGCGCATCTGTGTATCCCTGGCTCGTAATGGTGCGCATGCCGAGCCGGCGGAAAAAATCGATCCACATGGACACATCCTCGTATAAATACAGGCCCGCCGGGATGCCCACGGTGATCCCGGCGTTTTCCGGAGAAGCAGCCCCAGGCCGGAAAATCCGCCGGTGAGCGCGGACCAGGTCGAATCCCGCACGATTGTTATCCACAAAATGCCGGGTCTCATAATCCCGGCCGCACAAAAACCCGTAAGCCACGGGCCCGTCGTCCATATCCGCCACCGTGATTTTGCAGTGATTGGTACAGAGATCGCACACTTCGGAACGGACCGGGATGTGAGCCCGGTACAGGTCCAGACCGCGAAAACCGCTTTGCGCAACCGCTTCGTCTGCCAGGTGCAGGGCCACCCCGAATGCACCGGTTAAATGGCAGTATCTGGAAACCTCGATGGGGCAGTTTAACCTCTGTTCAAACGCGGCCACCAGCGAGCGGTTCTTGGCCGTGGCTCCCTGGAAGCAGATCACGCGGCCGATGCTGCCCTCGACTGCCACCTTGGTCAGGTAATTTTCCCGCACCGAGTGCAGGGCGGCGGCCAGCACCTCCTCCACCCGGTATCCGCGGCTCAAGTAATAATTGATGTCGCGCTCCATGAAAACCGTGCACCGGTCACTGGCAATGGGGGCCCGGACGTTTTGCGTGCGTTCGGCATAGGCCGCCAGGCCGAGGCCCAGCTTTTCTGCCTGTTCCTCGAGAAAGCTGCCCGTGCCGGCCGCGCAAACCGTGTTCATGATGGAAAAAGTCACCCGGCCCTTTCGAAGCGTGGTGAACTTGGAGTCCTGCCCGCCAATCTCGATAATGGTATCCACGTCCGGGTTTAACTCCCAGGCGGCCCGGGCATGGGCGGTGATCTCGTCAATGACCCGGTCGGCTCCGGCCAGCTTGCCCACGAACTTGCGCCCGGAACCGGTGGCCCCGGCCCCTGCCACCTCAAGATCCAGGCCGCGGCTTTGCGCCAGATCGTCCATGGCTTCGAGCAGGCTGCACAGGGCGGCCACGGGCCGTCCGGCCGTCCGGGTATAAAATCCGGCCAGGACCTGTTTTTCCGGGGTCATCCACACGGCCTTGGTGCTCGTGGAACCGATGTCAAATCCCAAATAAAGGCGCAGCCGGCCAGCCGGGGCCAGGGCCTGGTAAACATCGACTTCCACCCTGCTGGCGGCTCCCTGGCTGGCGGCTGTGTATTCGTATGCGCTGTGACTGTCAAAATCCGGGTAACCGGAACGGGTCAAAACCAGGGGCGGGTGTCCGTAGGTCAACTGCTCGCTTGCCGCCTGCACGACCGGACGATCCCGGCGGTCCGAAACATCCGTGACGCCCTTTTCTTCCAGCAGATTGAGCGCGGCACCGACTGCGCCGTAGATCGGGGACATATCGTCGACCACCAGTCCGAGCCCGATCATCTTGCTGATATGTCCGATCACGGCCGGATTCCGGGCCACCCCGCCGCAGAATACCACCGGCAGTTTGGGGGTTTCATGCTTGAACACCGTGTCCACGATATTCTTGGCAAGCCCGTGGCACAGCCCGTCGCAGATCTCGGCCAGGCTGTAGCCCTCCTGCTGGGCATGGATCAGGTCGGTTTTGGCAAAGACCGCGCACCTGGAGGCGATCTTGGGCAGCGCACCTGTATTGGCCGCAGCCACCTCGGAAAGCTCGGCAATGCCCGAGAGATTCAGCCTGCCGGCCTGCTGGTCCAGAAAGCTGCCCGTGCCTGCCGCACACGAGGTATTGGTTTTCAACCCGGCATACCTGCCGTTTTTATCAAAAAGCATCAGGCTGAATTTTTCACCGCCCACGTGCAGCACGGCCCCGGGTTTTCCGTGGAAATGCCCGGCTGCGGCAATCACGGCAATCCGGTCGTCACACCGCCAGTCCGCATCAACCCGGTCCGGCGTGCCGTCTGTGACAGCAACCGCCGCAATTGCCGACTTTTCAACGGACTCCAGCATGCTCTCCACCGTTGCGACAATCTCGCCATGATGAAACCGGTAGTCTGTGTGCACAATCTCCCGGTCCGGGGTCAGCACCGCCAGGGCGGCGGAAACCGAGCCGATATCAATGCCGAGAATCAGTGGACCATTTTTGTAATTCTGCGTACTATCAGTCATGAGAAATCACCTAAATCAGCTTCCGTATTATCCTTATTCACGTGAAACCACGAAGAACACGAAGCACACGAAGAAACCATATTATTGGTCTTCGCGGCCTTCGTGCACTTCGTGGTTAACAAGCACTTCAATCTGTTCCGGTTTCTCGATCACCAGCTCCGGGCTCTTGTGAAACCCGATCCGGGCATGCCGGATGCGGACTTGCGCCGGCGATTCCGGTGCAAGCGAAGAATCTGAAAAGTATAATCTGATCTGCCTGTTGTTTCCATAGAAAAATCGCCCGTCTGCATATCTGCCGGAATACGGGCCGATCACCGCGTTTCTTAAGCCGGGATCCGTGAAATCCGCGTCCGGATCAGTTACATAATAGGATTGCAGATCGGAAATCCGACCGGTTTCACGAAAATCCGCGATGCCGGTAATCTCCAGGTTACCGTAATAGCGCTTGAGCCGGGAGACCGTAATGTCATACACCCGGCCTTTGCGCAGATCCCGGGCGGCCTTGTATATGTAGACGGCCCGGCCGCCCCTGTTCATGACAACCGCGTTGTCCTTGTGCCGGTAAATCACTGCACACCGTTTCACCCGATGGCGCACTGCGCCGGTCTTGGACGCATACATATCCCCAATACGGGCGTTTTCGGACCGGCCCGCGCAGACAGATGGCTCGGTGCGGGGCGAAAACGCCGATGTAGTAAAACAGGCATACACCGGCAGATGATCCGAGTACCCGCGCCCCAGGTGGCGCCCCCGGCCATTTTCGGTCCGCTGCCAGCGATTCACAGCATCGCCTGAAAACAAGTACCCCGGGTCAAACTTGTCAAAGGAATTGTCTGTATATGAAATTCCGTGCGCATCGTAAAGGGCCGCTGGCAGCAAAACGGCATCCGGGCTCTGGGGACGGCTGAAAAACAGCGACGACCATCTGCGCTTTTCCGGCAGCTCCAACCAGAGGTTGTAATGCCGGAATTTTTCGGAATTTCCCGCCAGCCGGGATTCATCCACCAGATTCCCCGCAGAGACGGTTCCCAGTACATGGTTGATACCGGTTTTCCCGTAGGTATCATTTAATGACGGGCGCTCCTGCATTGTCTCAAATTCATTGTAATTGCTGTTAAAATCGCCTATCAGCAGGTAATCTGCATTTTCCGGCAGATCCTTTACGGCTTTGCCCAGGGCCCGGGCGTAAACCAGCCTGCGGCTTTCGGGCCCGGATTTCGACTTCCAGTGATTGACGAAAACCACCAGCCGATGCCCGTTAATATCGAGCGCCGTCTGCAGGATGTTGCGGTTGCCCTTCCCGGGCACCCGGATTTCAGTCGCAGAGGAAACGGGATACCTGGAGAGCAGGGCGCATTTCACCGTGCTGGATCGCGTGTCGGCAATAGCTGCATGCGGATAATCCGCACCGCGTTGGCGCAGCGCCTGCCGGAGCCGCTGCAGGGACCTTTCGGACTCGACTTCCTGGAGCCCGATGACCTGCGGAGACAGATCGGAAATCACCCGGCTGAGGTGATCCAGCTTGATTTCCAGCATGCCCCTGTCCCACCCGGAATCCCCGCCGGGGACATATCCGGGATATTCCGTGCCCTGGTGCTTTAGATCAAAAAGGTTTTCCAGGTTATAAGCTGCAACCATAAAGTCTTCGGCCCGGGCCGGCACGGCTGCGGCAAAAAATGCGGCAATTAGTGCGGCCGCAAAAATCCGCCAGCACGCCGGCCTGCGGCAAGCACCCGGATCCGGGGCGTGTTGCCCGGCTGCAGACGGGTCATTCGCCCATTTGTTACGAAAAACTTGAAATTTTATGGTGTTTTTTATTGACACTTTTTATATTCCCCGTTAAATAAAATAGTTATAATAGAAACACTCGGGCCCGTCAAGCAGGACCGGCATAATTCGCAAAACCCCTCTATCCGGGGCGCCAGGCGCAGCCCCATCCCACGGGTGGCCTATGGACAAAGTGCTTATTGTTGACAATGACCGGGAAAACCTCAGCAGGGTTCGGGAAGGGTTCAAGGACCTCCACCACTTCGAACTGATCACCGCAACAAACGTCAACGCGGCGATTGACAAGCTCAATGCTTCCCGCATATCCGTGCTGGCCACCGGCATCCATCTGCCGCAAAAGGACGGTCTGGAACTGCTGGCCTTCATGACCCGCCATTTCCCGTCCATGCCCTGTATC
>JAIPEJ010000169.1 GCA_021737225.1 Desulfobacteraceae bacterium
GGCCGCCCCGGCGATCACGTCCACATCCTCCGGCTTCAGACCGGATTCCATGATTTTTGCATAGGCTTTTTTGCCCGCCCAGAAGGATAAGCTTTTCGATTGCATATTGCCGCCTCGGTGTTTGTCCGGTTTCAATGCCGCGATCCGGGTCATTTATCCATATCGAATTTTGCCGGGTGATGCAACTTCCCCGCCGTCCCCCACCTGCGAAAATCCGGGAAGCCTGATGTTTTTTTCAGAGCCTGACAGGGTTGAAAGCTTCTGGGAAAACCCCGGACTTCAACGCCGAGCCGCGTGCATCGCTTGCCGGGGCTGCCGCACGTCGCTGCACTCGGGCCGGGCATCTCTAAGGCTCGCTTCGCGGCGGGGGCGGCGGTTTCCTGCAGTCCGGCTACAAGGATGCCCGCCTGGAGTTCGGCCGCCTTAAAGACGAACAGATCCAGGCCACCGGCGCCTCTTACTTCATTGCCGCCTGCCCCGGGGAATACCGGGAAATCAAACGGGTGCTTGACCGGGTGCTCTGCGGGTCGGTGGACATCTCGGCGTATTACCGGATCGCCCGGGAACTGGTGGGCCTGCTGGAAGCGCTGAATGCCGCTTGCCCGGGTTCCGTGTTTGCCTATTATTATATCCACACGCAGGGGTATGCCAGGTATCTCAAGGTGATATGCGCGGATCTCAGGCAGCAGATCAAATCCGTGGATCAGTACCGGCGGCAGTTTCACAATCTCCGGCTCGTTGAGTAAGCGTATTACGGATTAAAACACCCGCACCCGGGCACAGGGCTTGCAAAGCCCGCCCGGGTGTTTTATGTTTATAGACATGAAAAAAAATCAAGGAAAAAAGTCCAAGCACAAAAAGGAACAACCCATTGCCCTTGCCTGGTACACCGAGGAGCAATGGGAACTGCTGCGCCAGGTGGCAGCCGATTGGGACAGCATGGACCAGACGTTTTCCCAGTGGGAGCAAAGTGCAGGAAATGCCTACCGCGTGCTGCTGGAATCGGGGTATCCGGTTGAAACCGTGGATGTGGACGTCACGGATCTGATCCAGTGGTGCAAGTCCCGGAACCGGCCGATAGACGGCGAGGCGCGAAGCGATTATATCGAGGAAAAAGTCGAAGAGCGCCGTTCCAGGCGTAGATAGATTCCAACCGCATTTATCCTTAATCCCGTGGAAAAATCAATGTCTCAACAGAATCCCCCGACCCGGCCCATCTGGGAGGGGCCCGAAGACGGTAAAATCCGGATCATCGATCAGCGGAGGCTGCCGCACGATCTGGTGATTTCCGAGTTAAACTCCGTGGATGATGTCATATCCGCAATTTTTGAAATGATGGTTCGGGGTGCGCCCCTGATCGGTGTTACGGGGGCCTACGGCGTCTACCTGGCCCTGGCAAATGCAGGACAGCAGGCGGATCTGCGGGATATTGCCCGGGAATGCGACCGGATCAAGGCCGCCCGTCCCACCGCGGTGAACCTGGCCTGGGCCGTGGATCGGACCCTTGAAAAGGCGCGGCCAGCAAGCCCTGACCGACGCGCTGAAACCGCGCGGCAGGAGGCTGCGGCCATTGCCGAGCAGGAAGCGGAAAACTCGTACCGGATCGGCCGCCACGGCCTGAGCCTGATCAATGAAATTGCCGGGCAAAAACCGGGCGAACCCGTAAATATTCTGACCCACTGCAATGCCGGCTGGCTGGCCTGCATCAAGGGAGGCACGGCCACGGCGCCGGTTTACGCGGCCCATGAAGAAGGTGTGCCGGTGCACGTCTGGGTGGATGAAACCCGGCCGCTGAACCAGGGCGCTCGCCTGACCGCATGGGAACTGGGTGCTGCCGGAGTGCCCCACACGGTAATTACGGACAACGCCGGCGGGCACCTGATGCAAAAGGGGATGGTGGACCTGGTTATCGTGGGTACGGACCGCACCACTTATACCGGTGATGTTGCCAACAAGATCGGTACCTATCTCAAGGCCTTGGCAGCATGGGATAATAATATTCCCTTTTACGTGGCCTTGCCTTCGTCCACGTTTGACTGGCAGATCCGCGACGGGGTCGGACAGATTCCCATCGAAGAGCGCGATCCGGACGAGGTGCGCTATATGCCGGGATTTGAAAAAACCGATGAAAACCTGCTGATGCCAAAGATCTGCCCGGCGGCCAATTATGCATTCGATGTCACCCCGGCCCGCCTGGTGACCGGCTTTATCACCGAGCGCGGGGTCTGCCGCGCAGAGGAAGCCGCCATACGGGAATTGTTTTCGTAAAACCGGCATCCGGAAAGGGGAGATTCGGGGAAACCTCTTGACTTCCGGGGCCTTGAAGCGTATTTACGGCATCATGTTAAGCGAATTGGAAAAAAAGGTGGTTGCGGCCATCCAGGAGGATATCCCCGTGTCCCGGCGCCCGTATCAGGCGCTTGCCCATCGGGTGGGCACCGATGAGCAGACCCTGCTTTCCGTGTTGGCGGGTCTGCGTGAGCGGGGGTTGATCCGTCGTTTCGGCGCCACCCTGCGTCACCAGAAATCCGGATTCAACGCCAATGCAATGGTGGCCTGGCGCGTGGAAGAGACGCGCGTGGATGCGGTGGGTGCGCAAATGGCGGAAAATCCAGCGGTATCTCACTGTTACCGGCGGATTTCCCATGAAAAATGGCCCTATAACCTCTATACCATGATCCATGCCGCAGATCCGGAAACCTGCAGGAACCTGGCGCGCGAGCTTTCCGAAAAAACCGGCGTGGCCGATTATACCCTCCTGTTTTCTTCCAGGGAACTGAAAAAGACCTCCATGGTTTATTTCGAAGATGAGCTTGACACAGAGGCCTAGTTTGTGCCCGGCCGGTGCCAAATGAACACTGCTCCCCACATTCTTTGCGTCAATCCCTGGATACATGATTTTGCCGCCTATGATTTCTGGGCCCGGCCGCTGGGCCTGCTGTATCTGGCCGGACTGCTGCGCGCCAGCGGATGCCGGGTGAGCTACATCGACTGCCTGGACCGGTTTCATCCCCGCCAGCCGCAGCCGGATCCCGGTGCCCGGGACGGCCGGGGGCCCTACCGCAAAACCGCGATTGCCAAGCCGCCGGGACTGGAGGACGTGCCCAGGCGGTATTCGCGCTACGGCATCGATCCGGAGTGGTTTGTAAAAGACCTGCAGGCCGCGGCCCCCCCGGATTTGGTCCTGGTGACCGCGCTGATGACCTACTGGTATCCCGGCGTGGCAGAAACCATTGAGCGTATCCGCTCGGTATATCCGGATGTGCCGCTGGTGCTCGGCGGCGTGTATGCCGCATTAAACCCGGACCATGCCGGGCACTGCATGGATGCCGATGAAATCGTTGCCGGGCCCGGCGAAAAAACGATATTCCATCTGGTGGAAAAATATACCGGCCGGGCGGTTGTGCCGGTGTGCGATCCGGCAGACATGGATGCCGTGCCGTATCCGGCATTTGACCTGCAGCATGAAATTCCTTACGTGCCGGTGCTCACCTCCAGGGGGTGCCCGTTTTCCTGTGATTATTGCGCATCCGGCCTGCTTGAGCCGAGGCATCGAAGGCGGGATCCGGGACGGGTGTTTGAGGAAATCCGGCATTGGCACACCACTTGGGGGGTTCGGGACTTTGCCTTTTATGATGACGCCCTGCTGATAGATGCGGAAAATCATGCAGATGTGTTGTTCTCCATGATCCGGGATTCCGGCATGGATGTACGGCTGAATACGCCAAATGCGCTGCATGCGCGCAATATTACGCATAAAACCGCTCGGCTCATGCGGGCTGCAGGGATGATAACCGTGCGCCTGGGGGTGGAAACCGCGGATTTTGAAGGCCGGGACATGGACCGCAAAATCGGTGAAGCGGAATTTTTTCAGGCAGCGGCATACTTACAGGAGGCGGGGTTTGACAGCCGGGAACTGGGCGCCTATCTGCTGGCCGGCCTGCCGGGTCAGGACCCGGCTTCCGTGGAAAGCTCCATTGATATCGTCAAGTCTGCCGGAATCTCCCCGATCATTGCGTACTACTCGCCCATTGCCGGCACAAAAATGTGGGATGCGGCCAGGGCCGCATCCCGTTATGACCTGGAATCCGATCCGGTTTTTACCAACAACGCTGTGATGCCCTGCCAGCGGCAATTTTCCTGGGAGCTTGTCACGCGGCTGAAAAGACGGATCGCTGCCTAACGGTTTTTGACCATTGCCAGGGCCTTTTCCGTGATATGGTCCGCGGTGAACCCGAACTTGGCCAATACTTCCGCACCCTTGCCGGATACGCCGAACTCGTCGACTCCGATTACCTCGCCGCGCGGACCCACATAGCGTTCCCAGCCCATGCGCACTCCGGCTTCCACGGCCAGCCGGATCTCGGTGTCCGGGGGCAGTACCTGTTTCCTGTAATCCGCGGGCATGGCTTCAAAGCGTTCCCAGCAGGGCATGTTCACCACCCGGGCATCCACGTCCCGCTCTGCCAGTTTTTCCCGGGCCGCCAGGGCCAGGGAGACTTCCGAGCCGGTGGCAAGGATCAGGATGTCCGGCTTGCCTTTGGATTCGGCAATTACATAAGCACCGTCTTTTACACCGTCAGCCGGGGCGTATTTGCTCCGGTCGATCACCGGCAGCCCCTGCCGGCTCAGTACCAGGGCGGTGGGCGTGTCCTGGCTGGCAACGGCCAGTTTCCAGGCTTCTGCGGTTTCATTGGCATCCGCGGGCCGGATGACCTGCAGGTGCGGAATGGCCCGCAGTGCGGCCAGTTGCTCCACGGGCTGGTGGGTGGGGCCGTCTTCGCCTACAGCCAGGCTGTCGTGGGTGAACACGTAGATGGCCGGAACCCCCATCAGGGCCGAAAGTCGGATGGCCGGGCGCATGTAGTCGGAAAAGACCAGGAAGGTTCCGCCGTAGGGTCGGAATCCGCCGTGCAGCCACATGCCGTTTAAAATCGCGCCCATGACGTGCTCGCGCACGCCGAAGCGAATGTTTCGACCATGGTATGCGCCTTTCTGAAAATCCGGTTCTCCGGAAATCAGGGTCTTGTTGGACGGGGCCAGGTCCGCGGATCCGCCGATGAGTTCGGGCATTCGGCCGGCAATGGCGTTTAATACGCTGCCCGAGGCCTTGCGCGTGGCCACGGAGCCGTCCTGCGGTGTAAATTCAGGAATATCGGCATCCCAGTTTTCAGGCAGGCGGTTTTCCATCCGGGCCGTGAATTTCCCGGCCAGCTCCGGAAATTCCTGCTGGTAGGCGGCAAAGCGTTGTTGCCACTGTGCTTCGGATTGACGGCCGTTTTCCACTGCCTGGCGCATGTGTTCCAGGGCCTTATCGGGAACGCAGAAGAGTTCGTCAGGCGCACATCCCAGAAACTGCTTGGTCAGGCGTACTTCTTCTTCGCCCAGGGGCGCGCCGTGGGCATCTGCCGACCCCTGCTTGTTGGGGCTGCCGTATGCGATATAGGTGCGCAGTATGATCAGGGCGGGTCGTTCCGTGTCTGCCCGGGCCGCCTCAATGGCACTGGTGATCTGGTCCACGTCATTTCCGTCGGATACGTTTAACACCTGCCAGCCGGAGGCTTCAAAGCGCTTTGCCGAGTCATCGGAAAACGTGATCGCGGTATCGCCTTCAATGGAAATGCGGTTATCATCATACAGGCAGATCAGTTTTCCCAGCCCCAGATGGCCGGCAAGCGATGCGGCTTCCTGGGAGATGCCTTCCATCAGGTCTCCGTCTCCGCACATTACGTAGGTGTAATGATCCACGATTTCGTGCCCGGGTTTGTTGAATCTGGCTGCCATGTGGCGCTCTGCCATGGCCAGGCCCACGGCGTTGGCAAATCCCTGACCCAGTGGGCCGGTGGTGGTTTCCACTCCCGGGGTGCGGCGGGCTTCGGGATGGCCGGGTGTATAGCTTTTCCACTGCCGGAACTGCTTAAGTTCTTCCAGGCTCAGATTATAGCCGGTCAGGTAAAGTACGGCATAAAGCATCATGGATGCGTGGCCCGCGGAGAGTACGAAGCGATCGCGATCCGGCCACATGGGGTTTTCCGGGTTGTGGTTCATGAAGTGCTGCCAGATTGCGTATGCCGCCGGCGCCATGCCCAGCGGAGCTCCGGGGTGCCCGGAGGACGCTTTTTCAATGGCGTCCATGGACAGCGAGCGGATCGTGTTAATGCAAATCAGCTCGGTTTCACTGCTTTTTCCGGCCGGAGGTGCCTGTTTCATGAAAAAACTCCTTTTTGATCTGGGTTGCAGGTT
>JAIPEJ010000170.1 GCA_021737225.1 Desulfobacteraceae bacterium
TATTGTGAGCATTATGCTTCCGCGTTTGCCTACCTGATGCGGGCGGCCGGGGTTCCGGCACGGATTGTGGGCGGATACCTGGGCGGCCAGCGGAATCCCTATGCCAGCTACCTGGTCATCCGACAGTCTGACGCCCATGCCTGGGTGGAGGTCTGGTATCCGGAAACCGGATGGACCCGGGTGGATCCGACCCTTTCAGTGGCGCCTTCCCGCCTGGACCAGGGTGCAGAAGGGGCGCTTTTGCCGGGTGATCTGCCCGGCGGATTTGCCGGCAAATACCTGGGCCCGGTTCAGTCGCTTATCGAGCAGTTGCAATGGGGGTGGGACGCTCTGTCCCTGCAATGGGAAGCCTGGTTTCACGGATATTCCCGGGAAGAACAGCAGGCGTTGCTCGAAAAGCTCGGCATTTACTGGCGATCCTGGAAGGGCATGTCTGCCGCGTTGCTTTTCGGCCTGGGCCTGGTCGCCGGTATTACCGGCTTGTATGCGGTGCTGCAATTCCGCCGGCCCCGCGTGCAAAAGGACCCGGTGTCAAAATATTATGAAAAGTTCTGCAGGAAACTGGCCAGCGCCGGCCCGGCCCGGCCCGCGGGCATGGGGCCGAAGGATTATGCCGCATTTGCCGCAGACCGACGCCCGGATCTCCGGGAAGAAATCAAGACCATCACGGATCTCTACATCCGGGTGCGCTACGGCGGGGATACGCATTGCGAAACACGGAAACAATTCATCTCTCGGGTGCGCCGATTCAAACCAAAGCAAAAATCTTAAACTAACGCGCTTGTTTGTAAAGGCGCTGCCAGAACCACGAAGAACGCGAAGACAAGTCACGAAGCCCACGAAGGGATATTTTTTAAAAGAAACTCTTCTTCGTGTGCTTCGTGAGCTTCGTGGTTTAAAATCAACCTTTCCGAGGAGGTAGAATTATGGATACAACACCACGGGTATGCATCGTCGGCCCGGGCGCAATGGGCGCCTTTTACTACGGCAAGTTTTACAACTCGCAAAACGCCTCGGTTTCGTTGCTGGCCGGCGGAGAGCGGAAAAAACGGCTGGAGAAAAACGGACTGATCATCAATGATCAGCACCTGCCGGCCAAAGTAACAGATATTACCGAAACGGCGGCACCGGCGGATCTGATCATCCTGGCGGTCAAATATCATCACCTGGACCAAGCCATAACCGATATGAAAAACCGGGTATCTGGCAATACCCGGATTCTGTCCGTAATGAACGGCATTGACTCCGAAGAAAGGCTGATCCGGGCATTCGGCAAAGACAAGGTGCTTTATGCCGTGGCTTTGGGCATTGACGCCCTGCGGCAGGACAACGCCGTGCGATACACCCAGGAAGGAACACTTTACTTCGGCGAACTTACGAACCCGGAATTAAGCGACCGGGCCAAACAGGTCAGCCGGTATCTGGATCTTGCCGGCATCGGCTATCAGATCCCCGAAGATATGGGCCGGGTGCTGTGGTGGAAATACATGATCAATATCGGCGTCAATCAGGTCTCTGCTGCGCTGCGCGCTCCGTTTGGCGTGTTTCAGAAAACTTCCGAAACCCGGGATCTCATGGATATGGCCATGCAGGAGGTCCGGGAAGTCGCCCGGGCAGAAGGCATCAACCTGACCCCGGAAGATATTGATAATTGGCATGAGATTCTTTACACGCTTTCCCCCGGTGGACGGACCTCCATGTGCCAGGATGTGGAGGCGGGCCGGAAAACCGAGGTGGAAATGTTTGCCGGCAAGTTAATCGAAGTCGGCGCCCGGCACGGCCTGGCGCTTCCCGTCAACACCGTGCTGCTGAAACTCATCCGGATTATTGAGCAAAACTACGGCTGAGACCGGGCCCGTATTACAGTGACCGCCCGGGTTTGACTTTTATGCCGCCGCTTTTATATTTTGGGATAGACAACGGTTATAAAATAAGCAAACCAACCCAAAGAAAGGAGCGGATGACCATGGCAAAGGACATATTCCCACTACCCTTTGAAATCCCGGACATGCATTACGGCCATGAATCGCACCTGTGCGTGGCCAGTGCCATCGGGTACGTGAAAAACAATTTCGAGGATTACAAGCAGTATGTACGTGATGCGCAGTTTGTCTGCAGAAACTGCGGGCGGGCGGCCAAAAGCGCCGAGTACCTCTGCGAACCCGAAGAACTTTAACCTAAATTGAGCGTTTCAAATTTTTACACGGATCAATAAGTTATATTTTTTAAAGGAATTAAGTCATTTTCAGGTGTTAAAATTTGAAAATCGCTCAATTTCGGTTTAACCTCTTTATTTGAGCGGCCCGCCCGGCCGGGCGGGCCGCAAGGAGTTGCCATTGGACGTGCAAACCCCGGATACCCAAAACTTTCCCCATCTGCCGGAACAATTAAAGGGCCTGGAGGACCTGGCCGAAAACCTGTGGTGGAGCTGGAATCCGCAGGCGCGGATGCTTTTCAAGATGCTGGACCGCCAGGCATGGAAAGAAAGCGGGCACAACCCGGACCTGATGCTCAGGAATCTGTCTGCAGACATTCTGGAAAAGGCAACCGCCGACCCCAACTACATGCGCCACTATGACCTGGTGATGTATCATTTCAACAGGTATTTAAGAGATGCGCCGATTGGGCCGGAAGAAAAGACGGGCTGCGTGGCATACTTTTCCGCTGAATACGGCCTGCATCATTCCCTGCCCTTTTACGCCGGCGGCCTGGGCTTTCTTGCCGGAGACCATCTCAAGGAATGCAGCGATATGGGCGTTCCCCTGGTTGCACTGGGATTCATGTATCCCGCGGGATATCTCTACCAGGTCATCAAGCAGGACGGCTGGCAGGAAAATTATACCCAGGAAGTCGACAAGTCGGCTGCCTCCATTAACCCGGTTTACACCGCAGACGGCGGGCAACTTCGGGTGCCGGTATCGCATATCAACCATATGCCGCTGCAGCTCGGCATATGGAAGGTGCCGGTGGGCCGGGTGAGCCTTTTGCTCATGGATACCGACATGGAAGAAAACGAGCCCGAACTCCGCTCCATTTCCCAGCGGCTCTACACCAGTGACCCGGAAAAACGCCTGCTGCAGGAAATCGTGCTGGGCATCGGCGGATACCGGGTGCTTAAGGCCCTGGACATCGACTGCCGGATGCTGCATTTAAACGAAGGACACGCGGCCTTTGCCCTGCTGGAAAAGGTGCGCGAACTCGTGGAAAACGGGGCCGACTTTGACCAGGCCCGGCAGCAGCTGCGGGAAATGAGCCTGTTTACCACGCATACACCGGTACCGGCCGGACACGACGTATTTTCTTTTGAAATGATTGAAAAATACTTTAAAACCTATTGGCCCCGGCTGGGCCTGGACCGGGAAGGCTTTCTGGATCTGGGCCGTCATCCGGAAAAGCCGGATGCCGGCTTTAACATGACAGCCCTGGCACTGAAACTTTCCGGAAGGGCCAACGGGGTGAGCCGGCGCCACGGCAGTGTGAGCCGGCGCATGTGGCAGGGCATGTGGCCGGATCTCACCGAGGACCAGGTGCCCATTGACCATGTCACAAACGGGGTCCACCTGCCGAGCTGGCTGGAGCCCAAGATGCGGCTGCTGTTTAACAAGTATTTCGGCGAGGGCTGGCTAAATGCCCATGACAACCCGGCTATCTGGGAATTTATCGAGGAAATCCCCAACTGCGAGCTCTGGCAGACGCACTACTGGTTAAAACTCAAGCTCATCAATTACATCCGCCACAAGGCCAGGAACCGGTGGGAATCCGGCGAAGCCGATTCCTCCCAGATTACGGCCATGGGCACCATGCTCGATCCTTCCGTGCTGACCCTTGGTTTTGCCCGCCGTTTTACCCCCTACAAGCGGCCGGATCTGATTTTCAGGGATCTGGAGCGGCTCAAGAAAATGTTAAACGATCCCTGGCGGCCGATCCAGCTCATTTTCGCGGGCAAGTCCCATCCCGACGACGCCCAGGGACATGACCTGATTCACAAGATCTTCGAACTGGCCCGAAATCCGGAAACTGCCGGAAGAGTTGCCTTTGTGGAAAACTACAACGAAATGCTGGCCCAGTACCTCACCCACGGCGTGGATGTCTGGCTCAACAACCCCGCCCCACCTATGGAGGCAAGCGGCACAAGCGGCATGAAAGCCGCGCTAAACGGCGTACCCCACTTGAGCACGCCGGACGGATGGTGGCTGGAAGGCTACAGGGAAAAGACCGACGAACAGGGGCAGACGATTAAAAACGGGTGGCAATTCGGATCCGGGGACGAAATTGCGGAGCGCGACGGCGAGGATGCCGGGGCGCTTTACGAACTGCTGGAAAAAGAAATCATACCGCTTTATTACCGGGCCGGTGAAGACGGCACACCGCACGCCTGGGTCCGGGTAATGAAGGAAACCATCAAGACCAACGGCCCGAAATTTTCCGCCCGGCGCATGATCAAGGATTACATGCGGAAATTCTACGATGCCCAATAGCAGGGGCGTCTCTTAGACCGAAAAGGAAGATGATGCCCCGCCATAGTGAACTATGCGGGGCATCATTGTAAAAAGCTGAAACGCTCGATTTCGGTTACAGTTCCTGGACTTTTTCGGTGAGTTCCGGGATGAACTCCAGGATGTCGGCTTCCACGCCCACATCGGCCACCTGGAAAATCGGGGCCTTGGGATTCTTGTTGACAGCCACGATAAAGGGGTTGCCCTTGACGCCGCCCATGTGCTGGAACGAACCGCTGATGCCCATGGCCATGTAGACCTTGGGCTTGACGGTCTTGCCGGAAGTACCCACCTGGCGGGCCTTTTCCAGCCACTTGGCGTCCACGATGGGCCGCGAACAGGACACGTCTGCGCCCATGGCCTCGGCCAGTTCGAATGCCATTTCCAGGTTGTCCTCGTCTTCGATGCCGCGGCCGATGGAAACCAGCACGTCTGACTTGGTGATATCGACTTCGCCGGCCTCGGCTTCCTGGATCTCGATAAATTTGCGCTTGGCGGAAAGATCGCCGAGTTCGCCGGACTTGTCCACCACCTCGCCGGCCTGGCCTTCTGCGGCCTGGAAAACCCCGGGCCGGATATTGATGACCGCGCCGGCGGAAATGTCACAGTGCACGTGCGTGTTGACCTGGCCGGTAAACTCCTGGCGGATGGTCTTCAGAGTGTTTCCCTCCACCCCTTCGATATCCACCACGTCAGCTGCGAATGCGGAATCGAGCTTCACGGAAAGCCCCGGGCCCAGGTCCATGCCGAAGGTATCATGCGGCAGCAGCAAGATGCCGTCTGCCGGCAGCAGGGACAGCAGCGCTTTTCTCACCACTTCCGCGTTGGGATAGGAAAGCGCGTCATTGTCGATTTTCCATACGCTCTTATAGGATTCGGCCGCCTTGCTGCAGGCATCATCAATGCCCTTGCCGGTAACAATTGCGGTTACCTCTGCGCCGGCATCGATCTTCTTGGCTGCAGCCAGCAGTTCCAGGGCCGAATCATCGAGTACACCGTCAGAATGCAGGATATATGCAAAGATTTGGGCCATTACTTTATCCCTCCTTTGGACTTTAAGAGTTCAATGAGTTTGTCGATGATCTCTTCGGTGCTGCCCTCAAGCATCTCGGCGCCTTCGCCCATTTCCGGGACGAAGTAGTCAATCCGCTTGACCCTGGCTGCGCCCTCGCCCACGGAGCCGGCATCCAGGCCCAGGTCAGAGGCGCCCAGCGTCGGGATCTCCACGGAGGCAACCTTCCGAATCCCCCGGGTGCCCACATAACGGGGTTCATTAATACCCGTCTGGATGGAAAGCACGCAGGGCAGCTCGATCTCGTTGACCTCCATGTTGCCGCCCTCGATTTCCCGGCCGACCTTGAGCTTGCCGTCGCCGACCTCTATCATGTTGACCAGGGAGGCGTAAGGATAATCCAGCATGGCGGCCAGCATGCCGCCTACCTGGGCGTAGCCCTCGTCTGCCTGGGCGCCGGTCATGATCAGGTCATAATTGCCCTTTTCCACGGCGGCTTTCAGGATCGCGGCAATGCCTCTGCCGTCAGAGCCCTCAAAGGCATCGTCTGTGAGCAGGAGGCCGCTTTCCGCACCCATGGCCATTTCCCGGCGCAGGACCTCTTCGGATTCCTCGTCCCCCACGGTAACGACCGTCACGGAACCGCCGTGCTTGTCCACCATTTGAATGGCTTCTTCCACTGCGTAGTTGTCCCATTCATTGACCGAGTAAA
>JAIPEJ010000171.1 GCA_021737225.1 Desulfobacteraceae bacterium
GCCCTTGTGGCACTTGATGTTCTCATCCCGCACAACCGCGATGCCCGCGCTTTCCTGCCCGCGGTGCTGCAGCGCGTAAAGTCCGAAATAGGTCAGCCGGGCGGATTCAGGATGGCGGTGAATACCGAATATGCCGCATGCTTCCCGCGGCCGGGGGTCTTCCGGAGGATTCATTTTCAATAATCGTTCACGGTTGTCGGTTGTCGGTTTACGGTTGTCGGTTTACGGTTCACGGTTTTTATTTAATGCATTCGTTCATGCCTGCAGCATTTTGATATCGATTTTATTTCCCGGGTAAACAACCACCCACCCATACTACCCTCCTGCTTGCTTTCTGCAGACAGGCGGATCTGTTTTTATCCGCTGTAAACCGTAAACTGTGCACCGTGAACTGTTTCCATTCTCACAATTCACTTTTGGTTTCTATCCAGACACCCTGTGGCGCCGGTATCAGCAAAATAATCACCGATCCACCGGATGCCAATACCCGGTCGGAATATTATTGCCGGCCGTGATATCCCTGCAAGTCAGCCACGCCCAGTGCCCGGTCGCCGAGCGCGGCGATCCCGCGGCCCATGGCCCGTGCGCAGGCAATGGTGGTGGCATAGGGAATGTTAAACTTCAGGGCGGCCCGGCGGATCATGTAGCCGTCTTCCCGGGTTCGGTCCCCGGTGCCGGTATTGATTACCAAGTGGATTTCCCGGTTCATGATGGCATCCACCACGTGGGGCCGGCCGGCGGAAACCTTGTTGATCATGCGGCACTCAATCCCGTTATCCTCGAAAAACGACCGGGTGCCCCGGGTGGCCAGAATTTCAAACCCGATATCGGCAAACTGCCTGGCCACGGGCAGCACCGCCTGCTTGTCGCTGTCCTGAACACTGATGAAAACCGCCCCATGAACGGGCAGGTGCTGGCCTGCGGCGATCTGGCTCTTGGCATAAGCCCGGCCGAAATCCGTATCAATGCCCATGACCTCGCCGGTGGATTTCATTTCCGGGCCCAGCAGGGTGTCCACGTCCGGGAACCGGTCAAAAGGCAGCACCGCCTCCTTGACCGAGATATGGGCCGGATGCACCTGCTCGGTAAATCCCAGATCCGCCAGGCTGTGGCCCACCATCACCTTGGTGGCAAGCCGGGCCAGGGGCACGCCCGTGGCCTTGCTGACAAACGGCACGGTACGAGACGCCCTGGGGTTGACCTCCAGCACATAGAGCCGGCCGTCCTTGAGGGCATACTGTACGTTCATCAGGCCGACCACGTTGAGTTCCCTTGCCATGGCCCGGGTGGCTGCCGCGATCTCATCGATCTGCCCTTGGGCAAGGCTATACGGCGGCAGGACGCATGCCGAATCCCCCGAGTGCACCCCGGCGGCCTCGATATGTTCCATGATCCCGCCGATCACTGTCACATTCCCGTCAGATACCGCGTCCACGTCCACCTCCACGGCATCTTCCAGGAACTTGTCTATGAGCACCGGGTATTCGGGTGAGGCCACAATGGCCAGGCGCGTATAGTTTTCCATTTCCGCGTCATTGTAGACGATTTTCATGGCCCGTCCGCCCAGAACATAGGAGGGCCGCACAATCACCGGATACCCGATACGCCGGGACTCCACCAGGGCCTCTTCCACGGATCTCGCCGTGCCGTTTGGCGGCTGGATCAGGCCGACCTTGTTTAGCATGGCCTGAAAATGCTGGCGGTCTTCTGCGCGCTCGATACTTTCGGGGTGGGTGCCGATGATAGGCACGCCCGCTGAAAGCAGCGGCAGGGCCAGGTTAAGCGGCGTCTGCCCGCCGAACTGCACGATCACCCCGTCGGGTTTTTCGGTTTCCACGATATGCAGCACGTCCTCACGGGTCAGGGGCTCGAAATACAGCTTGTCCGAGGTGTCGTAATCCGTGGACACGGTTTCCGGGTTGGAATTGACCATGATGCTTTCAATGCCCAGCTCCTTTAAGGCAAACGAGGCGTGTACGCAGCAGTAGTCAAACTCGATGCCCTGGCCGATCCGATTGGGCCCGCCGCCCAGGATCATGATCTTTTTGCGCGCAGACACCCGGGCCTCGTCTTCATCCTCATAAGTGGAATAATAATACGGCGTGGCTGCCTCGAATTCGGCCGCGCAGGTATCGACCAGCTTGTAGACCGGGCGCAGTCCGGTTGATTTGCGCATTTCCCGGATGCGGTCTTCATCCAGACCGGTCAAACAGCCGATCTGAAAATCGGAAAACCCGTATGCCTTGGCCTTTTCCAGCAGCCCGGGGGCAAACTCCCCGCCGGATTCGGCGATTTGTTTTTCCATGTCCGTGATTTGTGCAAACTGGTGCAGAAACCACGGATCTATGCCGGTGAGCTCGTATATGGCCTCCACGGCCATGCCTGAGACAAGCGCCTGGCGCAGGTAAAAAATTCGCCGGGATGTCGGCCTGGCCAGCATCTGCTCGATTTCCGATGCCGATAGCACCGGATTTTCCGGATCAGATTCGTCTCTGCCGTCTGCACCGAATCCGTGGCGCCCGATCTCCAGGGAGCGCAGCCCCTTTTGCAGCGCCTCCTTGAAGGTCCGGCCGATGGCCATGGTTTCGCCCACAGAACGCATGGACGTGGTGAGCACGTCTTCTGCCTCGGGAAATTTTTCAAAGGTCCAGCGCGGGATCTTGACCACGCAGTAGTCCAGGGCCGGTTCAAACGAGGCCACGGTCTCGCCCGTGATGTCATTGGGTATCTCGTCCAGGGTGTATCCCACGGCCAGCTTGGCTGCGATCTTGGCGATGGGAAATCCCGTGGCCTTGGAGGCCAGGGCCGAGCTGCGCGAAACCCGGGGATTCATTTCCACCACGATCATCTCGCCGTCATCCGGGTTCACGGCGAACTGCACGTTGGAACCGCCGGTGTCCACCCCGATTTCCCGCAAAATGGCAATGGAGGCATCCCGCATGACCTGGTATTCCACGTCGCTCAAGGTCTGGGCCGGAGCCACGGTGATGCTGTCGCCGGTGTGCACGCCCATGGGATCGACGTTTTCAATGGAGCAGACGATCACCACGTTGTCGTTTTTATCCCGCATCACCTCCAGCTCGTATTCCTTCCACCACAGCACCGATTCCTCGAGCATCACCTGGTGGATCATGCTGGCATCCAGACCGGCAGCGGCCAGGTTTTCCAGGTCCTCCGGGTTGTATGCCACCCCGCCGCCGGTGCCGCCCAGGGTAAAGCTCGGCCGCACGATGATCGGATAGCCGATATCTGCGGCAATGCGCCGGGCCATGTCCATGTCCGTGGCAATGCCGCTTTGGGGAATCCGCAGATTGATGCGTTCCATGGCCCGGCAGAATCGCTCCCGGTCCTCTGCCTTGTGAATGGCATCCAGGCGGGCCCCGATCATCTCCACGCCGTATTTTTCCAGGACCCCGTTTTGTGCCACTGCCACTGCGGTATTCAGCCCGGTCTGCCCGCCCAGGGTGGGAAGCAGCGCATCCGGCCGCTCCTTTTCAATGATCAGCTCCACGGCCTCTGGGGTGATCGGCTCGACATAGGTATGATCGGCGGTTTCCGGGTCGGTCATGATGGTGGCCGGGTTGGAGTTGACCAGCACCACCTCGTAGCCCTCTTCCTTTAAGGCCTTGCACGCCTGGGTGCCGGAATAGTCGAACTCGCAGGCCTGGCTGATGATAATGGGCCCGGCGCCGATGATCAGGATCTTGTGAATGTCGGTACGCTTCGGCATTTTTTGTCAGTGCGGGGGTTGCGGTTATCGTTTGTCTTTCATCATGTCGGCAAACTGGCCAAACAGGTAATCCGCATCGTGGGGCCCGGGGGCGGCCTCGGGATGATACTGGACCGTAAACAGCGGATACTGCCTGTGGCGGAAACCTTCCAGGGTGTTGTCATTTAAGTTGATGTGGGTCACTTCCACCGCATTTGCATCCAGGGTTTCGGCGTCCACGGCAAAGCCGTGGTTCTGGGAGGTGATCTCCACGCGGCCGGTGGCCAGGTTCTGCACCGGCTGATTCACACCGTGATGGCCGAACTTGAGCTTGAAGGTTTTTCCGCCCAGGGCCTGACCCAGGAGCTGGATGCCCAGGCAGATGCCGAATATCGGCCGGTAGCCGAGCAGATTCCGTACGGTTTCCACCGCATAATCCAGGGGCTCGGGATCGCCGGGCCCGTTTGACAGGAAAATGCCGTCCGGTGACAGCCGGCGCACCGTGTCCGCATCCGCATGCCCGGGCAGCACCAGGATCTGGCAACCGTTTTTTTCCAGGTACCGGAGGATATTGTACTTCACCCCGTAGTCCAGGGCCACCACCCGGTATGCATCACTTTGCCGGTCCCACACGCGCTCATCCAAACTTTCTGCCAGGCAGGGCTGGGGTGCGCCGTGTTGCCAGTAATAAGGCTGCCTGGCCGTCACATGCTGCACCAGGTCCTGTCCGACCATTTTCGGAATCTGCCGGGCCCGAGCGGCCAGGGATCGGGGGTCCAGATCGCTGGTGGACAAAAACGCCCGCATGGCACCGGCCTGCCGGATATGCCGGGTTAAGGCCCGGGTATCGAGTTCATCCACGCCCATTACCCCGTGGTCCTTCAGGTAATCGGCCAGGCTGCCCGAAGCCCGGAAGCTGCTGTAATTGTCCTGGTATTCCCGGATGACAAATGCGGCCACCTGCACCCGGTCGGACTCGATGTCTTCCGGGCTCACCCCGTAGTTGCCCACCAGCGGGTAAGTCATGGTCACCAATTGTCCCCGGTAGGACGGATCGGTCAGGATCTCCTGGTACCCGGTCATGCCGGTATTGAACACCACCTCGCCCGAGGTTTCCCCCGGCCCGGTAAAGCTGCGGCAGGCAAATGTCCGGCCGTCTTCTAATGCCAGCAAAGCTTTCATAAGGTTCAAGGTCAAAGGTTAAAGGTTCAAGAATCGTTTGAAAAGCGGGTAGCCCGCAAAACTACCACGATATCGGCCCGGACGCAACCGATTTTGCTTAAACACTTAAAACTTAACACTTTTTTTAATTCAACGGATCATTTTCCCGCATGGCCCAGACGCCGCACGGGCAGGCCCCGGCGCAGAACCCGCAGCCGATGCACAGATCCGGATCCACCACGTACTCGTAATCCGACCCGGGCAGTTGTTTTCTGGATATGGCCCCCTTCGGGCAGATGGTCTCGCAGATGCCGCAATCCCGGCACGTGCCGCACGATGCACAGCTTGCGCCGCACTGCTCCACACCGGAAAAGGCGGAAATCCGCGGATCAAAATATTCCAGTGAAACCCTGCCGGGCGGCAGGATGGGTGCGGTTTCGCCTTCATCGGGGACTGTTTCCAAATCCACCCCCGCCCGAAGGGGACGCTTTTTTTCCGCAATCTCGCTGATTGCTGCTGCTGCCTTGCGGCCCGCACCAATGGCATCGGTGAGCAACCCCGGCCGGACAATATCGCCGATGGCAAAAATTTTCGGATCCGTGGTCTGGAAATGCGCGTTGACCTTGACAAATCCGTTTTCGATCCGCACGGAGTCCGGCAGGAATTCCGTGTCCGGCACGTCGCCGATGGAAACCACCACCGTATCCGCGGGCAGCACTTCGCCGGATTCCAGGACCACGCCTTCTTCGGTGATCTCCCGGGTATAACAGGGCCACCGGAATTTCGCGCCTGCAGCTTCGGCGTGCTCCCGCTCCTTGCCAAAGGATGCCGGCTCCTGCACATCGATCAATGTGATGCTTTGGGCACCCAGACGTTCGGCCTCCACGGCCGCATCACATCCCACGTTGCCCGCACCGATGATCACCACGGTGCGGCCCGGATCGATCCGCCCGCGCTTGGCCCGGGCCAGGAAATCATTTGCCGCAACCATCCGCTCCCGGCCCGGAACCGGCAGATTGCGGGGTTTTCGGGCGCCTGCGGCAATCACAACGAAATCGTAATCCGCCTTGAGCTGCTCGATTTCGTCCCTGGTCATCTCCTGCTGCAAATTCACGTGCGGAAGCACCGATCGGATGCGTTCGAACTCGGCGTCAAGCACTTCCTTCGGGATTCGGGCTTCGGGAATCAGATGGCGCATTTTGCCGCCGAGCTGTTCGGACATGTCAAAAACAAC
>JAIPEJ010000010.1 GCA_021737225.1 Desulfobacteraceae bacterium
GAGGTATTTGCGGACCACGATGCCAGAAAGCGATTCAACGTGTACCCCCCGGACGTGGCACCGCCGGCCGGGTGCGCGTGCGGTGATATTTTGACAGGGGCAAAGACGCCGCCCGAATGCTCCCTGTATAAGACCCGGTGCACGCCCATAAATCCGGTGGGGCCGTGCATGGTTTCAACAGAGGGCACGTGTGCGGCATACTTTAAATACCACGAGGCACAGTAGCAGAACTGATGGCGTCTTTTAATCCCGATCCGGATCAACGGCTGATGAGCAACCAACGTATTCTGCTGGATCACGGCAGCGGCGGACGGCAGTCAAGCAACCTGATTGCCGAGATGATGCTGCCGGTCTTTGATAATCCCATACTCGCAGGCCTGGAGGACGGCGCCGTCTTTGAAATGGGCGGCAGCCGCTTTGCGTTTTCCACGGATACCTACGTGGTGGATCCGATATTTTTCCCGGGCGGCAGCATCGGGGATCTGGCCATTAACGGTACGGTCAACGATATCGCCATGTGCGGGGCTGTGCCGCAATATATCAGCGCGGGCCTGATTATCGAGGAAGGCTTTGCCATGGGGGACCTGAAGGCGGTTCTGGCAGACATGGGACAGGCGGCGCAAAACGCCGGCGTCCAGGTGGTAACCGGGGATACCAAGGTGGTTTCCCGGGGTGCGGCGGACAAGATTTTCATCAACACTTCGGGCATCGGCCTGATCGGTCCGGGTATCCATATTTCCGCGGCCAATGCCCGCCCGGGAGATCAAATCCTGCTCAGCGGCAGCATTGCCGATCACGGGGTAACGATTCTGTCAAAAAGATCCGGGCTTTCCTTTGATGCGCCCATATCCAGCGACAGCGCCCCGTTAAACCGCATGGTGAAACAAATGCTGCACACCTGTCCGGATATTCACGTGCTTCGCGATCCCACCCGGGGCGGGGTCGGCACGGCGCTAAACGAGATTGCATCCGGTTCCGGCACCGGCATCCGGATATATGAGGATCGCATTCCGGTGAAACAGGCGGTTTCCGGATTATGCGAACTTCTGGGG
Organism: Desulfobacteraceae bacterium; assembly: GCA_021737225.1. Taxonomy (GTDB): domain Bacteria; phylum Desulfobacterota; class Desulfobacteria; order Desulfobacterales; family Desulfosalsimonadaceae; genus Desulfosalsimonas. Next base: position 1,053 of record JAIPEJ010000010.1, read on the forward strand.
CTCGATCCCCTGTATGTCGCAAATGAAGGAAAACTTCTGGCGTTCGTGGACAGCCGGCATGCCGAAGCCGTGCTTTGGGCCATGCAGGCCGATCCATACGGTACGGATGCCGTGATCATCGGGGAGGTGGTGGCCGACCATCCCGGCAGGGTGGTAATGGAAACCGGGATCGGCGGCCGCCGTATCGTGGATATGCTCAGCGGGGAACAATTGCCGCGGATCTGCTGATGCCCGCGGCATGTTTGCAAGTCAGCCTTTTTTGCACGTAAGGCGAATGCCTTGTTTTGATATAAGGCCGGCAGTCGGAAATGAAGAAAACCCGGGGCGGGAACGGACCTGATGCCCGGGTTGGGCAAAAGGCGCTTTTCCGGCTGCAAAAAGATGATTTGCCCGAAAACATGAGGAGACGCTTGATGGATGATGAAAAGAAAAAAGAGGAGTTTTACGAACGGTTGGCAAAAAGTGGTGTCAGCCGGCGGGACTTTATGAAGTATTGCACCTTTTTGACAGCGACCATGGGGCTTTCCGCCGCTCATGTCACCCAGGTCGCAGATGTGTTTGCCGCGCCCAAGCAGCGCCCCCCGGTGATCTGGCTGCATTTTGCCGAATGTACGGGGTGCACCGAAGGGGTGATGCGGCATACCAATCCGTACCTAGACCAACTCGTACTCGACATTCTCAGCATTGAATACCATGAAACCATCATGGCGGCAGCCGGTCATCAGGCGGAGGAAAACCTGAAAAACGCCGTGGAAAAGTACAAGGGAAAATTCATCTGCGTTTGCGAAGGCGCCATCAGCACCAAGGACAACGGCGTTTACGGAAAAATCGGCGGCAGGACGTTTATGGAAGTGGGAAAAGAGGTGACCTCCAAAGCCGCGGGCGTGATTGCCATCGGAAACTGTGCCAGTTTCGGCGGGGTGCAGGCCGCAGCCCCCAATCCCGGCGGATTCAAGGGAGTGGGGGAGGCCCTGGGCATCAAAACCATAAATGTTCCGGGGTGTCCGTCCAATTCGGTCAATTTCGTGGGAACGGTGATCAATTATCTGCTGCTGGGCAAAATGCCGGCCCTGGACAATTCCGGCCGCCCCCTGTTTGCCTACGGCAAGACCGTGCACGATCAATGCCCGCGGCGGGCCCATTTTGAAATGGGAGAAATGGCCACAGAGTTTGGATCCGAGGAAATCGAGAAGGGTTGGTGCCTGTATGCGTTGGGTTGCCGGGGTCCCATGACGTATAACAACTGCCCGGTGGCCAAATACAACGACGGCACCAGCTGGCCGGTTCAATCCGGGCATCCCTGCATCGGATGCAGCGAGCCGCAGTTCTGGGATGCCATGTCTCCGTTCTACATGCCCAAGTAAGGTTTGAAATAACTTGAAAATTCCCCTTATCCAAAAAGAAAAGAGGAGATCATATGAGCCAGCGAATTACCATTGATCCAATGACCCGTTTAGAGGGGCACTTGCGCATCGAAGTCGAGGTCGCAGACGGCAAGGTGACAAACGCATGGAGCTCCGGCCAATTGTTCCGCGGCATTGAAATGATTCTGCAGGGACGCAATCCCGAGGATGCGCATCATTTTGTCCAGCGCTCCTGCGGGGTCTGCACCTATGTGCATGCCCTGTCCTCGGTGCGGGCGGTGGAAGATGCCCTCGGCATCGAGGTGCCGGAAAATGCGCGGCTGATCCGCAACATGCTGCACGGTGCCCAATACATGCATGACCATATCGTGCATTTTTATCACCTGCACGCCCTGGACTGGGTGGACATCGTGTCCGCGCTCAAGGCCGATCCGCAGAAAACCGCCAGGATTGCCGAGGGGCTCACCGATGCCCAGTGGGGCGGTACGCCCTATTACAAGAGCGTGCAGCAGCGGCTGCAGACATTTGTGGACAGCGGGCAGCTCGGCATCTTTGAAAACGCCTACTGGGGGCATTCGGCTTACAAGATGCCGCCCGAATCCAATCTGATTGCCGCGTCCCATTATATCGAGGCCCTGCGCCTGCAGGCCAAGGCCGCACGCATGCACGCGGTGTTCGGTGGCAAAAATCCCCATCCCCAGTCCCTGGTGGTCGGCGGGGTGACTTCCAGCAAGGATCTGTCGGCAGACCGGATCGCAGAGTTCCTGTATATCTGGAAGGAAACCCAGAAATTTATTAAGGATGTTTATATCCCGGATGTGGTGGCAGCAGCCAAGTACTACAAGGACTGGGGCGGCATCGGCGGCACCACCAACTTCCTGTGCTGGGGCGATTTCCCGCAGGGCAACGGCAAGGATGAAAATCTCTTCATGCCGCGTGGGCTCATACAGGAACGCGACATCAAGAATCTCCGGGAAGCCGACCAGGAAAAGGTGGCCGAATGCGTTACCCGCGGCTGGTATGAAAAAGACCGTGCCCGGCACCCCTTTGAGGGCGTGACCAAGCCCGAACCGGGCGAATACGAGCCCGATGACGGCAGGTATACCTGGTTTAAGGCCCCGCGCTACGACAATCTGTCCTGCGAGGTCGGTCCCTTGTCCCGCGTGCTGGTGGCCTATGCCAACGGACATGAAGGAATCACTAAGAATGTGGATTATGTTTTGAAGACGCTTGATGTACCGGCCGGTGCCCTGTTTTCCACCCTGGGCCGCACCGCTGCCCGGGCCATTGAAACGCTTGTGATTGGCGAGCAAGTGGAGGGATGGGTCAATGAGCTGGTGGCTAATGTGAAAAGTGGTGACAAGAAAGTATATCAGAGCTGGAAAATGCCCACCAAGGAAATGACGGGCTACGGCTTAAACGATGTGCCGCGCGGGGCCCTGGGACACTGGATCAAAATCAAGGACAAAAAGATTGAAAACTACCAGTACGTTGTGCCATCCACGTGGAATTTCGGCCCGCGCGATGAAGAGGGCAAGCTCGGTCCGGTCGAGGAGGCGCTGATCGGCACGCCCGTGGCGGATGCCTCGCGGCCGCTGGAAATTCTGCGCACCGTGCATTCTTTCGATCCCTGTATTGCCTGCGGGGTGCACGTGATTGATCCGGATTCCAACCAGGTTTACAAAGTCCGGGTCACCTAGTATGGAACAGTCGCGGATTACGATTCTGGGTGTAGGCAGTATATTGATGACAGACGAGGGGTTCGGTGTCCGGGTGATCCAGGCGCTTGACAGGCGGTTTGATTTCCCGGAAAACGTATCCGTGGTCGACGGCGGGGTTCTCGGGCTGAACCTGCTGGGCGTGATGGCCGAAGCCGATCATCTGATCGTTATTGACGCCATCCGCAACCAGGGCGCGCCCGGTGATCTGTTCCGGCTTACCGGCGATGCCGTGCCGGAACGGATCCGGGCCAAAAATTCCCTGCACCAGGTGGATTTTCTCGAGGCGCTCACGCTCTGCCAGGCCATGGAAAAGGTGCCGGAAACCGTGATATTGGGCGTGGAGCCCAAGGATATCGATACGCTCAGCGTGGACCTGACAGACGTGCTCTGCCGGCAGATTGATCCGGTTGTTGATATGGTGCTGGCCGAACTCGATGACCTGGGGGTGGCTTACGCGAAAAAACCCGCAACAGACAACTCAGCGGAAATTGAATGAAATATGCATGAAATGGGGATCGCGCTGCAGATCATTGATATCGCCACGGCTGCAATCCCCCCGGAAATGCGCGGCCGTCGGGTGGAAAAGGTCAATTTGAGAATCGGAAAGCTCTCGGCGGTGGTGGTTGACAGCCTGAATTTCTGCCTGGAGATTGCCACGCGTGACACATCGCTGGCCGAAGCCGAATTTTCCATCGAGGAAGTTCCGGTGGTGGCGCAATGCCGCGAGTGCGGGTATGAATGGCAGGTGGCACAGGCGGTTTTCAAGTGCCCGGAATGCGGGTCCGGAAACCTGGAAATGATTTCCGGAAGGGAGCTGGACGTCGTGTCCATCGATATCGAGGAGCCGGTGGATAGCGAAATGCAAAATCAATCAAGATGAATCGATCGATGGGGGTCTGATGGAAGTGAAAGTGGTTCGCAATGTGCTGGATGTCAACGCGAAAATGGCGGAAGAAAACCGCCGGTTCTTTGCGGAAAACGGGGTTTTCGTATTAAACGTGATGAGTTCGCCGGGCTCCGGCAAGACCACGATCCTGGAAAAAACCCTGACCCGCATCATGCCGGAGATTCAAAGTGCAGTCATTGTCGGGGATATCTGCACCACCAATGACGCAGATCGGCTGAGTATTTCCGGGGCACCGGTGGTGCAGATCAATACGGATGAATTTGGCGGCGACTGCCATCTGGCCGCACACGTAATCGAGAACGCAGCCCGCCAGATCGATCTGGCGGGGCTCGATTTGCTCATCGTGGAAAACGTGGGCAATCTGGTTTGCCCGGCGGAATTCGATATCGGCGAAGACGCCCGGGTGGTGGTGCTAAGCGTTGCCGAAGGCGAGGACAAGTCGGTCAAGTATCCGCTGATGTTCCGGGAGTGCCAGGCCTGTCTGCTCAACAAAACCGATCTGCTGCCCTACCTGGATTATGACCTGGAAAAGGCCCGGCAATACATTGATCAGGTCCACCCCGGCATGCCGGTCTTTGAGACCTCTGCAAAAACCGGGGAAGGCTTGGATTCCTGGATTGCATGGATCCGGGATCGGGTTGCCGACAAAGCCGGGCTGCAGCAACAGGCCTGAACCGAAATTCAGGCCTTGATCAGGTTGCATGCGATGTTCGTGGCTTTTTCCATGGACAGCTTGCTCATGTTGAGCACGAGGTGGTAGAGCCCGGGCTCGTCATAGTTTTCCTTGCCGAATTTGCGGTACAGGTTGCGTCTTCGTTTGCCGTGGACCCGGATGGTGTTTTTTGCCCGCTCCTCGGTGAGGTCGTAGTGCTCCATCATGAATTTGACCCGATCCTCGTGCTCTGCAATCAGCAGCACATGAAAGGCAGTTGCGTGGTCGCGCAGGATGTATTGCCCGCCGCGGCCCACGATGATGCAGTTGTCTTCCTCGGCCAGATCGCCGATGATTTCATACAACGTGTTGATATAGATCTGCTCATCCATGTAGCCTCTTGAATCGTCCAGGATGCGGCTGACGTTTTTCTGGGATACGAGATAGTTCATGAATTTGAGCAGTGAGCCCCCGGCTTCTTTTTCAATGTTTCGCACGGAGTTGTTCGAGACCTTGGCGCGCTCGGCCACCATCTGCACAAGATCTTCATCCACCAGGGTGTAGCCCATCTGGCTGGCCACCATTTTTCCCAGGGTCCGCCCGCCTGCGCCGAATTCTCTCGAGATTGTCAGAACGGCCATGGCACATTTCTCCTTTCTGCTTGGGAGTTTAAAGATTGTTTCCAGGGATCTCGTTGTCCTGATCATCCAGCAGCGGCTGAATATGCGGGTGCCTGGAAATCACCCGGCTGAACTGCTCGGTGCGCAGATCAAGGCGCCGCTGAACAATCCGGATCAGGTTCTTGTTTATAAGATAACCCATGTGTGTGTCCTGTTCCATGAGCTGAAAGGTTTCCCTGGCATTTAAGGTATATATGACAGACGGTTCAGAACATATTGCATCCAGACGCAATGGTTCGTCAAGCATGGCCGACCAGCCGAATGAAAATCCCGGCTTGATCGAGGCAATGGAAATCGTGATTTTGCCGGAGATGCGTTTTTCCAGGAGGACTTTGCCTTTTTTGAGCATGTAGAATTTGCCGGTGCGATCGCCTTCCCGGAAAATCGTATCCCGCTCCTCGAAATGATGTGTCTCGATAAACGGCAGGAGCTTATCCAGCATTTCATCTGTGAGATCTTCCAGGATCTGGATGGATCGCAGTGATTCTTTGGTGGCCATCTGTCCTCCTTGCGCCCGGACTTTTCCCCGCCCGCGTTTTTGTTTTTGTGCGGGCTAAAACAGGTAAATTTTCAAGCACAGCCCCACAATCAGTAAAACGGCCAGAACCGGACCAATCCCCACGGGCTGCAGGCCTGTCCTGACTGCAATATCGGTTTTCTCGGGCTTTGTCAAATCCGTACCGCGCACGGTCTCAGGCCACCGGTCGGCTGCAGAAAGGGTGTAAAAAACCGAAATCACAAAAACCGGGAAGCTGCCGAAAAACCGTTTCAGCCATGCCGGCAGAAAGACAACAAAAATATTTTCGCAGATCCGGTTGAGTCCATTTAGACCGGCATCTGCTGCGGATGAAATCATTCGTGCGCCCTTGCGGTAAAACCAGTCCGTATCCAGGTTGATGGCCCGGATTTCAGCCGGGTATCTGCCGGAGAGAATCAGCAGGCAAAACGCCAGGGCCCCGAACATGAGCAATTGTAATTGTCCGACCACGTGTGCGCCGGTATAGGGGGCGTAATCGGCGGCATACGGCAGAAGCGCATACAGCAGATCAAACCGGATTCCCAAAAATATGCACAGAAACGCCGCGCCGAACATGGCCGCCAGCATATTAAACGGCGGCTCCTTGGCCCGGATGCCGGAGTCATGGCCGAAGAACATGAAATACGGCACCTTGATGCCCGCGTGATGAAAAACGCCTGCAGAGGCAAACTGCAGCACCAGCCATACTATGGCCATTTTGTGGTGGGCTGCGGCGCTGATAATCATGGACTTGCTGATAAATCCGGAAAACAGGGGGAAAGCCGAAATCGATGCCGCCCCCACGATGCAGAACAGGGCCGTGACCGGCATGGTCTTGTAGAGCCCGCCCAAATCCGTGCACCGGATTTTCCCGGTGACATGGAGCACCGCCCCGGCGGACATGAACAGCAGCGCTTTGTAGAGGATGTGGCAGAATGCGTGGGCCACAGTGCCGTTGATCGCCAGCGGGGTGCCGATACCAATGCCGCAGAGCATGAACCCCACTTGGTTTATCAGGCTGTAGGCCAGCACGCGCCGGATGTCGTTTTCCAACACCGCGTAGAATATCGGGATGGCCGTCATAATGGCGCCGAGGTAAATCAGCACCTCGGTGCCGGCAAACATGCGCGCCATCACGTAAACCGCACTCTTGGTGGTAAATGCGCTCAAAAATACGGCGCCCGTGACCGTGGCCTCCGGGTATGCGTCTGCAAGCCACGGGTGCAGCGGCGGGATCGCAGCGTTGACTGCCACCCCGATAAAGATGAGAATGCCGTCTGCGCCCGAGAGCTGCATCAGGGAAAAAGCAGCGGTTCCGGTATTCTGCACGTAAAGCAAAATGCCGGCCAGCAGGCACAGGCCGCCGAAGATGTGCACCATGATATACCGGAAGGCGGCGTTCCGGGAGGCCTGGGTGCGCCGGGCCAGGATCAGGAAGGTGGAGGCCACTGCCATGATTTCCCAGAAAACGTAGAGCGAAAACACATCACCTGCCAGCGTGACCCCGAGTGCGCCGCCGGCATAGATAAATCCGGCAGTATGCTGTACATTATCCCGGACTTTCAGCGCAAAAACCACTGAGAGCAGGGAAATCAGGATAAAGATGATCGAAAATATCCGGCTCAGCCGGTCAAGGCGGCCCAGGATCAGCTCGTAGTCGAGAAAGTCAACGGTCCAGTGCTGCCCCAGCGGCGTGTAGATCAGGGTCAGAAAGGCAAGTACCGGCAGAAGCATCATGTACGCGGATTTGACCCTGCCCCTGAAAGCCGGAATCAAAAGTGCGCCCAGGATGAAAATCAGTCCGGGCGGAAGATGTAAGTTTAAAACCGCAAGGTGCATCAGCTGCCTCGCCCCGGTGTTTCTGGTGACGGTTTACGGAATTATTGCCTGTCCCGGTAATAATCCTCGCTTCGCTTGACCAGGCGCCTTAAAAGCTTGGCGATATAGATCAGCAGCACGCAGGAGATAAACCCGTATGCTGCAAAAAAGTCGGGATATGCTTCCCATCCGAAGGCCGCGTGCTTGTCGATGAAAAAATCCGCGATCAGCAGGACCCCCAGGCTGATGTAGAAACAAACCAATAGAATCCGAACGTTTCTGGGTTTGTCAAAAATGGTCAGTTCTTTTTTCATCGGGTTTCGTGCCTTATATGCTGGTGATAAACACGTATGCCAGGTATGCCGATGCCACTGCCACCACCGCGTAAAGGGCCGCAGGATATCCTTTTACCGGTTCGTGGGTCAGTTCCGTTTTTTCTTTTTCCGCTGTGTTCATTGCCGCTGTTTATCCTCCGAGTATCCGGCTGACAGCCAGTTGCGAGAGATTGAAAAACGGCTGGGGATAGAAAAAAAGTATAACCGAGATCGCAGCCGTTGCAACCGGCGGGGCCAGGCACCAGCCCGGCGCTTCCTTGATTCGGTGTTCAAACATGGTTTCATCCGGGTTGCAGAAAAAGGCCCGGTATACAATCGGCAGAAAATAGGCGGCATTTAACAGGGAACTTGCCAGCAATACCGCGAGCATGAGAAATTGTTCGGCCTCGATGGTACCGATGGCCAGGTACCATTTGCTGATAAAGCCGCCGCACGGCGGCAGGCCGATTACCGAGAGCGCACCGACGAAAAACGCGCCCATGGTTACCGGCATCTGCAGGCCCAGGCCTTTCATCTCCGAGATGTTCTTGATACCCGCGGCCACCATGATCGCGCCTGCGCAGAAAAACAGCGTGATCTTTCCGAATGCGTGCATGGCAATGTGGAGCATGCCCCCGGCCATTCCGGACTGGGTCAGCAAAGCAGCACCCAGGATGATATAGGAGAGCTGGCCGATGGTGGAAAAGGCCAGCCGGCGCTTGAGGTTGTCCTGGGACAGGGCGATAAGCGAGGAGCCCAGGATGGTGACTGCGGCAATGATGCACAAAAGGGTGTCAAAACCAAAGTTCAGCAGCATCCCGGGCCCGAATATGTCTGTAATGATCCGGAACACGCTGAAAACCCCGACCTTGACCACGGCCACGGCATGCAGCAGGGCGCTTACAGGGGTGGGCGCCACCATGGCCGCGGGCAGCCAGGCATGTACCGGCATAATCCCGGCCTTGGAAAAACCGAACACCAGCATGAGCAAGAGAGCGGCTGCCGGCAGTGCGCCGATGCTGCCGGCCAGGATGCCGCCTGCGGCAAAATCAAGATTGCCGGCAATGAGGTAGATCGCGATCATGGCCGGCAGCACCAGGCCGATGGAGCCGCCCATGATGTAGAACAGGTACTTGCGCCCGGAACTTCTGGCTTCCCGGTCCTGGTGGTGGGTAACCAGGGGATAGGTGGAAAGCGAGAGCATCTCGTAGAAGATATACAGAGTCAGCAGGTTGGCGGAAAACGCCACCCCGATGGTTGCGCTCAGGGCTGCGGCAAAAAAGCAGAAGTACCGGGTCTGGCTGTGTTCGTCCAGGCCGCGCATGTATCCGATGGAATAGGCAGAGGTGACAATCCACAAAAACGAGGCGACCAGGGCAAACAGCAGGCCGAATGCATCGACTTTGAGCTTGAAGGCAATGCCGGCAAACAACGGTGCAATGGTGAATTCCAGGGTGTGGCCGGCCAGGATTGCCGGCACCATGGAAGCAATGATGCCGAATTTGATCAGCGCAGCGGCAAAGGTCCAGGTTTCCCGCACGTTGGGTTTGCGGGCGGAAATCAGCACGGGAATCACCGCCAGGGAGACCAGTACAGCGATCAACGGTTTTGCGGATACAACTGCGATCATAGACCACCCATTGTTGCAGCCGAAATAGCGGGTTTAACAATCCAGGTCACAAGCGTGTTTGCGTAAAAACCCATGACGATCAGCAGACCGGCTGTGACCAGTAGCGGCACCAGCATGTCCAGGGGGGCCTCCCGGACGGTCTGCCCGTTTTTGTGGTGATGGCTGTCAAACGGCTCGAAATAGCCGATTTCAATAACCCGGAAAAAAAGGAGCACATTGACCAGGCTGCTGATGATCAGGGCGGCCACAAAGGCGTAATGCCCGGCTTCCATGCCGCCGGAAATCAGGTACCATTTGCTGAAAAAACCGCAGGTGGGCGGTACTCCGATAATGGAAAGCGCTCCTGCCACAAAGGCGATCATGGAAAAGGGCATCTTTGTAAACACGCCCTGCAGCGCGCCGAATGCATCTGTCTGGACCCGGGAAATCACGGCCCCGGCTGCCAGAAACAGGCACAGGGTCATCATGGCATCGTTTAAAATGTGAAGCACGGCGCCGGTCATGCCCGCGGTGTTGCCCAGCCAGAATCCGCCCACCATGTAGCCCACCTCCGCCACGATGATATAGGCCAGCATCCGCTTTAAACGCTCCTGTTTCCAGGCCAGCATCGAGCCGGCGAGTATGGCGATTACCGCCAGCCATACAATGACACGGTCAATGTCCATTTCGGCAAATGCGAACTCGGGCTGATAGACAAAAAGGACGATCCGGATCATGACATAGATCATGACCTTGGTGGTCAGCGGGGCGATCAGGCTTGCAGACGAATTGGGGGCGTGGGTGTAGGCATTGGGCAGCCAGGTGTGCAGCGGAAAGAAGGCCATCTTCATGAAAAGGCCGATCAGGCAGAGAATAAAGGATACCTGGATGACGCCGGTTTGCTCTATCGTTGGCAGAATGGCGGCGATATCGGCCATGTTCAGCGAACCGGTGGCAATGTAGAGATACCCTGCGCCGAAAAGATACAGGCTGGCCCCGATGGTGCCGATAAACAGGTAGCTCAGGCTGGAGACCGCAGCCCGGCCGCTGCCCATGCCCAGCAGCGCGTAACCCGACAGCGAGGCGATTTCCAAAAGCACGTAAAGGTTGAATATGTCGCCTGTGATGACAATGCCCATCAGACCGGTGACAAACAGGAGGTACAGGGCGTAGAATACCCCCGGGCGGTCTTCAAACTCCCGGGCTGCAGTGCTCCGTGTGGCAATGAGGTTGATAAGTGCCACCGTGGCAATCAGGATCAGGATTATCGCATTGAAGTGATCAATGTGCCAGGAAATGCCCCAGGGCGGGGCCCAGCCGGCCATCCGGTAGGTGATGACCCCTTGGTTGATCACCCTTCCCATCACCAGGATCGCGGAAATCCAGGCGACAAGCATCGCGCATAAAGCCGCGGCATAGCAAAGCGATTGCCGAATCCATGCGGCAAGGCTGACCACAAGGGAAACCAGCAGCGGCACAACGATTATCAGGGCCGGAATCTGGGAAGTCATTTCCGGTTCAGTTGCCCGGCTTTGATTTGATTGAGAATTTCATCCTCCTCCAGGCTGTCATAGTTCCAGTAGACCCGGACGGCCAGGGCCAGGGCCACGCCCAGGGTGGCCACGGACACCACGATTGCGGTGAGCATCAGCACGTGCGGCAGGGGATTCATGTAGTCCGCGGCCCGGATGCCATGACCTTGAGCGCCGTGCCCGTGGGCGATAATCGGTATGGATGCCCCGTATTTGGCGGCAGTTGAGATATAGAACAGGATAATTGCCGTCTGAAAGATATTCATCCCGATAATTTTTTTGACCATGTTGGTTTTGGCGATCATGGCATACAGGCCGATTCCCATTAGTATAATCACGCCCCAGTAATTGTACCTGGCCACGAAGACCGCTGCCAGTTCCTCCATGTCCGCTCCTTGTTTTCGGGACCTATAATCCTTCTTCGTGCCTGCCTGCCGACGCCAGGTTATAGTAAATCCATATCATGACCGCGGAAACCGCAACTGCAACCCCGATTTCCACTCCAAGAATACCGTGGGATCTTGCCATGACCGGGGTGAAGGCAAACAATTTGGATAATGCGCTGTAATCCAGGAAACTGCCACCCAGCAGAATGCATAAGGCTCCGATGCCGGCGTATATCAGAACACCGGCGGAAGCCATCAGCGCGCCGAGGCGTTCGGAAACCCGCCGGGCAGCCGAGCGCAGGTCGTTGGCAATCGCCATCAGGATAATGGTGGCGCCGAAAATGACCCCCCCCTGAAATCCGCCGCCGGGCGAGTGGTGGCCGTGGGCGATGACATACAGGGCAAAAAGCTGCAGAAACGGGATCACCAAGCAGGAGGCCTGTTGGATAACAAGGTCATATGGCACCCACCGGGAGTCGATCCGCACGAATTCCTCTGAATCCGTGGGTTCTTTGCCCCCTTGCTCGATGATCAGGGTGATGCCGGTGTCTATGTGTCTGTATAGCCTATGTTGCGGTTGGCGCGGCTTAAACCGCCGCAGCAGGAAAAAGCAGGCCAGGCCGGCAATCAAAACCACCGTGGTCTCGAAAAGCGTGTCATAACCACGGTAGTCGGCCAGCACGGCGGTGACAAGGTTGGGCACGGCCGTGTCGTTTACGGCATTTTCAATGTAGTAATCTGATACATGGGTGCTGGCGGGTGAATCCGAATCCCCCCAGGCCGGAAAACCCATGGTGCTGTAGATGAGTACTGCGCACAGCAGTGCCACGGATGTCAGTGCGATGGATTTCAATCTTTACTGCTCCTGGATGTTCTGAACACAGCGGCGACAAAAAATACCGTGCTCACCCCGGCGCCCACGGAAGCTTCGGTGAAGGCCACATCTACTGCCCCCATGACCGCCCAGAGCAGGCACATCATGAAACTGTAGGCCCCGAACAGAATCGAGGCGCCCAGTAGATCGCGTACGGAAATCGCGGCAATGCCGCAGATAATGACCAGGGTCAGGATAATGATGTCAAACTGCCATATCATTTTTCTTCCTCCCGGGTCCGGGCCCACGGCCAGAGCCCGGCACGCATGCCGGCATCTGCGATGGCATGTGTTGCCGTGGGACTGGTGATGAAAATAAAGACCACGATGAGCATGATTTTCAATGCCGTGAGCAGGGCGCTGACAGTGAAATCCGAGAGCACATACACGGCCATGCCGCTTAAGGTCATGAAAAGTCCCATGGTGTCGAGTTTGCCCGCCGGGTGCAGGCGGGCGTAAAAATCCGGGAAGCGGAGAATGCCCACGGATCCGCCGGTAAAGAAAATCAGGCCGGAAATCAGCAGAATTGTCGAAATGACGGTCATGGCATATCTCCGGAGAAACACTTTCCGGTACGTGCGGCGGCCTGCACGGGCAGGTCCGGCGCCGGGTTGACCGATGTGCGGCTATTCGTTTGTCGGTTCCTCATACAGGCCCTTTCGTTTCTGAAAGTAGCGCGAGGTCGCAAGCACGGCAATAAAGTTCAGCGTCGCATAAGCAAGGGCAATATCCACAAACATCTCGACCTGTTGATAGAGCAGGCCGATTAATACGAGCAGCGCCGTGGTTTTGCTGCCAATGGCGTTAACACCGATGATCCGGTCGAGCACCGTCGGTCCGAAGACCGCCCGGTACAGCGGCAGCAGCATCAGCACGCACAAAAAAATGCCTGTGTAGAAAAATACCTGTGCCATCATCTGTTATTCGAAAATCTTTTCCACTTTTCGTTCCATTTTCCCGGGCAGCGCCTCGGCGGATTTTGCGTCAATTGCGTGAACCGTATACTTGCCGAGTACCGATACATGCACGGTCACCGTGCCAGGGGTCAGGGTGATGGAGTTGGCGAATATGAGCAGGGCCATATTGCCCTTGATTTTGCTTTGAAAGGTAATGATCTGCGGATCGATGCGTTCGCGCATTCGCGGATGAAAGGAGAGGTACAGGACGTTGAGGTTTGCCTGAAAAACCTTGTATAACAGCCAGGGGAGGTAGAGAATGAAGCGGGCAAACATTTTCGGGAGCTGTCGGAATTCGTGTACGGGGAATAAAATGTCTGCCGAGATGGTTGACACAATGCAGCTGGCAATGACGCCCAGGGCCAGGTGAAACAGGTCGAAGCGTCCCGAGAGCACGATCCAGGTGGCAAAACAAACCAGGAAGGTAAGCACCCGGGCCCCGAACCTGGGCTGTGATCCCCGGTGGTTCGGGGCTTTTTCGTTATCACCGGGCTTTTCTTCTGAAAAGACATTCACCGGGGGCGCCATTGTCTTATAAACGCTCCTGTCGTCTGTTGCCGGAAAAGAAAAACGGATAATATCACTTATTCCCAATCTATCGGATACCCGTGTCCGGGTCAACAGTTTTTGGCTTTTCCGGGATTCCTACAGGCGCTGGATGAGGTAGATATATGCCGGCAGGCGGCAAAGCGTTTTCAATTCGTTAAATTTCGTCAGCAGACGGTTTTTATCGCCGATGTCTTCCAGGGGCGACAGGTAGGCCGCCCCCTTCGGGCAGAAGCGGTCCAGCCGGTTGCGGGTCAGTTCGATAATCGAGGACAGGTGCGTTTCGGGCAGGCCCTCACCGATGACAAAGTTCGCCGTGATCTCGATATTCTGATATCGCCGGTTGACCTCCAGCATCCGGGCAAAGGCTTTTTCCACCTTTGCGGGGCTCAGGGGTTTGCGCAGCATCGACAGGGTCGGGCCGTCGCCGGATTCCAGTCCCAGGTTGATGTAGGTGTGGAAGGGAAGGCTGTTTAAGGCGTCAAAAAGGCCGTCATCCGCGCGCAGTATGGAGTCCGCACTGCCGAAGAGAAACATCCTGGGGTTCTTCATGACGGAGTTGTCCATTTCCAGGATTTCCCAGGCTTTTTCCGCGGCAAACAGCAGCATTTCCCGCCCGGCGTTAAGGGCATCATGCTGGCCCAGAAAGACCGCGTTGTAGTTGACCAGATCCCGGTCGTAGAAATTTTTCAGTGCCCGAAGCTGATCGGTCACGGATTGCCGGGAGCGGACCGAAAAACCCCGTCCGGTTTTCACGCGGCAGAATCCGCAGTTGTAGAGGCAGCCGTCCGCAACGGTCACGGGGATGATATCGTATTCCGCGTGCCGGGCGTCCGGCGGCAGCACGGAAACAATGCCGCCGATGATTTCATGAAGCTGTCGGCCCCGGGCTTCGAGCCTTTCCGGTGTCATCCGGCGGATGCGCCGGATAAAATCGGCCTGGTCCCTGTCAAGTCCGGTAAGGTCCAGTGCCTCGATTTGTCGGTACAGTCGGTGCCATGCGGCAAAGGCATCCCTGACCCCGGGTCTTTGGAACGCATCGCCGCCGAAAAGCGTGTTGGTCTGGTAGGGCAAACAGGGGATATAGTATTCCCCGGTGTAGTTGTACGCCCCGGAATAGCCGCCTGCGGAAAAATACTGCCAATCGTCTCCAGCGGTTCGCTTCAGCCATTCCGAAGCGGTCAGCCAGTCGCCGCTGCGGCCTTGTACCGTCTTGATCTCCGCGTTGCGGTTGAACTGGAAAATATAGTCCGGGGTGCGGATCTGCCCGTAGCAGCCGTAGCGCAGGGGGTAGCTGATCTTGGTATATTCCGTGGCCCCCTGCTTTTCGGCGATGATCTCCAGGTCGTTGTCGGCGATACGGGGGCGGTTTTTTGTCATTGGAAGCGCCTCTTGCGCTAACGGGTCGCCGGCAAAGCCTAGCAGGTCAGGTGGAATCCGGCCGCCACATGCCGGTTTTCCTCGCGCAGCCGGTTGAATTCGGACACGGCCTCGGCCGTGGGCCTGGCAATCAGGCGGATGCCTTCTTTTTCAAGTTCCTCGGCCAGTCCGGTGTCCGGGACCATCTGGCCGGGACTGCCCTTGCCGAGCACAACGATCTCGGGCCGGGTTTCCAGGAGGTCGGATAAATCCTCCCGGCGTACCAGGTGCCCGGTTTTTCGTCGCCAGTCGGGTTTTACAGAGTCGTTGATGATTTTGACATCATTGCGGTATGTTTGACCGTTAATACGGATGCTGCCGAAACGGTAGTCCTCGATTCGCATACGTCCGCCTCCGTTGTTTGCCGGGCGGTCGCGCTTCGTGTTGCCGGCTTAAGAATGCTCGTTGGTGTCAATGCCTGCAAATCGGACAGTCAGGTTGACGTTGATATTCAGCCCGCCCTGGTTGGAAACCTCCTCAATCAGTCTGGCGATAAGAACCTGCAGCGTTTGATCCGGGCTCCCGATTTCAGCCGTGAACCTGGAACCCTGGGTGTGGCGCGCTTCAGATGCCGAAGCACTTGCAGGCTTTCGACCGCGTTTGGTGGGCTGCTTGATTGTCCGGTTTTTCAGGCGTAAGGACTTGATATGTTTTTTCAGTTCCGGGTGGTCGGCAATGAGTTGCTCCAGTGTATGCCGATTCTTGCCGGTCTTCCGGGTCAGGTCGTAGAGCGCCTCTGCCGGCAGTTCCGTTGCCTCCTGGACCAGGCTGTAAGTATATCCCTTGTGCGTCTTTTTCTTCTGGATGAAAAAACCCAGGTCGCATTTTTCGCTGTTGCTCAATTTGGCCAGGATACTGGCAATATCCTGGATCTTGATGCTTTTGCCGGAGTCCTCGGCGACTTTTCGGGTGATCTCCGGGCTGCGCAGCTCACGGCCCGTGTGCAGGGCGTCGATGATGTATTCGCTGTTGGTCTTTTTTTCCCGTTCCATGGGTATTTCCTTTGCATTTAAAGAGACTGCGGTATATCCGCCTTCGTCGAAAAATAAAAAATTCCTAAAAATACGAACACCGTTCGTTTGTCATACTTCTACATTCTGTTCTATAAATAATACAACAAACCAAATTGTCAAGCAAATAGTGTTTTTATTTACAATTGTTTAGCCGTTATTCTCGATTGGTTTTTTTATACGACCATTTTTTCGAGGCAGGCGGCCTTTTTATCGACTCGTAAAAGCGAGCAATCGCTCGTTTTCCCCTTGACAGGTCTTTGCCGGCCGGAGTATGAACGGGACGAGGATCTGTCTGCGAAAGGGATCCTTAAAAACATGACCCAATCGTCACCCCTGTGAGGAATTGCCGATGAATCCAATAGACCGGTTCCAATCCGTCTGGCACGACCCGAATGATTACGCCCGAAAGCGCAAGCAGCAAACCGGTCGGAAAATTCTCGGTTACTTCTGTTCTTATGCGCCCGAGGAATTGATCCATGCCGCAGGCCTGTGGCCGTTTCGCCTGCTGGGCACAAGGGGGGAGGTGCGGATGGCGGACACGCATCTTCAGTCTTATTGCTGCTCACTGGTGCGGGGCGGGCTGGAAGCGGCGTTAAACGGCAGCCTGGATTTCCTGGACGGCGCGGTCTTCCCCCACACCTGCGATTCCATACAGCGCCTTTCAGACATCTGGCGATTGAATGCCGGGTTTGCCCATCATTTTGACGCGGTGCTGCCGGTCCGGCTTGATTCCCCGAGCGCCCGGCAGTACATGATCGACGTGTTAAATGAATTCCGGCAGGAGCTGGCCGACGCCTTTGGCACGGAAATATCTGATGACGCGGTCTGGCAGGCCATCGGTGACTACAACCGGATCCGGGAAAAGCTCAGAACCCTTTATGAGCTGCGCAGCCGTGCGCCCGGCCTGTTTGATCCGTCCACGGTCCACCGGATCATGACCGCCGCCATGGTCATGGAACGCCGGGAATTTTTCGAGCAGATCAACGCGTTTCTCGAGGGCGTGGATCCGGATGCCGCCGGTCTGGGGGATACCGGGCGCAAGCGGGTGGTTCTCTCCGGGGGCATTTGCACCCATCCGGATATATATGAGCTGCTGGCAAGGGCCGGGGCGGACGTGGTCTGGGATGATTTGTGCACCGGGGCCCGGTATTTCGAGGGGCGCATTGCCGAAGACGGCCCCGATCCCGTGGCGGCACTGGCTGACCGGTACATGGAGCGCACCGTGTGTCCGGCCAAACACCGGGATACTACGGCCCGGGCCCGGGCGCTGGTGGATATGGTCCGGCAGCAGCAGGCCGGGGGCGTGATTTTTCTTCTGCTCAAGTTCTGTGATCCGCATGCCTTTGATTACCCGTACCTTAAGAAATTTCTGGATGAAGCGGGGATACCGAGCCTGCTGCTGGAAATCGAGGAGCAGCCGCCGCCCGAAGGGCAGTTGATGACCCGTTTTGAAACTTTCGTGGATATGCTCTCGGATTGAAAGTCCTGAGAGCCGCACTTCAGGCGAAACCTTGAGCGCGTGACATACCGGAGGCCGATTCATGGCGGAAAACGAAAAAAAACATGATCCCGAAAAGGAAAAGCGAAAGATCCAGACGGTTTCCCGGATGAAGGAGATCATGACCGATTATTACATCGAGGCCAAGGGCGCCCGGGAAAACGGGCGAAAAGTGGCCTGGATCACCAGCGGCGGACCGGTGGAGCCCCTGATTGCCATGGATGTGATTCCGGTGTACCCGGAAAATCACGGCGCTATGATCGGGGCCTCCAAAATGGGGGCACAGCTCTGCGAACGGGCCGAGGAGATGGGGTATTCCCGGGACCTGTGTTCATACGCCCGGGCCGATATCGGCGATGCGGTTGCCAAAACCGGCCCCATCGGCGGCCTTCCGGAGCCCGACATGCTGGTTTGCTGCAACAACATCTGCGGCACCGTGCTCAAGTGGTACGAGACCGCCGCCCGGTTTTTCAACGTGCCACTGTTTATCCTGGACACGCCGTTTATTCACCGGGAATTTACGGACTCGGCACGAAAATACGTGCTTTCCCAGATTTACGAATACATTTCGTTTCTGGAAACCCACTGCGGCAGGAAAATGGATTATGAGCACATGGAGGAAGTGGGCCGGCTTTCGGTGGAAGCCACGCAGCTCTGGCAGTCCGTGCTTGACACCTGCGCGCACAAGCCGGCGCCCATGACCGCGTTTGACGCCTTTTTTCACCTGGCCCTGATCGTCACCCTGCGGGGCACCCAGGTGACCGTGGACTACTACCGGCAATTGCTCGACGAATTAAACGACCGCATCGACCGGGGCATTGCCATGGTCCCCAATGAAAAGTACCGGCTGCTGTGGGACAACCTGCCGGTCTGGTACCGTACCCGGTGGCTTTCGGATAAGTTTGCCGGCCATGATGCCGCACTGGTGGCCGATACCTATACTTCGGCCTGGAGCGGGATGCTGCCGGATATCACCGGACAGACGTTTCTCGAGGCCATGAGCGAAACCTACACCAAGGTTTATATCAATATTTCCATTGACCGGATGTTTGACATCGTGGCCGGCATGATCCGAAAATATGACGTGGACGGCATGGTGATGCATTCCAACCGGAGCTGTAAGCCCTATTCGCTGGGGCAGTATGATCTTCGCCAGATGATCATGGACCGGCTCGGCGTGCCTACCCTGATCATCGAGGCCGACATGGTCGATGAGCGCAGTTTTTCGGAAAGCCAGATTGACACCCGGATTGATGCGTTCATGGAGACGCTCAAGGCATGATGGCACCGTAAAAAGTCCAATGTCTGCGTTACGCGCAATTTCTCAGAATTTCATCACGCCAGCGGCGTGACTGCATTCTTCGAAATTGCGCAAGCCTTGATCTTGAACTTTTTACGGCACCATCTAAAATCAGACTTTTTACGAGTGCATCAAGGCATGATTACCGCAGGCATCGATATTGGATCCATCACCGCCAAGGCGGCGTTAATTGAGGACAATCGGCTCTTGGGCACCCGGCTGCAGTTTACCGGCTACAATGCGCAGAAGGCCGGCAAAGCCGTGCTCGAAGAGCTGATTGCGCAAACCGGCGTGCAGCGGGAACAGATCGCCCTGGTCGTGTCCACGGGATACGGCAGAAACAGCGTGGATTTCGCGGACAAGGCCATTACCGAGATCACCTGTCACGGCGCCGGCGCCCATTTCATCGACCCGGAGACGCGTTTTGTCATTGACGTGGGCGGGCAGGACAGCAAGGTGATCAAGATCGACGCGGCCGGAAAGGTACTTGATTTTGCCATGAATGACAAGTGCGCCGCGGGCACGGGCCGGTTTCTGGAGGTCATGGCCCGGGCCATGGAAGCCGATCTCGACGATTTCGGCGAAATTTCGGCAAGGGCGGGTAATCCCGCCAGCATCAGCAGTATCTGCACGGTGTTTGCCGAATCCGAGGTGATTTCCCTGATTTCCAAGGGAGAGACCCGCGAGAACATGATCGCGGGAATCCACGAATCAGTGGCCTCCCGGATCTCTGCCATGGCCCGGCGGGTGGGCGTTACCGAGCCCGTCATGATGACCGGCGGCGTGGCCAGAAATCCGGGCGTGGTCCGGGCGCTGGGGAAAAAACTGCGCGTTGAAATCCGGGTATCCCCCCACGCCCAGTTAAACGGCGCCATCGGCGCGGCCCTGCTTGCCGCGCGCATGCAGCAGGCGGCCTGAGCGTGGCCCCTTTGATCGTCTCCCGGGATTTTATGTAAAAACACCAATATGCCGGAAACGGTTTTTTCCCCTGGTAGCGATACTCCGGGGGTGGCTGCGGTTTTTGCTTGACATTTCATACGAAATTGGTAGGAATTTTAGAACTTCCGGCTTCAACGATGACAGTGCCCGGATAGGCGGCCGGATCATTGAGGCGACAAAAAGGTTGAGAATATGCCAGATCACGTATTCTGGCGGCTGGGCAAAGCCGGTTTGCTGGCCGCCTTTTTTATGATGTTCGTGTGGGTCCTGTTTGCAAACGGATCCGGAGGCAACACAGCTGAACAAAATCCGGACATTCCGGCAAACCGTGCAGATTCCCTGGAACTCCGGATTTATGAGAATGGCAAAACCCACCAGATGCCGCCCGCGATATTTATGCATGACCGGCACACCCGTGCGTTAAAAGACCGGGATTGCAGTGCCTGCCACGAAGAAGCCGATGAAGGGGCCGGGGATGCCCTGGCCTTTGCATTCAAGGATATTCAGGATCTTTCCCCGGCGACGGCAAAAGAGCGGTACCATACCGAATGTATCGGCTGCCACAAGGACCGGGCCGGCAAATCTGAAAAAACCGGTCCGCTGGTGGAAAACTGCCGGGGCTGCCATCAGCCCCCATCCGATGCCAGGCCGCAGCGAAAACAGATTTCATTTGACCGGTCCCTGCATTTCAAGCACGAAAGCGCCGAGCCCATCACCTACCAGCCGGAAAAAAGTGATGACAATTGTGGCGCCTGCCATCATGTCTATGACGAGCAGGCCGAAGAGCTGATCTACAAGGAAGGCGAGGAGGGCTCCTGCCGCTACTGCCACAAGCCGCAGCGGGTCGATGACACGCGTTCCTTCCGAAACGCCGTGCATGATGACTGTGTTAACTGCCATCGCCGGTTCAAGAAAGATGACATCAAGGCCGGCCCGGTGGAATGCCGGGGATGCCACAGTGCCGAGGGCCTTGCCGAAATTGAAAAGATCCGGGACGTGCCGCGCCTTGAGCGCGGGCAGCCGGATGCACGGATCATGGCAGACTGGCTTGCAGCCGCCGGGGAATCCGGCGAAATGCCCGCCCAGTACATGAAGGCGGCGGCCTTTGACCATCTGCAGCATGAAAATGCGGCCGCGGAGACCTGCCGCAAATGCCACCACGAATCCCTGGAAGCATGCCGCGAGTGTCACAAAAGAAAGGGCGACGAGGCGGGCGGCTTTGTCTCCCTGGAGCGGGCCATGCACGCCATGGACTCGGAGAGAAGCTGCACGGGCTGCCACAAGGATCAGAATGCGGTCGGCGAGTGCGCAGGATGCCACGCGCAGATGCCGGAAGCCCGTTTTGCCGGCCTGGACTGTGAAGCCTGCCATGCACTGGGCGCCGAGCGGTTAAAGCCACTGTCGATGGGAGACGAGGAGAAAAAAGCCGTTGCCGAATCCGCAGTGAAGGCCCGGCCGGACCGGGTCCAAACCGTGGATGCGGACAAGATTCCGGAAAAAGTGGAAATCGATGCCATGGTGGATGAATACCAGGCCGCGCAAATGCCCCATCGCAAGATCGTGCAGACCCTGGTCGATAAGATCGGTGATAACTCGCTGGCTGCCGTGTTTCACAAAGAAGCGCAAACCCTGTGCACGGGGTGCCACCACAACAGTCCGCCGAGCCTGAATCCGCCGAAGTGCGCAAGCTGCCATACCGCAGCCGCCAATGCTTTCTCCGGATCGAACCGGCCCGGACTGAAGGCGGCCTATCACGGTCAATGCATCGAATGCCACGAGCAGATGGGCCTGGAAGAGCCGGCGGCCACCGATTGCACGGCGTGCCATGAAGAACGCAACGAAAATGGATAGCCGATGCCCCGGCAACGGGGTGTCAACGCAATAGACAAAGAGGAGACTATGGGGATCACCCGGAGGCAATTGTTCGGATGGATGGCTGCAGCAGGTGCCGGTGCGCTGGCCCCGGGCGTTGCAAAGGCGGCCACCGGTAAACATTTTTCCGGATACCCGGAAAGTTTCGGCGTGCTCCACGATATCACCCACTGCATCGGTTGCCGCAAGTGTGAGGCGGCCTGCAACGAGGTCAACGATCTGCCGGCCCCGGATAAGCCTTTTGATGATTTAAAAGTGCTGCAGGACAAGCGCCAGCTAAATGCGACCGCATACACGGTGGTCAACCGGTATCAGTTTGAAAGCGCATCCGGGCCGCTTTACGTGAAAACCCAGTGTAATCATTGCCTGGAGCCGGCATGCGCATCTGCGTGTTTTGTCAAGGCCCTGCGCAAGGATGAAACCGGGGCGGTTGTCTATGATGCCTCCTTGTGTGTGGGGTGCCGGTACTGCATGATTGCATGCCCGTTCCAGGTGCCGGCCTATGAATATGACAAGGCCTTTACCCCCAGGGTCATGAAGTGTACCCTCTGTTATCCGAGAATCCGGGAAGGCAAGCTTCCGGGCTGCGTGGCCGCCTGTCCCAAGGAGGCCCTTACATTCGGCAAGCGCGATGAGCTGATCAAGGAGGCGCAAAGGCGCATCAACCGAAATCCGGAAAAATACGTGGATCATATCTACGGGCAGTTCGAGATGGGCGGCACCAGTTGGCTCTACCTGTCCCCTCGGTCCTTTTCCAGCCTGGGCATGCGCGAGGATTTAGGCGACAAGGCGGCACCTGAGTACACTTCGGGGGCATTGGCTGTGGTGCCCATGGCGGTTACTGCCGGGGCGGTTCTGCTGACCGGGATATATGCCATTGCCCGGCGCAGGGAGCAGATCGCCGAGGACGAGCGGCAGGCCGCAGTGGCGCAAACCCGCGCCCAGGCCGAGGAAGAGATGAAACAGAAGCTGGCCGAGCAGAAAAAGGCGGCTGACAAGGAAAGGGAATCCGTTGTGAAGCGGGAAGTGGAAAAAGCGCTCAAGGAGGCCGAAGAACAGCGGGCTGCGGATAAACCGGCCGCAGATGATGACAGCGGCAAGGAGACATAGGAAATGCAACAGATATCCGCCTCTTTGAAAAACGCGGCAAAGCCGTCCGTCTGGACCCCGTTTAACATCGTGGCCGGCATCATCATCGCCGTGGGTCTCGTGCTTACGGTGATCCGTTTTACCGGCGGGCTGGGCGCGGTCACCAACCTGGATCATCACACGCCCTGGGGCCTGTGGATCGGGTTTGACCTGTTGTGCGGCGTCGCCCTGGCAGCCGGCGGATACATGACATCTGCGGCCTGCTATATTTTTGGCCTGAAGCGTTTTCATTCCGCCGTGCGCCCGGCCATACTGACCGCATTTCTGGGATATGCCCTGGTGGTCCTGGCGCTGCACTATGACGTGGGCCGGCCCTGGCGGCTGCCGTACCCGATTTTTTATTCCCAGGGGACCTCTTCGCTGCTGTTCGAGGTGGCGCTGTGCGTGTTTTTGTATCTCACGGTATTGTTTGTCGAGTTCACCCCGGCCGCGCTCGAGTGGCTGGGCCTGAAGCGGGCCAGAAACCTGGTGGTGCGGCTGGTGCTGGTGCTGACTATCTTCGGGGTGCTTCTTTCGACCCTGCACCAGTCGTCTCTGGGGGCACTTTACCTGATTGCGCCCTCAAAGCTGCATCCGCTATGGTATTCTTCCTACCTGGCCTTGTTTTTCTTTGTATCCAGCATGTTTGCCGGGCTGTCCATGGTTATATTTGAAAGCACGCTTTCCCACCGGTTTCTGCACCACAAGATGGACGAACATCACATCGAGCAGAGCCACGGCGTGGCCATCAGCTTTGCCAAGGCCGCGTCCTTTATCATGGTGGGGTATCTGTTCATGCAGATGATCGGGCTGGCCGCGGACAATGACTGGCATTATCTGACCACCGGCTGGGGGGCTTGGTACCTGGTGGAAATGATCGGGTTTGTGGCCCTGCCGGCGTTTTTCTTTGCCGTGGGTTCGCGCGAGCGCAACCTGCGCCTGATTCGCTGGACAGCCCTGTGGGCGGTGCTGGGGATTGTGTTGAACCGGCTCAACGTTTCCCTGGTGGCATTTAACTGGCAATTGCCGGCGGATCAGCGCTATTTCCCGAGCTGGATGGAAGTGGGGATCACGCTGTTTATCGTCACGCTCGGGGTGGTGGCCTACCGGTTTATTGCCACCCGGATGCCGATTTTTTATGAACATCCGGATTACAAGGAGCAACAGGAAGAGTGACATGGAACAGGCATTTTTTACACTCCAGGAATTTATGACCCATACCAAGGCGGTGGTGTATCTGCTGATGGCCGCCGCCCTGATCGGTCTGCCCCTTTTCTGGCTGTTTTTGACCGGACGGGACGAAAAAAAGCGCACGTTTTAGAAATATGCGGCAGGCAACTTCAACATACGGCAAGGTTGCCCGGAAACCCGGGGCAAGGAGGAACACCCGATGCATGCATTTTTGACCGGCCCGATGTTTTACATCTCCATTGCGGTTCTTGTTATCGGACTGCTGGTACGGGTGGTACGATATATCCGGGGGCTGGACTGGAAGCTGGACCGGGTGGCATACCGGGCGCACCGCAAAGCGGGCATGAAAGGGGCCGCCAGGTCGATTTTCAAGTGGCTGGTGCCGTTTGGCACGCGAAGCTGGCGGGTTCAGCCGGTGATGACCGTGGTGTTTTTCGTGTTCCATATCGGCGTGGTGGCAGTGCCGCTTTTTCTGCTGGCCCATAACATGTTCCTGGAGGAAAAGCTGGGTTTCTCGTTTTTCACCCTGCCGGCCCTGGCTGCCGACATACTGAGCTGGGGCGTGCTGGCTGCACTCCTGATACTGGTGCTGCGCCGGATTGCGCTGCCCGAGGTGCGCATCCTGACCACGTTTCATGATTATTTTATCCTTGCACTGACTGCGGCGCCTTTTGTTACGGGTCTGATCTGCCGGTATGATCCGGCAAACTACGATTTCTGGCTGCTGATCCATATCGCCGCAGGTGAGCTTCTGCTGATCCTGATTCCGTTTACCAAGCTTTCCCACGTGGTTACGTTTTTTCTCTCCCGGGCGCAGATCGGCATGGACTTCGGCATCAAGCGCGGCGGCATGAAGGGCAAGGGAATGGCCTGGTAGACAGCCTAGTTGTTTTGAAAATTTTAATATTCGAATTTGTTTCGGATTTCGATATTCGGATTTCGAATTTATTTGGGGGATTCCATTCATGCCGGAAGGAACACTCTGCAATAAGCAGCCCGTTGATACCGAGGAGCAGTTGAAAGCACTGCTTGCCGACAAGGGCGGCCAGATTTATTACGAGGAGATGAAGCATCTGGACGTGGATGTCGAGATGCTCCGGCAGACGCTGGGCAAAAGCCTGAAGTCCCGGCTCCGGACCTGGCTGTCCATGTGTGCCAGGTGCGGCATGTGTGCAGACAGTTGTTTTTTCTACCGGATCAACGACCGGGACCCCAAGCAGGTGCCGGCCTACAAGATTCAGTCCACCCTGGGGGAAATCGTCCGGAAAAACGGGAATGTGGACAATGCGTTCATGCACATGGCCATGGAAACCGCCTGGGCCAAATGCACATGCTGTAACCGGTGTGCCATGTACTGTCCCCACGGCATTGACGTGGGCGTGATGATCAGCTACCTGCGCGGACTGCTTTACCAGCAGGGATTCGTGCCGTGGGAAATGAAGGTGGGTGCGGGCATGCACCGGGTCTACCGGGCGCAGATGGATGTTACCCCGGAGGATTTTGTCGATACCTTTGAATGGATGGTCGAGGAGTATGAAGAGGATTACCCCGGCCTGAACGTGCCGGTGGACAAGGATGATGCCGATATCCTCTACACGGTCAATGCCCGTGAGGTCAAGCATTACCCGGAAGATCTCGCAGAGGCCGCGATCCTGTTTAATATCGCCGGGGAGAACTGGACCGTGCCCAGCAAGGGCTGGGAGTTGACCAGCCTGGCCATGTTTGCCGGCGACTGGGAAGCCTGCCGCCTGCAGGTGGAAAGCGTTTATGACGCCATGGACCGGCTCAAGCCCAAGCGGATGGTGGGTACGGAATGCGGGCATGCGCACCGCGCCACCGTGGTGGAAGGCCCTTACTGGGCGGGACGGCCCGACGGCCTGCCGCCGGTGGAGTCCATCCATTACGTGGAATGGGTGGCAGAAGCTCTGCGCACCGGGAAGCTCAAAATCGACCCGGAAAAACGAATCAAGGAGCCGGTGACCATCCAGGATTCGTGCAACTATATCCGCAATCACGGTTTACGGGATGTGACCCGGGAGATCATGAGCTATATTGTCGAACCGGGTTATTTCATCGACATGGCGCCCAACGGGGAGCACAATTACTGCTGCGGCGGCGGCGGCGGATTCAACGGCATCGGATTGTACCGGCCCCAGCGAAACAAGGCCCTGATTACCAAGCGGGACCAGATCATGCATACCGGTGCCAGCTTGGTGATCGCCCCGTGCCACAACTGCTGGGATGCGATCCGGGACCTGGAGGAGGAATATCAGATCGGGATCCGGTGGTCATTCTTAAAACCCCTGCTGATCGACATGGTGGTCGTGCCCGAGCACATGAAGCCCAAGGAATAACCGGGCCGATCGCCCCTGCCGGGATCGGCGGACAAAAAGCGAGGTGCCCTCATGTTTGACAGGATACTCTTGGCCACGTCGGCAACCGAAGCCTGCGACCATGCCGCAAGGGTGGCTTTTAACATGGCCGAGCGGTACAAGTCGTATCTCAATATTTTTCACGTGCTCGGCCTGCCCACCCGTGCCTACAGCCAGGATGTCATTGACGTGAAGACCCGGGAGCGGGTTACCGCGGACGAGGAATACGTCGCGTGGGTTAAGGAGGAAATCCGGGGATATTACGAGCGGCTGCTTGAAAAAACCGGGGACAATTACGGCATCGAGGTGGCAGTGGGCTCCCCGCACCGGGAAATTCTGCGGGCAGCCAGAAACAACGATCCGGACCTCGTCGTCATGGGCGGCAGCACCGGCCACATGGAGGACTCGTCATATAAGAAAACCACTGCCGGTTCCACCTTCCAGCGGGTGGCCAAGGCGGCGCACTGCCCCGTGCTGGTGGTGACCCGTCCGGCAGCTTCTTTCTGGGGCGGATTTTCCCGCATCGTGCTGGGCACTGATTTTTCCGAGGCCTCGGACGTGGCTTTTGAATATGCCCTGCAACTGGCGCGCGCGCTGGACTGCGAACTGTTTTTGTTTCATGCCGTGGATGTCAGTGCCATGGCCATGGGCAAGGTCATGGCCCAGGATGATATCGAAGAAAAGCTCCGGGTGGCCCGGCGCCGGATGCGGAGCCGGTATGTTCCGAAAATGCCGGATTTTGAAAGCTATACCATGGATGCATGGGAAGGTTTGCCGTATGTGGAAATTACCAAGTATGCCCGGGAAAAACAGGCGGACCTGATTATCATGGCCCATCATGCCAAGCGCGATGCATCCGGGCAGGCGCCCATGGGCAGCACCATGGAGCAGGTTATTGTCCGGGCCGCATGTCCGGTGCTGAGCATCAACCGGAGTGTGAAAAAGTAATTAACGGCAATGCCCGGCCGGCGTTTTTGTTCGCGGGCAAATACCATATCAAGGATGAGGAACGGGTTATGAGCAAAAAAATTATGGTCATTGACGACGATCCTGCAGTGGTGGA
This sequence comes from Desulfobacteraceae bacterium, assembly GCA_021737225.1. Classification (GTDB taxonomy): domain Bacteria; phylum Desulfobacterota; class Desulfobacteria; order Desulfobacterales; family Desulfosalsimonadaceae; genus Desulfosalsimonas. The sequence continues at coordinate 28,723 of JAIPEJ010000010.1, forward strand.
ATACCTGACAACCCTTTTCGAGGACAACGGCTATGAAACCTGCTCGGCCAAGGATGCCCTCGAGGGTATCGATGTCGCCAGGCAGGAAAAGCCGGACCTGATCACCCTGGACCTGGAAATGCCCGGAGAATGGGGCCCCCGGTTTTACCGGAAGCTGACCGAGGACCCGGCGCTCAAAAATATCCCGGTGGTGGTCATCAGCGGCCTGTCCGGACACCAGTATGCCATTAACAAGGCTGTGGCCAGTATTTCCAAGCCCTTTGACCGCGATGAACTGCTGCAGGTCGTCAAAGAAAACATTCTTTAGTGGAATTCGCATTTAATGGCCGAGGATCTGCTTTTTATCGAGCCGGATGAAAACCTGAGCGCCGCGCTTTCCGTGTATATCCGGCGCCAGCAGTTTGACGTGCGAACCGCAAGCGCTGCAGAAGCGGCCGAAGCATCCCTGAGCAAGCAAATTCCGGATATTGTCCTTGCCAATCCCAGCCTCCCGGATTATGACGGCACGCGGTTTCTGCTGGATTTCAAGAGCAAGCATGCGGAAACCCCCCTGATCCTGCTCACCGAGCCCGGAGACCTGGAGTCTGCAATGGAGGGGTTCGGCGCAAAAGCCGATGATTACCTGCAGAAGCCTGTCAAAAGCATTGCCCTGGATATATCCCTGCAGCATGCGCGGCAGCATCTGCGCCTGACCCGCAAGTTTTTCCGCTACGCCCGGCAGCTTGAAGACCTTCACGAGGCGCACAACCTGTACCATCAATTGTTTGACGAAGTGCCCTGCTATATTTCAGTCCAGGACCGCCAGTTCCGGCTGACCGCCACCAACCGCCTTTTCAAGCGGGATTTCGGAAACGAGGTCGGCGATTTCTGCTACAAGATTTACAAGCACCGCGATACCCCCTGCCCGGAGTGCCCGGTGGCAAAGACCTTTGCCGACGGCAAGCGGCATCAGGCCGAGGAGGTGGTAACCTCCCGTTATGGCAGGCAGTATAACGTGATGACCTGGACCGCCCCGCTCATGGATGAGCACGGGGAAATCAGCCAGGTCATGGAGATGGCTACCAACATTACCCAGGTCCGGCGCCTGCAGGATCATCTCACATCCCTGGGCCTGATGCTGGGATCCATGTCCCACGGGGTCAAGGGGATGATGACCGCCCTGGACGGCGGGGTGTATCAACTGGAAACCGGCATTCGAAACGGGGATGCCGAGCGCATTCAAAATTCGTATGAGCGTATCGCCGATACCAGCAGCCGAATCCGGAAAATGGTTCTGGACATCCTGTATTATGCCAAATCCCGGGGGATGCAGTATCAAACCACGGATGCCGCGCGCCTGGCAAAATCCCTGGCAGATGCGGGAAGCGAAATGGCCGAAAAGCAGGGCCTGGCTTTTCACAATGGAATCGATCCGGATACGGGCGAGTTCGAAGTGGATCCGGACTGGTTTTACCAGGCGGTGTTGAATTTCCTGGAAAATGCCGTGGATGCCTGCGTGATGGACTCGGACAAGTCCGGGCACCGGATTGATTTCACCGTGGCGCCGCAGGATGCGGATGCCGTTGAATTGGAGATCGCGGACAACGGCATCGGCATGGACGAAGAAGCCCGGCGCAAAATGTTTACCCTGTTTTTTTCATCCAAGGGCTCCAAGGGGACGGGACTGGGCTTGTATATTGCCAATCAAATCATTGGACAGCACGGGGGCGGCATTGAGGTGGAATCCGTGTACGGGGAAGGCACCCGCGTGAAGATTCGGGTTCCCAGGCACCGCACGGCGGCCGCCCGCGCCGTTGATTCCCTGCTCAGCCCCCATACGGATTCGGAAGACGGCAAAAAGGATTCGAATTAAACAGCGGAAGGGCGATGAAGCTCTTGCTGGAATTGAACCAACCCGGGCAAACCCCATGCGGCTGACAACCAAGAGCCGGTACGGCCTTCGAATGATACTGGATCTGACCTTGTATGCGGAAAAAAGGTTCAGTATCTTATCCGGGAAGTGCACTCCCGGGACCCGCTGCAAAGCGTAGGCGGGTAGCAACACTTGGCAATCCTTATTGAGCCTACCGGTTTTCCGCTTTTTGCTTGAGTTCCAGCAGGTCTATCATCTCCCGGGTATTTCGGGTCAGGTGCCAGCGGCCGTTGGCAAAAACCCCGTAATCCGCACCGCCCATGGCAGAGGCAAACCGGGTGGAATTTGCATAAAAAAGCCAGCTTTCCGCCCACATGCGTTCCAGGGTCTCGTCAAACGGGCTGCCGCCTGCAGCCGGGCCGGATTCAACGCCCGTATCCCAGGCTTTTTGCATAATTTCGGTGGCGGTCCGGGTCTGGGCGTTTGTGCTGTCAATGGTGTGTTCCATGCGCCGGAAATGGCCCGAAACCCAACTGCTGCTGTGGCAGCCCGTACAGACCTGCTGCATGGTTCGGGTTCGTTCTTCCCGGGTCTTTTTAGATATGAGAAATTTCTCGGCCGGCGTGCCGTCAAGCGTCGTGGGCAGGGGAAGACCGTTTTTGTTCCGGATGATACTTGTATCCGCGGATTCGGGATGGGCATGGGCGTAAGGCAGCCCGAATATCCGCCAGCCCAGCCGGTCGTTCATCCGGTGGGTTCTTTCAGCCAGGATTTGACCGCCGGGGGTGGTCAGCAGGCTCATGTGGCAGGTTGCACAGGTGGGTGCTTCCATGTCCGCGCCCACGGTCCAGGGAATCGCTGAAAAATCCCATTCATCCGCGTTTTTCATGGCGCCGTAGATGTTGCCGTGCTTGCTGACCTTGTAGACCTTGTAGGCGGGCACATCCGGTCCCTTGTGGCACTGGGAGCAGGTGTCGGGCTTTCTGGCGGTTTCAATGGAAAACCGGTGCCGGGTGTGGCAGGCAGCACAGCTTCCCTTGCTGCCGTCCGGATTGATCCGGCCCACGCCCTGGTTGGGCCATCCGGAAATTTCCGGCATTTCCATGGGGCCCATGGCCGTGTCCCGCTTTTCAATTTTTTCCACCTTGAGTTTTGTGCCGTGGCAAAACAGGCAGGCATCCGCGTTGGTCTCCGCATCCGGTGCCTTCTGGGTCAGCTCCGTGCCGGTGAATTTCATGGGACCGCTTGCGGCCGTGATCAATGTGTCATACAGCGTGTTGTCCATGAGATTGCCGTATGCCTCGGCCATCAGGTTTTGGGAAAACTGCTGTCTTTCCACGGGATGGCAGGCCGCGCAGTCTTCAGGGGTCACCACCGTGTGTACATCCCTGCCGCCGTGAGAAAACGTGCCCTCGTGCTGTTCCGGGTCCAGAGTGTGGCACTCGGCGCATCCCACCACCGTGGCCCCCAAATCTCCCGGAACGCTGTCAAAGGACACCCGCCTTTGGCGTGCGGGTTTTTCTGATGCCGCGGCCGGCGTGATTTTCGCCATGCGGCTGTTTTTCCAGTCCGAGACAATACCGGGGGTAACGGTTTGGTGACATCCCAGGCAGCCCAGGGTCTTTGCGCTGATATTTTCCGATTCCTGCGCCCCGGCCGGTGGCGGCCAAAAAATCCAAAACGCCGCCCAGATTCCGGCCAACACATATATCGCCCGCCTGCTTCCCCCCATCACGAACCTCCTTTTGGCAAGGTTATTGGAAGAAATATTTTAAGCGATGTTGCGGAATTTATCAAGGCCGGTAAGTGCTTTCATCCATAAATCCGAAGCACGAAATCCGGAATTCGAAAGATATGCGGTAAAACGTAACCCCTTGATCAGGCGGGTTAAGAAAAAAAATCGATCAAGACAACGGCAACAAATTGTCCGTTGATTTGCGGTGTTTTCCATATCCGTTGTGTTCTGCAAAAAAAGCACCGGGCTTCAAGGTTTTCCGCAGGGTCGGGCCGGCGGGGAAGTTTGTGCATCTGCCGTCCGCTGACGCGCCCGATGCATCTGCACAAACCACCCCGCCGTCCCGCCCTGTCCAGCCGCCTCGACAGTTTCCGCGATATAGTCCAAAAAGGCTTCAAAATTCCCGGAATGCAAAGATAAATCGCATGGTTTGGGATATCGAAAATCAATCTGTGGAACCAGACAGGGTTTCCTCGTGCGGTGATTGGCGGGGCTGCCGCATGGCGCATTGCACGAGGGGCGGACCAGCTCTTGGCGAAGCTGAGCAGGCGGCCGGCTCTGTTTGAGCCGACAGGCGAGTTTGCCGAGCCGCCGCGAAGCGAGCCTTAGAGATGCCCGGCCCGAGTCCAGCGACATGCGCTTGCCCCGTCAAGCGGCGCACACGGATCGGCCTCGAAGACCGGGCTTGTTCCCAGAAACCGCCATGCCGCTGCCGGAAACCGCGGGGGCGGCGCCGGCGGCGGCATGGCGGTGGGTT
>JAIPEJ010000172.1 GCA_021737225.1 Desulfobacteraceae bacterium
CCAAAGGTCTGGAACTTGATATCGGAAATATTTTCTTCTTCATCAACTTTCAGATAAATGGTCATCATGTCGCCGCACAGCGGGTTGCCGACCTCGCCCACGCCGTCGGCGTCTTCGATGACCCCCACGTTTCTCGGATTTTTGAAATGATCCATCACGACCTGGTTATACATGGCGCTTTCCTCCACGCTTGGCGTTTGTCTGGTTGTGTTTTTAAACCAACGTCCATTCCGGGATTCATTCTCCGGGTAAACACTAGGATAAGCATACAGCATATTTTGTAAAGTAACCTGCGATTTCCGTTCGCAAATTGCTTGACCGCCTGAAAAGCACCGTTATTTTTAAATTAGAACCATTTATTGATTTTCCTGCTGTTTTTCCGCCACACCTGCACACACCCTCGGCTGCCACGGAACCGGCCCGGACACGGGAATTTTGAGCAAACCGCAAGGCCGAAACGGCTTGCTTTTTAACAAGTGTCCATCCAGAAATCGGATAATTTGTTCAAGTTCAAGGAAGGCGAAAATTTTAACCGCAGGAATACTCAAAGTATTTTGAGGATTCAAATTTGAGCCTGACGCAGAAATTGGGCAAATTAGCCATTTCTGGATGGGCACTAACAAACCCGTTTCATAAAGGAGGGGGAAAATGAAACAACAAAACATGAACTACGAGACCCTGTTGAAGGTGGCAAGCGCCATTTCCCATTCCAAGGATCCCGAAGAGGTCGTGCTTTTGGCAGTGGAAAGCATTACCCGGGCCCTGGATGTCAAGGGAAGCGCCGTCCTGCTGATCAACCGCGACAGCAAGGAACTGGAGGTGGCCGCTTCTTTCGGGCTGAGCGAGGAATACATCAACAAGGGACCGCTCAGCGCCATGAAATCCATCGCCGAATCCCTGGAGCAGGGACCGGTGGCCATTTCCGACGTCTCTGACGACCCCCGGATTCAATATCCCGGGGCGGCACAGAAGGAGGGCATCGCCTCCATCCTGTCGGTGCCGATCATGATCGGGGGACACACCATCGGCGCGCTGCGGGTCTACACGGCCGAACCCTGGGAATTTACCATGGAGGACGTGAATTTTGTCCAGGCCGTCGGCAGCATCACCGGCATGGCCATCGACATGGCACGTCACTACAAGGGCATGAAACACAGCATCGACGTGCTCAGGGGTATGCGCGATCCCCGGCAGCGCAAAGGCGGAGAACAATCCATGCAGGGCCCTGCGTGAAATAATTCCACGCAATCCAGATACCGGGCATTGATTTCCGGGCCGCAGCTGTGATACCCAGACAGTATCAACTCACTGCTTTGATACGCATTTTACAGGGGATGTATCCATGCTGAAGTTTCTGCCCGGTCCGGTGAGGGGAACCATCGCGCTGATGCTGTATACGGCCAACACCGTTGGCGGCTTTACCACGCTTCTGCCGTTTGTGCTGATAAAAACCCTCAGCCCGCATGAAGGCCTCCGCCACCAGCTCACCCGGGTGCTCACGGCCATTGCCTGGGTATGGATCGAGATCAACAGCGCCATCCTGTGGCTGACCCAGGATATTACATGGGACGTGGCAGGACTCGAAGGATTTAACCCGAAATCCTCCTACCTTGTGATCAGCAATCACCGTTCCTGGGCCGATATCCTGGTTCTGCAGCATTTGTGGAAACACCGCATCCCGTTTCTCAAATTTTTTCTCAAAAAGGAGCTGATCTGGGTGCCGCTGCTGGGCATTGCCTGGTGGGCGCTGGATTTTCCGTTCATGAAGCGCTATTCCAAGGAGTTTGTCAAAAAGCACCCGGAGCTCAAGGGAAAAGACATGGAAACCACCCGCCGGTATTGCGAAAAATTCAAAAAATCGCCGATCTCGGTGATCAACTTCCTGGAAGGCACCCGGTTTGACCCGGATAAAAAGCGGCAGCAGCAGTCGCCCTACCGGCACCTGCTGCTGCCCAGGGCCGGCGGCACCGCCGTGGTTCTCTCCGCAATGGGACAGCACCTGGAGGCAATCATTGACGTAACCATCGTGTACCCGAAAAACGAAGCGCCTCTGCCGTTCTGGCATTTTCTCAGGGGAGAGATACCGGAGGTGAGGCTGCGCGCGCGCAGGCTGGAAATCCCGCGGCAATTCGTGGGCCGGGATTATGAACAGGACGCCGAATTTCAGGCGCAGTTCCGCGAGTGGGTCAATGCGCTCTGGGCGGAAAAAGACCGGCAGATCGCGGCGCTTTTGGAAAATGATGAGTGATGAGTAAAAGAAGAGAGTTCATGAGCCCGGCGGCACCCGGAAGTCCTCGAGCACGTAAAGGGTCGCCTTCTCCTGGACCCCTTTTAAATGTGCGGTAAAAGCATTTTCAATGGTCAGCCCGTCTGCCAGCAGGTTGTAGACCGGCTCGGATATCACGATTCCGCCTCCTTCTGCTTCTGCCTGGATGCGCTGGGTCATGTTTACCGCCAGGCCCACGATCCCGTACTTGGCCCTTGTCGATGACCCGATGTTCCCCACCACCACCTGCCCGGCATGAACCCCGATGCCGGTTTGCATCTCCGGCAGGCCCTGCTGCCTGAGATGCCGGTTGAAAGGACTCATGGTGCGCTGCATTTCCAGGCTGCATTGTACTGCGCGCGCTGCTGCCGGCTCAAGCTGTCCTTCTTGCGGATCAAAAAACACCAGTACCCCGTCTCCGTAAAAATCCACGATAATGCCCTTGTACTGATGGATCACCTCGATCATGTGCGAAAAATAACGGTTCAATACGCCGATCGTGGCCTCCGGGCTCAATGATTCAGAAACCGCGGTAAATCCGCGGATATCCGACATTAAAATGACCACTTCGCGTTTTTCACCCCCAAGCCGGCGGGCTTCCGGGCGCTTCATGAGCTCATGGGCCACCTCCCGGTCCATGTACCGGCCGAAGGTATCACGGATAAAATCCCGCTCCCGAAGTCCCTCGACCATCTCGTTGAAACCGGCCTCGAGCTGGCCGATTTCATCTGCCGAGGTTTCGGAAAGCCTTTCGGGATATCTCCCTTCTGCCACCTCTCTGACCGCCCGGGAGATCCTGCCGATCTGGCGAACCAGCCGGCCGCCGACAAGCTGGATCAGCAGCAGGGTAAACGCAATGCAAATCCCTGCGGCAACAACATAATACAAGCGGAATTCAAGGATCGGCGCCAGGATTTCCCGCCCCGGCGCATACATGATCAAAACCCACGGGGCTCGCTCCAGCCGGTAAAATCCCCCCACCAGGTGGGGCGGATGACCGGAACCCAAGTGCGTGCCAAAAGGCGATTCCTGCATTTTTTCAAGCAGGGCCTTCTCCAGGGGATCGCCGGTTGCCCCGAGCTGCTCTCTTTTCTCCATGGCGGCGCTGTGGGCCAGGTATTGTCCGCTTTCGTCCACCAGGCAGACTTGGTTGCTCTGCCACCAGCCCAGTTCCTTGATGTCCTGCATGAGATGATCAAAGCGCACCGACACCGACAGCCGGCCCACCAGCCCCCCGTCTTTGTTTCTGAGTTCCGAGACCAGGGTCACGGTTTCCGCCTTTTTGCCGGCATCGTATCGCGGTGCCGTGACCCTGGAAATATCGGCATGGTGAAAACGCATCCGCAGTTTCCGGCTCATTTGATCCGCGTGCATTCCCGCGCGACCCGGGTGGCGGAGATTGTCCGCCCATTGCAGGTCCACCGCCGCGACCCCGTCAAGCCCCTTGATCCGGTTTATAATAAACTCCCGGGCGGCCGGAGCGTCGCTGGTTGACCCGGTTGCATGGAACATCTGTATCCAGTCAATCGGCCGGCCCAGGCGCATATCCATGTAATGCGCCGCGCGCTCGAGCTTGAGGATTGCGCCTTGCTGCCACTGATCAAGAAGCATGCTTCTGGCGTATATAAATCCGGCAGTTCCCGCTGCTGCGAGGAGCAATGCCACCGGGATGATCAAAAAAACCGCCAGGCGCTTTTTCATACTGTTAATCATCGGCAGTGACCGCGTAGATTTCAACTGGCGTCATATGGCCCTTTACCTCGCAGACGCCCTTTTCGCGCAGCGGAAAGTCACCGCGCAGCATATCCCGGGTTTCCCGTGCAATCAATATATCACGGTCAAGCTCCTTGGTAAGCTCCTGTATCCTGGACGCCCGATTGACCGTATCGCCGATCAAAGCATAGGCGGGATGGTCGCTGCTGCCGGTATTTCCGGCCAGCACGGGCCCGGAACAAATACCCACCCCGTGGCGGAAAGGCGGGCTGCCTTCCAGCCGCCTTTTTTCATTGAGTTCTGCCAGCCCCCGGCGCATCTGCAGGGCCGCCGAAACAGCCTTGTCCGCGTGATCCTCGACTTCCAGGGGAACGCCGAATACCGCCTCTAGTTCATCACCCACGAACTGGAGGACAAGCCCGTCATTGGCCCGGACCGCCTCCTCCATCTTTGTAAAATAATCGCGCATGCTCAGGATCACGTCTTCGGGCGCATTTGACTCCACATACTGGGTAAAATCCCGCAGATCGGCAAAAAGCATGGTGGCCATCTTTTTTTCGCCGTCCAGCGGGATCTCGCCGGACAAAATCTTGTCCCGGATCTCGGGCGTGACGTATCTGCCAAAGGATTCCCGGACGCGCTCGCGCTCGGCCAGCCCCTGGATCATCCGGTTACCGGCATCTGCCAGCACGCCGAGCTCGTCATTGGAAACCACCCGGATGCGCTGTGTGAAATCGCCCTTTTCCACATTTTCCACCACATCGAGCATGGCATGGATGGGCTCGACCAGGGAGCGGCCCACAAGGCGGTTGAGGCGGAAGCCGATCACCACGAAAATCGCGCACAGGACCAGGGTAAAGAAAAAAATGTCAAAAACGAGCTGGCGGGAAAAAGCCGGTGTGCCCATCACGTCCCACAAAACAAAGGCCAGGGTCACCACCAGGATCAAAAACGGGGTCAGGGTCCCTGCCAGGTTGAGCAGCCGGATCCGCCGCATCACATCAACCCGGACCGCTCCGGGCACTTCGGTTAATCCGCCCTCCGGAAACACCAGGGGAATGGAGACATGCCGGGTATAGCTCTCCACGATAAAAAACGACAGGCAGGCCGTAATCACCCCGATCATTACGGAGCGAAACCAGAGAAGGGCCACGATCTTGACATCCATGGGCAATACGTCAAAAGCCCAGAAATAACCGGTCAGCGCAACGGGTACGGCAATGTAGACTGCCAGATTGGCCGCAGCCAGAATAATCGGCAGATTCAGGACCCTTCTTTTGATCTGCGCTTCGCTGTATTGGTCACACTGCTCCCCCCGGACCCGGGCGGAAAGAAAAGCGCAAATCGGGCACTGAAAATAGTATTGAAGCATGGCCACGGCCAGCAGAATAAACGGGAAAAGCGTAATCAGGTAATGCCCGGCCCCGTTTTCCAAAAGCGCCCTGCCGACCCACGCCGAGGTCATGGGGGTAAAGAAATTCAAAACCAGGATAATGGCAAAACCCAGCAGGTTGGCCGCGATATTGCGAAAATAGAGGCCGAAATAAATCCGCCAGCGGGGAAAGGCCCCGTTTTGAAGATCAGGCTGCATTTTCCCCACCTCTGCCCTCACCCGGCTTGACATTGCCCAGGCCCTCGAGCCGGAACTGCTTTTTCCGGCTGTATGCTTCAATTATCCGCACAGCTTCTGCGTTGCGCTCTTGCTGCGTCCCGGAAATCCTTGCCCGGAAGCCCAGGTAAAATGGCCCCAGGAAGCTCGGCTCGCCGCTGTACTGCTCGTGAATCACCGTGTGCGGGTGGGCGTAAAGCCAGCGAAGCTGCAGCGATGTCATGGAGCGCTCCGGCATCTGATCGAAAAACCGTTCCATCTCCCGCAGGTCCGCTTCAACCAGGTTGTCCCAGCCAAGGATGAGGTTGCCGTTTACCCGGATGCCGGCATTGCCGCAAATGCGCAGCGTTTCCAGGATATCGGCACAGGTAATGCCCTTGTCCATGTATGCAAGCATGCGATCCGAGGGAAATTCTATGCCGATGCCCATTGTCAGTTCCGGCAGAGCGGTTCCTTTCTGCGCAATCACCCGTTCCAGGGCCGGGT
>JAIPEJ010000173.1 GCA_021737225.1 Desulfobacteraceae bacterium
CAATGTGCCAGGTGGACATATGCCCCATGGAGATGAAAATTTTGTTTCCGTTGACCACGTATCCGCCTTTTTTCTTCTCCGCGCTGCAGCCCAGGTTGCCCCGGTCCATGAGCTCGATATTCTGGGCGTCCGTGCCGGCTTCCGGCTCTGTGATGGCAAGGGAAATCAGGCAGGGACGGCCCTGTTTTTCCCCGTCTGCCACCTCCCGGGAGATCCGGTCGATCATTTTGATGTTCCAGGAGGCGGTCAGGATGGTAAAGCCCAGATAATGCACGCCGATGATGTTGGCCGTGGCCAGGCACGCAGATGCGATTTCCTCGAGAAAAAGGCCCGCGCAGGAAAGGCTGTAGCCTTGGCCTCCGAACACCTTAGGGATAAACATGGTATAAAATCCCCGCCTGTTGGCTTCCTCGACGATCTCCCATGGAAGGTGCTCCGGGTCCCGCTGCATCCGGGCATCAAGTTTTAAATCATGGACCCGGGTGACCTCTTCGTTGAATTTTGTGGCAATAGCCACCACTTTTTCGGCTTCCCTGGAGATCGCCCCGGGCTGGCGGGCGCATGCCCGCAGAGAGCAGGTCATATCTTCAAATTTCGGGTCCCGGTTCAAAAATTTCCGGACTTCGGTCTTGGAAAGCATGGCTGGCTCCTTTTCGCATAGGGGGGCGGCAGAAACTTCTTATTCCATGTATGAAACCGTGTGTTCGCCTTCCAGGTCCGCCCCGTAGTAGCCTTCCAGGGGCCGGGCACCGGTTTCGATCACCTCGCCTGCGGGCAGGATGCCGGATCGCTCCACGTAATACTTGGAGATCATCGGCTTTTTCGATAACCCCATGCCGCGGATGGATTCGGATACCGGGTGATCCCCGAGCTCCAGAAATGACCCCGCGGGCCTGACAGACTGGCGAAATGCCCCTTTCTGGGGAATGGTTGTTTTGATGAGCTGGCCGTCCTTGACGGAAAAAGTGATGATCGGCTTTTTGTCGGTCTTGTAAAACCCCCGGCGGGCCACCCGCAGGGTGAGGATGTGTTCCTGTTTTTCAGACATCTTGCACTGCAGAAATTCCGGGGTGACGGTGAAATGCATCTCGGTGATGAATTTCGTGTACCCCCACTGGCCGCGTCCCGCATCCCGGGCGGTCTGCTTGGTGACCGGCAGGTGGGCCACGATGACCCCGAAACCCGGATACCGGCTTTCAAGCAGGGCCGGGGCCACCGGCACGGGGCTTTTGCCGTAAACCGAGGGAATGCCGACAATCACCTCGCCGTAGGGCCCGATGGATGTGTCCATGTAGTTAAAGGCGCCCACTGCCACCACTGCCTTGCCGTTTGGAAGCAAGGTCGGGTGCAGGTTGTCCGAGGGCATGAGCCGCCGGATTTTTTTTGCATCCGCGGCAAAATAAAGGGCAAAGAAATCGTCCCGGAAATACAGGATCGGCAGTTCAAACTCTGCGCTGCCGTGGCTGGCCATGGTACCGGGGCGGGCGGATTCAAAAAATCCGGTTTCCTCGTCTTTGCGCATAAAGCCTCCTTTGATGGTCTGGGCAGGCCCGGGCGGATTTTCCGGGCTGCCGGGTTATTTGTCCGGGTTTTCGGTTTGCTCTGTTTCCTTAGCCGGTTGTTTTTCAGGTTCCGGCACATCCGCGCCCATCTTGCGGGCGGTTTCAGCCAGGTTTTCGGCTGCCGCAGAGAGCTTGGCCGCTTTGCGGCCGGACTGCACCGCATGAGTCTTGGCTTCATCCACGGCCTTGTTCAGCCGCCGGAGTTCTTCGGCGTCTTTGCCGGATTCAACCGCCTTGCGCCAGTCGGCCATTTTTTCGTCTGCTTGCCGCAGGGCCTTTTCAGCTGCTTTTTCCGCTTCAGCGGCCCGTTTTTCCACGTCCTTGAGCCGGTCGAGAACCGCGGCAATTTCCCCTGCCTGCCCGGACTCGGGCTCTGCAGCCAGATCAATGTCTTTTGCCGCCAGTACGGCCGCGGTCACAGGCAGGCGATCAAGGATTTCGGAAAGCGGGTTGCCGAACGGGTCCAGGGGCTGATCCTGCCTGAGCCGGAACGGCAGAAACACCAGGGCGGCATCTTCGCTGTAGGCGGCAACCGCGTCAGAATTCGCCTTGGCCACGATTTCCGGCTCGGCCTGAATGCGGATTTCCGCCAGAACTTCGTTTAGATCCGCCACGGTCTTTCCGGTGGCCAGGGCGTCTTCGCTGACATCGAGCACCCGGATTTTTGCCTCCGCCCAGGGTTTGTTCTGGCGGATCATGTGGGCAAACAAAAGCATCAGGCGGCTGGTGGCGTCCCCGAGCCACCAGATGTCGATGTGTCGATCCGCTGCCGGTTTGTCTGCAAGTTTTTCCCATGCGTCTTTTTGCGCGGAAAACAGCAGGATATTGCATCCCTGGCGAAAAGCCGTGCGCAGGTAAATGCCGAATCTCTGGGTGCGTTGCTCTGAAGCCGTGCAGGTCTGCATGTCCAGCCAGTTGGTCATCAGGGTATTGGCCTTCAGGGGCCCGATGCCATAGGCCTGCACCAGGGTGTTGACCGCCAGGCGAACGTTCGGGCCGGTTAAGACCAGCGGGAATGCATCCATCTCAAGGGCCCGGATATCTTCCCGGATTTCGGTTTCAGCGGCCTCCCGCTGTTTGCGCATTTTTGCGCCTTCTCCCTGCAGGATCTGCACGATGCTGGCAAAGCCGCTTTCTCCCTGGATCCAGTCCGCCATCTGCAGCAGGGGCTTTCTGCGTTCCGCGTTATCCGAGAAAACCAAAAGGGCGGGGCGCCAGTCCCGCGGGTGTTCCGGCGCCTCTGCGGCCTGCAGCAGGTGGCTGCGGATTTGCTGGAATCGGTATGACCGGCGGCTGTCTGCCCAGCGGGCCGGCCCGGCCGTGCGGGTGAGGTACTGGTAGATGGCAAATAAAAAGGCCAGGGCCACGATGCCGGCAACCACGTCTATGGCCAGCATGGCGCCCAGGCAGGCCAGGCCGCCGGCAAGGCTCAGCCGCTTGTCGTAAAAGCGGAAAGTCGGCCGGAAGGACGGGCTGGCGGCCCGGGCTTCAAAAAATGTGGCGTAATTGAGAAGCCCGTAGGAGATCAGGAAAAACATGGACACCACAGGCGCGATAAAGTTGAGGTTGCCCAGGGCGATGGTGAAAAGTGCAATTGCCCCGGAAAGCAATACCGCGCGGCGGGGGTTGTTGTCCGGGCCCGTTCCCCTGGCAAAAGGGAGCAGAAAAGGGAAAATCCGGTCTGCGGAAAGCGACTGCAGGATGCGCGGGGCGCCCATGAAAGAGGCCATTCCCGAGGACAGGGTGGCCGATATCACGCCGGCCAGAACCAGTGCGTCTATGGCCGCCACCCGCTTCATGGCGTTATAGTCAGTGGCCAGGATTTCGCCCGGCAGGGCGGCGGCAAAAATCACCGCGGAGACGAAATAGACCACGATGGATAAGCCGACTGCGGCAAACGTGCCGTTGGGCAGGCTTTTTCCCGGGTCCTTCAGATCCCCGGACATGCTCACGCCTTGGGTGAACCCGGTGACCGCCGGAAAAAATATGGCAAACACGAGCCAGAAAGGCGGCGCGTTTTCCGGGGCGGCCAGGTTGCCCATCAGGGTGGCGGTCTCCCAGCGCATGATCCCGCCGGCAAAAAACGAGACAATGGCTGCGCACAAGATCGCCATGACGATGAACTGGAAGCGTGCGGCCCAGTCCGCGCCGAGCCAGGCAAATACAAACAGCAGCAGCACCGCTGCCGCGGCAATCATCTGGGGCAGGCCCTTGACGGTAAACGGGACCAGCACGGCCAGGACCTCGCCGAAACCGATGCTGTAAAACGCAATGGATACCGATTGGGCCAGAAATAAAACGATGCCGATGGCGCCGCCGAACTCCAGGCCCAGGGTGCGCGAGATCAGGTAGTAGTCGCCCCCGCCCTTGACCTTGAGGTTAGTGGCAACGGCCGCAAGCGAAACCGAGGTGAGCACGGAAATCAGATTGGCCAGGCCGATGATGACCAGCGCCCGGAGCAGCCCGGCATTGCCCACCACGTATCCCAGGCGCAGAAAAAGGATGATGCCGAGGATCGTCAGGATACTCGGAGTGAAAACCCCGGAAAACGTGCCCAGGGTGCCGCGGGTCTCTGTGCTGGATCGGGAGTCGCCCATATGATTTACCGGCGCGCAAAAATGATGATGAGCCTGTAAAAAATCCTTTTTACAGGCAGTGTTAAGTTTTAAGTGATTAAGTGTTTAAGTAAAATCAAAAGGTTATATTTTAATTGATAGACGGGTATAAACATTTTTACGACTTTTTACGAAACCGTCACAAGATGATGTCAGGTGACAGATGAGTATACGATTTATTTCATAGCACACGCTTTTTCAAGAATCAAAATAATCATCCCATTCCCGGCTGTCGCGAAGGGATCTGCACAAATATGCCATTATAATAAAACTCCCTGCATTTATGGAATTTAGGGGTTGTTTTCTTTGGATTAGAATGATACGCAAAATGTAGAAAAAATCGTTTCCAGTACGCCAAACCCCAACCCTTGGGTTTATACTGAGATCCGCCATGGATAAAATCCAGCCGGCCTGCGAAGAAGTCCGCTGCCAAAAAAAGCGGATGTTGAATTGTCAAAGCCCTCCCTTTGATGATCCCGTTGTCCCCCCTGCTTTCCGTATTTGTTTCCTGTCGGCCAGAGGCGCGCAAACCCTGGCGGATATCGAATTTCTCGCCTGGATCTCCAGGATCCGGTTCATGCCGACAAGCTCAATTATGCCCGGAAGTGCCGGCAATTACCTGAAAACCCGGATCTCCGGATCCAGGGCCGGGCCCGGCAAGTTCCGCCGGGCAGGTCTTTGCTGAACCCCTTTCTGTTACTCCCCTAAAAAGTGGTTTGATACAGGCCTGAAAAAGCAGCGCGCTGTCGCTGCTTTTTTTGCATGGGCAGGATGCAGCAAGCCCATGCCGGCCTTTGAATAAACCCGCAGTTTTGTAGCACCAGGCGCACCATTTGATTAACGGTTTTCAAAAGGAGGTTTTAAATGCGGATGAAAAGCAGGTTCTGGGGAACGGTTGTGTTATCCATGGCGGTTTTTTTCGTGTGTGCGGGACCGGCTCGGGCGGCAGAGGTGAACACCCTGCCGTTTGCAGGTACGCATCAGCCATTGATCATTGAAGCCAATGACTATGTCCAGGTAGACGGCAGCACGGTGGAGCTTTTCGGGAATCTGCTCACGGTTGAAACAGCGGATATGAACAATGACGGGGTAGCGGACATCATTGCCGGTGGAGAGACATTGTTTGTCTATGACGTTGAAAACAGCCAGTATCTCTGGGCTATCGACGAGGGGTCGCAATACGAGATTGCACGGGCAATCAACGACCTTGCCGTGGCTGATATTGCCGGTGACGGCACGCCCGAGGTGGTCACCATAGACTGTTACTCCGGCTACAGTGGACTCAGTCTCTGGGACGTAACGGGCAACGGCACCGCCCCGATCTGGTCACAGGACGTATATTCAGTGGCGCGTGAATACGCTTCTCCCTCTCATGTGGAAGTACTTGAAATTGCGGACCTCGACGGGGACGGGAATCTGGATATCGTGGTCGGGGGATACCTGGGAAATATAGATACTGATGTCGATGGGACGCCAGATATGAATATTGGAGCGTATGGAATTGCGGCCTTTCAGGCCAGTGACGGGGCGTATCTCTGGCATTTTACCACGACCGCTGATGTCACCTGCATTGAGGTCGGTGACATTGACGGAGACGGGAGTCCAGCAATTCACGGTGAACGTTAAGACCCCCCAATATCAAGAGGGATGACCTTTACCTTTCGCAATGTTTCTGCCTGTTTTTTCTTCTAAAAGAAAAGATAAACTACCCTTTAAAAACCGCATAACTTCTTAATATAAT
>JAIPEJ010000174.1 GCA_021737225.1 Desulfobacteraceae bacterium
GGGGAGGTTTCGCCATGAGAAAAACATTGTTCAGTCTTTTTATCATTGTACTAAGCCTGGGATTTAGTTTTGCTTTGTTTTCCGCGCCGGTTGCGGCCCAGGACGACACGATCCGTATCGCCTATATTGACCCTTTGACCGGCTCATTTGCCAATGTCGGAAACACGGGGCTCAAGCATTTTGAATACATGGCCGATCGTATCAATGAAAACGGCGGTGTTCTGGGCAAGAAACTCGAAATCATTCCGTTTGACAGCAAGACCAATCCGAAAGAAGCCCTTACCCAATTTCAGCGTGCCATTGACCAGGGTATCCAGTTTATCACTCAGGGAAACGGATCCAACGTGGCCGGAGCCCTGATCGAGGCGGTTAGTAAGCATAACAGGCGGTATCCGGATCAGCGGGCGCTGTATTTTAATTATGCCGCGGTCACCCCCGCATTTACTAACGAAAAATGCAGTTTCTGGCATTTCCGGTTCGACGCACACGTGGATATGAAAATCGCGGCCATCACCGATTACATCAAGGAAAAACGCTCCGACATCGAAAAAGTTTATCTCATCAACATGGACTACGTCTTCGGCCATTCCGTGAGCGAAGCGTCCCGGAAAATGCTCAAGGAAAAACGGCCGGATATCGAAATCGTGGGAGATACCTTCCATCCCCTGGGCAAGGTCAAGGACTTTTCCCCCTATGTATCCAAGATTCAGGCTTCCGGTGCGGATGCGGTGATTTCCGGGAACTGGGGAAATGACTTGGCCCTGCTTGTTAAGGCGGCGGAAAGCGCCGGGCTGAAATCCGATTTCTTTACCTTCTATGGCGGCGGCCTGGGGTCGCCCACCGCTATTGGCAAAGCCGGTAAGGACAGGCTTTATCAGGTCATTGAATGGCACAATGCGCTGGCTATCGAGGAAGACAATCCGGAAGACGAAAAATTTTATCGGCGCTTCCAGGAGGAATACGCCAAGGATACCGAAGAGTGGTATTACGGCCGGGTCCGGACCATGATGCAAATGGTGGCAAAAGCCTTTGAAAAAGCCGGTAAAGCCGAGCCGGTGGCCGTGGCCAAGGCCCTGGAGGGCATGACCCACCAGACCCCCTATGGCCAGGCAACCATGCGGGCAAAGGATCATCAGTTGATTCAGCCGCTTTATATCGCCAAGATGGTCGAGCAGGGGACCCATGATACCAAGTACGACGTGGAAAATACCGGGATGGGGTGGACCACGGTCGGGCGGATCGCACCAGAAGATACTGCCATGCCCACCACCTGTGATATGAAAAAACCGTAAGGCAGACTCTCGGGCCCGCCGGCTGCGGCGGGCCCGATTTTTGTCTTCAGACGGGACCTATTGCCGTAATCACCGCGCATTGACCGGGGCACAGGAGATATGCTGGAATTTATTCTATTATCTTGCATCAACACGCTGATCTACGGCCTGCTTCTTTTTATGCTCTCCAGCGGGCTGACCCTGATTTTCGGCCTCATGAACGTCCTGAATTTCGCCCATGCCAGCTTTTACATGCTGGGGGCCTACTTTGCCTACGAGGTGAGCACGCATATCGGGTTCTGGCCGGCCCTGGTCTTCGCCCCGCTCGGCGTGGGCCTGGTGGGCATATTCATAGAGCGCTACGGCTTGCGTTCTGTTCACAAGTACGGTCACGTGGCCGAGCTTTTGTTTACCTTCGGTGTTTTCTACGTGGTAAACGAGCTCGTCATCCTCATCTGGGGGCGTAACCCGGTAGCCTACAAAATCCCCGAAATGCTTGACTTTACCTTAATGAGCGCCATGGGCACCGAGTTTTCAGCCTACCGTGCATTCATGCTCCTGATCTCGGTGTCCATGTTTGCTGTGCTTTTTTTTGCCATCACCCGCACCCGGCTGGGACTTATTATCCAGGCGGCGCTAACCCATCCGGATATGGTGGGTTCGCTGGGCCATAACGTGCCCCTGGTCTTCATGTACGTATTCGGCGGCGGAGCCGCCCTGGCCGGACTGGCCGGGGTCATCGGCGGAAACTACCTGATTACCGAGCCGGCCATGGCATTGAACCTGGGGCCCATTGTTTTCGTGGTCGTTGTGGTCGGCGGCATGGGGTCGCTTACCGGGGCATTTGTGGCCTCGCTTTTAATCGCCGCGCTTCAGACTTTTGCAGTGGGCTTCGAGGTCTCCCTGTCCGACCTGCTGGCCTTGTGGGGAGTGTCCGCCCCGGATGCCGGGGGATTTTTCCATGACCTGCTGCGCATTGAGATCTCCCACACCCGGGGCATGATGCCCTATCTGTTCATGGTGCTGATGCTGGTCTTTAAACCCAAAGGTCTTATGGGAACACGCGAAGAATGAAAGATAACACCGCCGCTTCCGCCATGCGCCCCTTTGTTGTCAAAAGTCTGGCGATCCTGGCAGTTGTCGCTATTATATTGTTGCTGCCGCAAATTTTTCAGACCCGGTTCGCCCAGTCCCTGCTCAACCAGATCGGTATTGCCGTAATTTTTGCCCTGTCCTACAATATGTTGTTGGGCCAGGGCGGCATGCTTTCATTCGGACATGCGGTCTTTTACGGGCTGGGGGGATTCATGGCCATTCACACCTTAAAAATGGTCAACAACGGTGTCGTACCCATTCCCACCGAGCTTGTGCCCTTGATCGGCGGGGCTTTCAGCTGCATTTTCGGCCTGATTTTCGGCCTGATTTCGACCCGGCGCGCGGCCATCCCCTTTGCCCTGATCACCCTGGGAATTGGCGAGCTTATCGCATCCTGCGCCCTTATTTTTCCATCTTTTTTTGGCGGAGAGGAAGGCGTTTCCGCAAACCGGTGGACAGATGTAACTTTGAGTCCGCTAAACTTCGGGCGCGCCGGCGAAGTCTACCTCCTGATTGCAGCCTGGATGCTTGTCTGCGTTTTCTTAATGTATCTGCTGACCCGCACCCCGCTTGGCCGAATGGCAAACGCGGTCCGGGACAACCCGGAAAGAGCCAGGTTCATTGGATACAACCCGCACATGGTCCGGACCATACAGTTTAGCCTGTCGGCTTTTTTTGCCGGGATTGCAGGAAGCTTATTCGCCATCAACTTTGAAATTATAACTGCTCACGCCCTGGGTATGATGGCCTCGGCAGATGTACTTATGATGACCTATATCGGCGGGGTGGGGCACTTTTTCGGGCCCATTCTCGGAGCTGTGCTCGTGACTTTCCTCCAGCTGGTACTGGCCAACATTACCCATGCCTGGCTTCTTTACTTCGGCCTGCTGTTTATGTGCATGGTATTGTGGGCTCCCAACGGTATTTCCGGCCTGATCATGCTCCACGAGCCCGTATGGAAGGCCGGATTGTTTAAAAAGCTGCTGCCGTCTTACGGCAGGGCGCTGGTGCCTGGATTGGTTCTTTTCCTGGGCGTCATTATTCTCGTTGAGATCAATTATCATCTGTCCTTGAGTACAAATCCCGAATCGCCCATGTCCCTGTTCGGCATCGAGATAAGTGCACAGTCCGCCCCACCCTGGATTGCAAGTCTTCTGCTGATGACGGTGGGGTTTTTGTTTTTCAGAAAAGCCGCCTTTCAGGTAAGGGATGCCTGGGATGAAGTGACACGAAGGATGAGGAAAGGGGAGCACTGATGCCCGAGACGATTTTGTCATTGAAAGGCATTCACAAGAATTTCGGGGAAAGCGAGATTATTACCGGCGTGGATCTTGACGTGTTCAGGGGCGAGCGCCACGCCATTATCGGGCCCAATGGCGCCGGTAAATCCACCCTGTTTAATCTTGTCAGCGGCCTTTATCCGGTCAGCGAAGGGCGCATGGAGCTGAAAGGGCATGATATTACGAAGCTTGCGCCTCACAGGATCAACCGCAGGGGCCTGAGCCGGAGCTTCCAGACCACCAATATTTTCCCGAAAATGAGTGTGTTTGAAAATATCCGGTGTGCCCTGCTGTGGCCCATGGGTTTTGGTCATTCCTTCTGGCATTTGTGCGAGCGCAAAAAGGCTCTCAACGATAGATCCCGTATGGTGTTAGAGCAAATCGGCATGGCAGACCGGGCACTTATGCCGGCAGGGGCCCTTTCCTACGCGGATCAGCGGTTTTTGGAGATCGGTATTACGATCGCCGGCGGGGCCGAGATAATCCTCCTTGATGAACCGACCGCGGGTATGAGCCGCCATGAGATTGAACGCACGGTCAACTTTATCCGTGAGGTGACCGAGGGAAAGACCCTTGTGATCGTGGAGCATGACATGGGTGTGGTATTCGACCTGGCGGACCGGATATCAGTGCTGGTCTACGGTCAGATCATTGCCACCGACAGCCCGGAGGCGATCAAAAAGAACGAAAAGGTCCGGGAAGCCTACCTGGGCAAGGAGGCGGTGTAGCATGCTTGAAGTTCGTGATCTAAACGCCTATTATGGCCGGAGCCACATCCTTCAAGGGGTTCACCTGCGCGTGGATAGAGGCGAAATCGTAAGCCTTCTGGGGCGCAACGGCGTGGGGCGATCCACCACATGCAAGGCGATCATGGGCATGGTATCGCCCCGCGGTTCCGTGCGATTCCAGGAAAAGGAGATCGCCGGGCTCAAGCCCCATGCCATCGCCCGCCGGGGTGTCGGATACGTTCCGGAGGACCGGGCCATTTTCCCCAGGCTGACCGTCCTCCAGAACCTTGAGCTGGGCCTGAAAAAAAAGGGGCAGAAAGGCCGTTGGACGATCGAGGACGTGTTTCAGCTTTTTCCCCGTCTCGGGGAGCGGACGCATGTGCTCGGGGGCTTTATTTCTGGCGGTGAGCAGCAGATGCTCACAATGTGCCGCACGCTTGTAGGGGATCCGGATTTTATTATGATCGATGAGCCCACTGAAGGACTGGCGCCCAAAATGGTGGAGCAGGTGAGCATGCTTATCCAGGAGATTGCCCGAAGTGGTATATCCGTTTTGCTTGTGGAGCAGAAACTGACGATTGCACTGCGCATATCCCATCGACTTTACGTTATGGGTCGCGGTGAGATCGTCTTCGAGGGAACCCGGGATGAATTTGAAGCTGACACTTCTGTACGAAGGGAATGGCTTGAAGTGTAAGCCAAAACAGAGACTGTATCCGACTTTTTCTTGATTTTCGCGTGCAGCGGTTTTCTATGCTGCACTTTAAGTACACTTCAAGATAGAAGGAGGGAATCATCATGGAAGGATCCCAGGTAAAGGAAAGCTTTCTGGAGAAATTCGGATTCCGTGTTTCTGAAAACGTTCAGAAGTGGATGCCCAACCCTTTTCTGTTTGCAATTATCCTGACATTTATCACCTTTGTGCTGGGCCTGGTGGTTGCCGGGCAGGGCCCGATACAGATGATTGATCACTGGTACGACGGGTTCTGGAACCTGCACACCTTTGCCATGCAGATGGTGCTGATCCTGGTCACCGGCTATGTGCTGGCCTATCACCACCTGACCCAGAAGCTGATCCGCGGCCTGGCCCGGATGCCGAAAACCGGCAGGCAGGCCGTGGTCATGGTCGCGCTGGTGGCCATGATCCTGTCCTGGATCAACTGGGGGCTGGGTCTGATCGTGGGTGCCATTGTAGCCCGGGAAACCGGCAGGCAGATGCATTTCAAAAACATCAAGGTCCATTACCCGGTGCTCTGCACTGCCGGCTATATGGGCCTGGGCCTGATCTGGCACTGGGGGCTGTCTGCTTCCGCACCGCTTTTGTCCGCCACCGAGGGACACATCTTTGCCGATCTCATCGGCGTGATACCCACCAGCGAAACCATTTTTTCCGGATACGGCCTGACCCTGAGCCTGCTTTCCCTGATTTACGCATGCATCATCATGTTTCTGATTACGCCCAAGTCCGAGGCGCGCATCAAGGGAATTGATCACTATGTGCCCGAGGCCGTGGAAGGCGGCGA
>JAIPEJ010000175.1 GCA_021737225.1 Desulfobacteraceae bacterium
CGGGTGGCCGAAACCTTAAAAGCCCCGTTTGTCCTGCCCGAGCACGCGCACGTGGCCAATGCCGCCGGCGCCGTGGCCGGATCCGTGGTGGCGGAAAAAGAGGCCATTTTATACACCCAGGAAACCGGCGGCAGCCACGCATATGTAGTGCAGATCGGTGATGAGCGTACCAGTTTTACCGAATACGAGGAAGCCGTGGCCCATGCCCGCAAGAAAGTGGGTAAAATGGCCACGCAGAGCGCGGAAAGCGCAGGTGCAAATGATCCCCAGGTCAAGATCCGCGTGAACACCGAGGGCGACCTGGAGCGCATTCGGGCCCGGGCCGTGGGCAATCCGCGGCTCTCGGAGCAGTTCGGCGAATGATGCCGTATGAAACAACAAAGGAAACCACGAAGCGCACGAAGAACACGAAGAATGAAATTATGATAAGCCTGTAAAAAGTCTTTTTACAGGCAGTGTTAAGTTTTAAGTGATTAAGTAAAATCGGAAACTTATCTTTTTATTGCTTGACGCGCATAACATTTTTAAGACTTAGTATTTTGCCATTAAATTATAATTAATAAAAACTTTGTGTGCGTCGTGTCTTCTTCGTGATCTTCGTGTTTGCTGCCATCGGTATAGACGGAGACAGATATGACCCTTGAAGAAAACATTGTACGAATGCTGGAAGAAAACGGGATGGTATACGAGCGGTTCGCGCATGAGCCGGTGTACACAAATCCGGCCATGGCCGAAGCCCTGGGGGTTGCCGAAGGTGAAACCGTCAAGTCCCTGGTGTTGGCCACAAAGGAAGGCGAGATGATCGTCATGGTCCTGCCGGGAGACCGGAAAGTGGACTGGAAGCGCAGCGCGGCTGCGGCAGGCACGAAAAAGGTTTCCTTTGCCAAGCCCGAGGCGGTCCTTGAGGCCGTGGGATGTGAAGTCGGTTGTGTGCCGCCGTTCGGGCATGGACTTGCCGTATACATGGATAGCGAGCTTGCAGATAAAGCCCAAGTGTACTTCAATCCCGGCGTGCATCACAAGTCGCTGAAAATCAGCGGCAGTGATCTGGAAGCCATCTGTCAACCCACGTTCGTTTAAGCAATAGAGGACGGATCATGAAACAGGAATTTATTATCTCTGCGGTGGGTAAAAACGTCACCGGGATCGTGGCCAAGGTCTCCAAGGCGGTTTATGAATGCGGCTGTAATTTCGAGGATTCTCGCATGACGCTGCTGGGCAATCATTTCGCCCTGATGATCCTTGTCACCGCAAGGGACGACAAGGTACACCAGGACCTGGAGGCCGCATGTCAGCGCCTGCAGCAGGAAAAGGATTTGAACGTCACCCTGTTCCCTGTGGAAGATGCCGGCAAAAGCGGCCCGGGTACCGAGCCCAATTACGAGATCCGGGTCAAGGGCGTGGACCGGATGGGCATTGTGTATCGGACCACGCAGTTGCTGGCCGCCAAGAACATTAACATCGTGGAGCTTGAAACCCGGCTGGAAACCGGCAAAGACGGCAAATCCCTGTTTGCCATGCGCACCAGCGTGGTGGTGCCCAGGGAAATCGACGGGGAGTCCCTGCGCAAGGATTTGAAGTTCCTGGCAGAAGATCTCCAGGAAACCATTTCGCTGACCCGGATTTAAGGGATCATGGCTGAACTCAGAATACTGCCGTTAAATATTTCCGTCCACACCCGCAAGGGCGAGACCGTCAGAGACGCCCTGTACCGGGCCGGCGTGGAGCTTGAAACACCCTGTAACGGACAGGGACTTTGCGGGAAGTGCCTTGTTCGCGTGGATTCTGCGGAAAACGTGCCGGAAACGCCGCACAAGGAAATCTCCGAAGAGCAGGCCCGGGAGGGCATCCGCCTGGCATGCCGGCTTGTACCCAAAACCGATATGACCATCCGGCTGCTTTCGGAATATTCCAGGGATGAACACCGGATCCTGGAAGGCGATCGGGATCCCGCCTTTTCGCAATGGGCGCAGTCCCCGGCGGAGGCGGATGCATCCAAGCGGCATTTGCCGGATTCCGAGTCGCACATGAAAAATCAGCCCGCGGTGGCAATCGATTGCTCGGGTGAGCAATGCCTGTTTCGGTATGACGGCGGCGCTGCGGCGACCCTGCAACCATGGCAAAAGGAAACCGTTGCCAAGGGGTTGGCTATTGATTTGGGGACCACATCCCTGGTGGTGACGTTGATTGATCTTTCAAGCGGCCGGGAGCTGGCCACCACTTCAAGCCTGAATCCCCAGATTCGCTTCGGCCACGACGTGGTCCGGCGCATCCAGAAGGGCTCCACCCCGGAAGGGCTGGCGGAATTGTCCGAATGCGTGCGCGGCGGGTTAAACCACTTGATTGAGCAGGCCTGCGAGGATTCCGGGGCGGACCCGCAGGAAATTCTCGACGTGGTTATCGGCGGCAATACCACCATGCTGCAGCTGGCGGCCTCGGTGGACCCGGAGCCCCTGGGCCAGGTGCCGTTTAGCGTGGGCCTTGCCAGCGGCCGCACCTATCCGGCTTCGCAGTTCGGCTTTCATATACACCCCGCGGCCCGGGTGTATGTGCCCCCGATCCTGCATGCATATATCGGCGCGGATATCAGTGCGGGCTTGCTGGTTTCCCGGGAATTTTTTGCCGCCGGGACAACGACCACCCTGTTCGTTGATATTGGCACCAACGGAGAGATGGGATTGAGCGTGGGCGGCCGCTATTTGATGACATCAACTGCTGCGGGCCCGGCATTTGAAGGCATGGGTATATCGGCCGGCATGCGCGCCCGTATCGGTGCCGTGGAAGCGGTGACCACGGACGGAAAATCGCAGTTTCAGATTCATACCATTGGTGATGCACCGCCTCAGGGTATTTGCGGAAGCGGTATTGTTGATCTCACAGCCGCCCTGTTTCGCCTGGGTGTCATTGATGTGACCGGCCGGATGCGTAAGCCGGACCAGACCGGGGGCCTGCCGGAAGAAGTTTCGGCCCGGCTTTCGGAAACCAATGGGATTCCGGCGTTCCACCTGGGCAAAAACGTTTATTTCACCCAGGAGGATGTGCGCCAGGTCCAACTGGCCAAGAGTGCGCTCCGGGCGGCAATAGATATCCTGATGCAGGAGGCCGAACTGGACTGCCGCCGCCTGGACCGTATCGTTTTGGCCGGCGGTTTCGGCTATTCCCTGCGCGCCGGCAATCTTGAGGTTATCGGCCTGCTTCCCCCGAAAACGGGGGACAAGGTGTATTTTGCGGGAAATACCAGCCGGATCGGGTGCGTGCGGATGCTGCGCAATGTCGGTTATCGGCGGTTTCTGGAGGAAAAAATGGGCAGTGTACAGCATATTTCAATTGAAACCCGTCCGGATTTCATGGAGCGGTACGTGGCCAGCATGGAATTTCCCGAACTCGAGGAATTGCGCTAACATGTACGGGAGAGATTTGAAAAACGCGGAAGAAAAAATATCCGGGCCCAATGTGATCATTGCGTGCCGGGTCATGCAGTATGAACTCGACTCTATCAGGGACAGTGAGGGAGTCGCCAATAATATTGAACTTCGGTACATGGACCAGAACCTGCACCGGACCCCGGAAAAAATGCCGGCGCTGCTCCAGGCGGAAATCGATGCGGTCGCCGATTATGCCGGGCGGATCGTGTTTGGCTACGGGCTTTGTTCAAACGGAATTGTGGGGGTCACCGCCCGGAAGCAGAGAGTCTATATTCCGCGGGTCCATGATTGTATCGCCCTTTTGCTCGGATCCAGGCGGGCATATTTCAAGGCTTTTCACGAGCGGGCCGGCACCTATTATCTCAACCCGGGATGGGTGGCTGAAGAAAAGGACCCCCTGGGAATGATGGAAAACGAATACGTGCCCCGGATGGGCCGGGAAACGGCGGAATGGGGCATCCGCGAGGAGCTCCGGCACTATACGCATATCGTGCTCATTAATACCGGAGCCGGCGATATTGAAAAGCTGCGTAAAAGGGCCCGTGCAAATGCGGAATTTCTGGAAAAGGAATATGAAGAAGTCGCGGGCAGCCCGGAATATTTCCGGCAATTGCTTCTTGGCCCGTATGATACCGAGGATTTCGTATGCCTGGAGCCGGGGCAAAAGGCGGAGCAGAAACCGTTTATGAAGCAGTCGGAAAAATGAAGGATACCAAAAGAAGTTGAAAAACCGGCTTATAAAATCAGTGCCCGAACGAAAACCAGGATTTTTCGTCAAGATCAAGGAAGGCGAAAATTTTAACCGCAGGCATACTCGAAGTATTCTGAGGATTAAAATTTGAGACTGACACAGATATTGGCGAAAAAGACGGTTTTCGTTCAGGCACTAAAATCACTTTAGATAACAAGGAGGATAATCATGCAAATCGTGGGCGAATTGATCAATTCCAGCCGCAAGGCGATCAAGGCGGCAATTGATGACGAAAATGTCGAGGAAATTCAGAGTATCGCAAAACAGCAGTATGAAAACGGGGCGGACTTTATTGACGTTAATGCCGGGACCTTTGTGGGAAAGGAAGCCCAGTATATGAAATGGCTGATTTCCACCGTGCAGGGAGCCGTGGATACGCCGTGCTGCATTGACAGCCCGGATCCCAAGGTGGTGGAGGCCGCCCTGGAACTGCATAAGGGGACCCCCATGATCAATTCCATTTCCCTGGAAAAGGAGCGCTGGGATGCCCTGCTGCCGGTGGTGGCCGGATCGGACCTCAAGGTGATCGCCCTGTGCATGAGCGATGACGGCATGCCTGAATCAAAGGATGACCGGCTTTCAATTGCCAGCGACTTGATAAACGGCCTGGTCAAGAATAATGTGCCGGTGGAAAACATTTACGTGGATCCCCTGGTCCAGCCCATTTCCACAAACGACAGCTACGGCATGGAATTCATGAACGCCGTGGAGGCCATCATGGCCGAATTTCCCGGGGTACATACCATCTGCGGCCTGTCCAATATTTCCTACGGCCTGCCCGAGCGAAAGCTGCTCAACCAGACCTTTGTGGTCATGGCCATTTGCAAGGGCCTGGACAGCGCCATTATCAATCCCCTGGACCGCCGGATGGTGGCCAACATTCATGCCGCGGAAACCCTGGCGGGCCGGGATGAATACTGCAGCAACTACCTGATGGCCTACAGGGAGGAAAAGCTGGCACTGTAAAAGGAAAAGCACGAAATTCGAAATCCGAAATTCGCGCGAAGCATCCCGTAAGGGAGAACCAAATTCGAAATTTAAATCACAGCATGACCAAAACGAAACCCTACTGAATTGAGTTGTTTTAAAGATTCAGTCATTCATATTTCTGTCATTGTTTCGGATTTCGATATTCGAATTTCGGATTTATGGGGGCTCGACGAAAGGCGTGGATCGAAGCCCTGTGACCTGTGTGAGAACAGGTTTTCATATTTGAAACTATAGGAGGCACTATGACTTACAAGGTACTGGTCAGTGATAAACTGGGCGATGCCGGCGTCAAGCTTTTTGAGCAGGAAGAAGGCATTGAGGTTGATGTCAAGACCGACCTGTCAGATGAGCAGTTAAAAGAGATCATCGGGGATTACGACGCCCAGGCCGTGCGCAGCAGCACCAAGGTGACCAAGGAATTGCTGGAAAAGGCAGACAACCTGAAAGCCATCGGCCGGGCCGGCATCGGGGTGGATAACATTGACGTGGACGAGGCCACCCGCCGGGGCATCATCGTCATGAACACGCCCGGCGGCAATGTGGTGACCACCGCGGAACATGCCCTCTCCATGATGATGGCCATGACCCGCAACATTCCGCAGGGCACGGCGTCTTTAAAGGACGGCCGGTGGGACAAGAAAAAGCTCCAGGGCCGGGAAATCATGAACAAGACCCTGGGTGTGATCGGTTTCGGCAAGATCGGCTCCA
>JAIPEJ010000176.1 GCA_021737225.1 Desulfobacteraceae bacterium
ATTCGCTTCTCGTAATTTATTGATAAGCCTGTAAAAAGACTTTTTTACAGGCTTACCAAATTTTAAATTTATCATAAATTCCAGGAAATGAGTATAGGGGAATCATGGCAGGGATTGAAAGCCGAATGCAGCGCCAGCCGAAATTGAAAGAAAACATCGAGCAGGTAAAAAACCTTATCAAAAAGAGTCAAGAGCAGACTTGACCCCTCATTTTTTCTCATTTACGGGCGACCAGGATAACATTGGCGGTAAAAATCAGGAGGGCGCCCATCCAGCCGGCCGCGGAAAGGGCCGGATCTGCCGCCACCACCGGCCCGAGCAGGGCTGCCAGCAGGATCCGGGTCGAGGAGATGACCCCGCCTTCCACGGCCGTGACAAACCGAAACCCCAGGGTCAGCAGGTATTGTCCACCCACGCCCAGGGCGGCGCACAGAGCCAGGTAATATAATTCCTGCGCGTTGGGCACGAAAATCTCCCGGAAAAACATGACGTAAATGATCACCGTGCCCAGGCCGAACATGTAAAACAGGATGGTTTCGGAATCATGATACAGCCGGGCCATGTTCAGGTAAATAATGGCAACAGCGGCGCTGATCCCTGAGGCCAGGCCCCACAGGCTTTCGATTTGCAGGGAAACCCGGCCCGGTGAAAGAATCAGCCATATGCCCACAAATGCAACCACCACCATGGCCGCGGCAAGCGGGTCCCGCTGATCCCTGAGCAGGATCCAGGAGAAAACCGCCAAAAACACCGGGTAGGTCATGTTCAAAATATTGCCTTCCGCCAGCGAAGTCTGCGCCACGGCCTGGAAAAAGCAATACACCGCCAGGCAGTTAAACACGGTGCGCCCGATCAGCAGATCCAGTCTCCGCAGCCTGGGGCCTTTGCGCTGCACCGCAAGCACGGCGCAAATCACAAAAAATCCCACCAGAAAACGCGCAAACACGAAATACGATGGATCGATCACGGTTTCCGCCTGCGCCCAGCGGATCACGGCCGTGGCAAGATAAAAACAGAAGGCAGAGGCAAACACACTCAGGCTGCCCAGCAGTTGGACCGCCCTTGAGGCTTGGCGCCGGTCATATGGAGAATGCGAATTCATGCGTTTTCCTGAAAAGACAATTTTGAAATGCCAGTCACTGACAATCTTATTCCCCTAGGTGCGGACCTGGTCCGCCCATTTGTAGGGGCAAACCCGTGTGTCTGCCCATTCAGTGCCGTGGTCCCGGTCAAAAAGAGTCAAGGGCAGACTTGACCCCTTATAAATTAATTGACATAGCCGGCGAGAAAAGTAAAGATTCAGCAATCAGGTAAATCAACGAGGTCCGGAACCTGAGCACCGGAAATAAGAACAAGAATCAGAGAACAAGGAAAAAAGGTAAGGGGCAAAATGAAAATCGCAGTGCTCAGCGATACGCATGACAATATCTGGAATGTGCGCAAGGCACTGGAAGGCATTCGCCGGCAGGGGGCGGAGGTGATCATCCACTGCGGGGATATTATCGCGCCCTTTGTATTCAAGGAATTCCAGGAGAGGGCCATCCCTTTGCACGCCGTTTTCGGCAACAACGACGGAGACACCTATCTTCTGACCAAAACCGCGGCCAACAGCAACGGCCGGATCACCCTGTACGGCATGATCGGAGAGATTGACGCCCAGGGGATGTCCATTGCCTTTACCCATGAACCAACGGTCGGGCAAGGACTTGCGGCAACCGGCAAATACGACCTGGTCTGCTGCGGCCACACCCATATGCCGTTACAGGAACAGATCAAAGACACCACCCTGCTTAATCCCGGTGATGTCATGGGCAAGGAGGACAATGCAGGATTCTGCATAGTGGACACTGTTGATCGCAGCATCACCCGCCTGACGCTGGACTGATCTTCTGCCCATGAAACTCCGGATGGCCATAATATTCCTTGTGACCGGTGTACTCCTTTTTCTGCCCGCGATTTATACCCAGGCCGACGGAGGCGCCTTTTCCTACTGGTCGGCAACAATGGGCCCGGGCGCGGTGCCGGTCATGAACGTTATCGGCTTTACGCAGGATCACGAAATTCAGAAAAAACAAACCCTGCTCGACATTGCCCGGGACTACGGTTTGGGGTTTAATGAAATCTCGCTTCACCACCCGGAAATGGACCCGTGGACCCCGCCGGCCGGGCAAACAATAAAAATCCCGACCATGTGGGTGCTGCCCTATACCCGCCAAGAATCCGTGGTTGTCAATATCCCGGAGATGCGGCTTTACCGGTTTTTCCCGGCACATCAGCTCGTAAAAACCTATCCCCTGGGAATCGGCAGACAGGGATTTAAAACCCCCATCACCGTGACCCGGGTCTCCACGCGGATTGAAAAACCCGTGTGGACGGTGCCGGAAAATAGCCGGGAAAAAGTGGGCAAAGCCATCGTCCCGCCCGGACCCGCCAACCCGCTGGGCGATTACTGGGTCGGACTGGCTGCCGGAAGTATCGGCATCCACGGCACCAATTTTCCATGGGGCATCGGAAGACAGGTCAGCCAGGGCTGCCTTCGAATGTATCCGGAGCATATTGAAAAGTTTTTCCATGAGGTCTCTGTGGACACCGTGGTTGAAATTGTATATAAACCTGTTAAAATTGGTTTAAGGGATCATAAAATTTACCTGGAAGTCCATCCGGATATTCATAACAAAATATCGGATATGTATCAGCACACCGAGTCCCTGTTAAAAGCACGGGCATTATTTGCCGGTGCGGACCGGAATGCGGTCCGCCGGGCAGTTGCCGCCAAAAGAGGCATACCCATATGCGTGGGAAAGGTAACAAAACCGTAATTTCACATGACATGAAAAAGGAGGGAAGCAATGAAAACCGGCATTCAGAAAAAGACCTTATGGACCCTGGTCGCCGTACTGGTGGCAGCAGCAGCGCTCATGATATCGGGCTGCGCAACTACAGCACAGGTAAATGACCTCCAGGATCAGGTAAACGCAGCCATGGAAAAGGCCGAGCAGGCCGAAGCCCAGGCCCAGGATGCGCAGGCCATGTCTGAGCAGGACACCGCGGATGTTGAACAATACGCCACCCAGGCCGAAGACGCAGCAGACCGCGCCGAAGCCGCTGCGGATCGCGCGGAAAAAGCCGCGGACAAATGCGAAGCCGCATTCGAAAAGCAGATGCAGAAGTAAGCTGCAAAAGATCTTCCTGCCGGCGCCGTGCATGCGCCCTGCATGCAGTGTGCGCCGGCAGACCAATTACAGCCCGAGATGCCTTCGCAAATAAGGTGCAGTGCTGGATTCTCCGGATTCTGCCACAAGCTCCGGGCTGCCGCAAGCAACCACGTTGCCGCCCTCCCGGCCGCCGCCCGGCCCCATGTCAATAACGCAGTCCGCAGCCGCAATCAAATCCATGTCATGCTCGATCACCACCACGGTATCCCCCCGGTCCACCATGCGCTGGAGCACGTCTGTCAGCCTGGCCACATCTGCCATGTGCAGGCCCGTGGTGGGTTCGTCCAACACGTAAAATCCGCCCGCGGTGGACCGGGCCGTGAGTTCCGCGGCCAGCTTCATGCGCTGGGCCTCGCCCCCGGAAAGCGTCGGGCTCGGCTGGCCCAGCTGCAGATAGCCCAGGCCGATATCGGATAAAAAGCGCAGCGGCCGGGCCATCCGGGGAAAGGCACTGAAAAAATCCAGCGCCTCGTCCACCGTCATTTTCAGCACCCCGGCAATGGATCGGTCCTTGTAGCGCACCGCCAGCGTATCCGGATTATACCGGCGCCCGCCGCACACATCACAGGGAATATGCACCACCGGCAAAAGCGGCATTTCAACCCGATGCCGTCCCTGGCCGCCGCAGGCCTCGCACCTGCCACCGGCCGCGTTAAAAGAAAACCTGCCTGCGGTATATCCCCGGGCCCGGGCCTCGGGCGTCATGGCAAAAATCCGGCGGATCTCGTCCATCACCCCCACGTAAGTGGCCGGCACGGACCGGGGCGTCCGGCCGATGGGCGATTCGTCCACCTCCTTGACGCTTTTGACCCGCTCCGCGCCGGAAAGGCTTTTGACCGCTGCCGGCAGGGGCTGTCCGGAAAGGACGGCCTTCAGTGCTCGGAAAGTCACGTCCCGCACCAGCGTGGACTTGCCCGATCCGCTCACTCCGGTCACGCACACCAGCCGGCCCAGCGGGAATTCCACGCTGATATCGTCCAGGTTGTGGCAGCTCGCCCCGGAAACCTTCAAGACCGGGCAATCCAAAAGCGATCTCCGGGACAGCGCCTGCCGGGTTTCCGCCCCCCGGAGCCACTTTCCGGTAATCGATGCTTCCGCATTTTCCAGGGACTTCGGCGTGCCTTCTGCAACCACCCGGCCGCCGTGCACCCCCGCCCCGGGCCCCAGGTCGATCACGTGATCCGAAGCCCGGATCACGGGTTCCTCGTGCTCGACCACCACCACGGTATTGCCCCGGTCGCGAAGATCGCACAAGGCAGACACCAGGGCTTCGGCGTTTTTCGGGTGCAGCCCCACTGTGGGCTCGTCAAGCACGTAGCAGACCCCGCGCAGGTTGGATGAGATCTCTGCTGCAATACGCACGCGCTGGGCTTCGCCCATGGCCAGGGTATGGGTGGCCCGGTCCAGGGTGAGGTACCCCACGCCCAGGTTTTCCAGAATCTGCAGCCGGGTGCGCAGCTCGGGCAGAACCTGCTGGCTGATCTCCCCGCGGGCCGCGCCCAGGTCCGCCAGCCATCCGCGCGCGTCGGAAACCGACATGGCCGCCACATCCCCGATATTTTTATCCCCGATTCGCACGGCCAGGGCTTCGGGCCGCAGGCGGGTGCCCGCGCAGGCCGGACACGAGGGCGGTTCCGCGCCGTCTGCGCCGGCTTTGTCCGCGGCGACCCCGGATCCTTCGCACTTCCGGCATGCGCCGAACTTCTGGCTCCAGGTAAAAAGCCGCGGATCGGCCTGCGGCAGCCCGGCCCCGCACTCCGGGCAGGCCCGGCGGGTGGAATAGAAATGATCCCGGCTTCCGGAATCCGCCTCCCCGACTGCGATAATGGTGCCCCCGCCCGCGGCCAGTCCGTTTTCCACCGCCGTGCGAACCTTTTCCCGGTTTTTTTCCGACACGCCGATATCCGCGGCCATGGCCTCCACGTCGTGGAGCGTGTACCGATCCAGGCGGGGCACGGCATCGGCGCTGTAAAACCGGCCGTCAACGCGCACCTGGTCAACCCCCTGGCTTGCGGCCCGCTCGATCACGTCTGCGTGATAGCCTTTTCTTTTCCGCACCAGCGGGGCCAGAATCCGGACCCGCCGGCCCGCAAACTGCTGAATCATTCTCCGGGTGATTTCCGCGGCATCCGCAGTCTGCCCGGCAACCCCGCAATTGGGGCAAAACGGCGCCCCCAGGGCCGAAAACAGCAGGCGCAGGTAATGATACACCTCTGATACCGTGCCCGCCGTGGACATGGCCCCGGCCCGGGCGACCTTCTGCTCCAGGGCCACGGTGGGCGGCAGGGATGTGACCCGGTCCACGTCCGGCCGGGCCAGGGGCTGCATGTACTGGCGGGCATAGCCCGGCAGGCAGTCCAGAAACCGCTCCCGTCCCTCGGAGTACAAAACATCAAATGCCAGGGTGGACTTGCCGGATCCGCTCACCCCGGTCACACACACCAGTTTGTTTTTCGGGATGCGCACCGAGACTTGCGCCAGGTTGTGCTCCCTGGCACCGAAAATCCGGATATCCCGGCCCGCGCTTGCCTGCGGGGCGCTCTTTGCAGGCCGGCGCGGCTTTTTTCCCATCATTGAAGCATCCCGCAGGGCCTGTCCGGTAAGCGTATCCA
>JAIPEJ010000177.1 GCA_021737225.1 Desulfobacteraceae bacterium
AATGGCAAATGCAATGCCCACCGCGCGGATGGCCGGCATGTACTTTTCGTGATTCAATCCCAGGCTCTGAAACAGGCTCCAGAACCCGTGCCGGATATGGATGCCCACCAGGATCACCGCGCCGATGTAAATCAGGGCAAAGAAAATATTGCCGAAAGTGTTCACCGCAGCGTCATACGGCGTTATCTGTGTCCTGTCGATAAAATGGAACTGAGACAGGTGCAGGATCACAAACAGCAGGATCAAAAAGCCCGTGTACGGCATGGTGCGGGAACCGATGGTCCGTCCGCCGGCGGACTTGTTGACCGCATACCGCGTTTTGCGGGCCTGCCAATTCCGGAGGAAAAGCACGCTCCCGGTGCTCACGTGAATTACTGCAAGGGCCAGCAGCACAAGCTCCACGATGACAATCACCGGGCCCAGGGTGTGCAGGGTCTCCACATAATGCAGAAAGGCGTCCTTGCCGAAATAAAATGTGATGTTGCCTGCCAGGTGGACTGCGATAAAGCCCACAAATCCCAGGCCGGTAACTGCCATGAGCAGCTTTTTGCCGACGGCTGTGGAAATGTTTTGCACAAACCAGTTCATGGATTCTTTCTCCGTAAAAAGCTGTTTATCCCGCCAGGGCGATATTTTTGCATAAAAGGAAGCGCTTAAAACACCTTGGCGCAGAACTCCCCGATCCGGCCCAGGTCCTCGCATACGTGCGCGCCCCCGGCCTTCAGGGCTTCGATCTTGCCCTGGGCCGTACCTGCGCCGCCGGAAATAATGGCACCCGCATGCCCCATGCGCCGCCCCGGCGGGGCGGTCATGCCGGCGATAAAGCTCACCACGGGCTTGGACATGTTCTGCCGGATGAATTCAGCAGCCTGCTCCTCGGCGCTTCCCCCGATTTCTCCGACCATGACCACGCCCCGGGTATCCGGATCTGCCTCAAAGGCCGCCAGACAGTCAATAAAATTTGTGCCGTTGACCGGATCCCCGCCGATGCCGATGCAGGTGGTCTGGCCGATATCTTGCAGGGTGAGCTGATAAACCACTTCATAAGTCAGGGTCCCGGAGCGCGACACAACCCCGATGGGCCCCCCCGCCTTGTGGATCGGGCCCGGCATGATCCCGACCTTGGCCTCCCCCGGCGTAATGATGCCGGGGCAGTTGGGGCCGATCAGCCGTGCGGCCCTGATTTTGAGATAGTGCTTTACCCGCATCATATCAAGTACGGGAATGCCCTCGGTAATGGTGACAATCAGGTCAACGCCGGCATCCGCGGCCTCCATGATGGCATCCGCGGCAAACGGCGGCGGGACGAATATCAGGCTGCAGTTGGCGCCGGCCTCGGAAACCGATTCCGCAACCGAGTTAAACACCGGAATGTCATCCATCTTCTGTCCGCCTTTGCCGGGCGTGACACCGGCCACCACCCTGGTGCCGTATTCCACGCACTGCCGTGCATGGAACTGTCCTTCTTTTCCGGTAATTCCCTGAACCACCAACCGTGTATCCGCATCCGCAAATATACTCATCGCTAAACCTTTCGATTCCTGATATATGCTTCATGAAAACCACGAAGATCACGAAGTACACGAAGGGTATCTGCAATTAAAAAAATTTCTTCGGGTTCTTCGTGTATCTCTTCGTGCACTTCGTGGTTAGCCCCGGGTTTTACACCAGTGCTGCTACCTTCTCGCCGGCGTCCTTGAGATCCCTGGCGGTCTGCAGGTCCAGCCCGGAGTCGGCAAGGATCTGTCTGCCCTCCTCCACGTTGGTGCCTTCCATGCGCACCACCAGGGGCACGTTGATCTCGGTGTTCCTGGCCGCCTCCACAACGCCTTTGGCCAGCACGTCGCAACGCAGGATGCCACCGAAAATGTTGATCAGAATCGCCTTGACCTTCTTATCCGACAGGATCAACCGGAAGCCGTTTTCGATCATCTCCGCGGTGGCCCCGCCGCCCACGTCCAGGAAATTGGCCGGCTCGGCCCCGGCCAGCTTGATGGTGTCCATAACCGCCATGGCCAGGCCCGCGCCATTGACCATGTTGCCCACCGTGCCGTCGAGATTGATGTAATTGAGGTTGTACTTTGAGGCCTCCACGTCAACGGGGTCTTCCTCGTCAAAGTCGCGCATTTCCACGACTTCCTTCTGGCGGTACAAAGCATTGTCATCAAAGCTGACCTTGGCATCCAGGGCATAAAGCTGCTTTTCCTGCGTGATCACCAGGGGGTTGATCTCCACGAGCGAGCAATCAAGGTCCACAAACAGCTTGTAAAGCGCGGTGAGCATTTGGGAAAACGGCTTGATCAACTCCTTGTCCAGATTCAGGCCAAAGGCGGCCTGCCGGCAGTGGTAGGGGTAAATCCCGGTCAGGGGATTGACATGCACCTTGATGATTTTCTCGGGCGTCTGCTCGGCCACGGTTTCAATGTCCATGCCGCCGGCCTCGCTGGCCATGATCAGGATCCCTGCGCTTTCCCGGTCGGCCGTCAGGCTCAGATAAAGCTCTTTTTCAATGTTTAAGCCCTTTTCCAAAAGCACCCGCTTGACCGGCTGTCCGCCAGGGCCGGTCTGCGGGGTGACCAGGTTCATGCCTATGATTGCCCCGGCATGTTTGACCACCTCGGAGATGTCGTTGGCAATTTTAACACCGCCTCCCTTGCCGCGGCCGCCGGCATGAATCTGAGCCTTTACCGCCACTGGAAAGCCGCCCAGGGTTTCTGCCACCGCCTTGGCGGTCTCGGGACTTTCGGCCACTCCGCCCTTGGCAATGGCCACCCCGTATTCGGAAAACAACTGCTTGGCTTGGTATTCGTGTATCTTCATAACAACTCCGCTTGGTTTCCTATCCGATCACGCAAAGCACGTCGTTCTTGGCAACCGAATCGCCTTCTGAAAAGTTGATGGCCTTCACTGTTCCGGCCACGGGAGTGGGCAGGGAATTCTCCATTTTCATGGCTTCCAGGACCACCACGGTCTCGCCTTCATCAACGGTATCTCCCGCCTTTTTTTCATACCGGATCACGATACCGGGCATGGGGGCCTTGATCTGATGGCCTTCCACGTCTGCAGCCGGTTTTGAAGGTGCTTCTTTAGGTGCCTCCTTGGGGGCATCGGGTTTCGCAGCCGGGGCCTCGGATTTCGGTGCCGAGGGTGCGGGCCGGGCCGGGGGCGCAGTCGGGGCGCCTGCCGGGGCCGCGCGGCGGGGACCGGCGGGGGCTGAAGGAGCGGGCTGGGCAGCGGGGGCGCCTGTAATATAAGGCATTCCCGGATCCTCAACTGCCACCTCGAACTGCTCGCCGTCCACGTACACGCTGAACTTGTGAACGTTTTCCCCCTCCGGCGGCTCAGCCTTTTTCTCCTTTTCCTCCAGCACGTCTTTGAGCTCGCCGCTTCTGAGCTTGCGCACCAGTTCCTCTTCCCTTTTGGCCGCTTCCAGGCTCTTGGGCTGAACCGATTCCGGCGGGGCCTCCAGACCGTACTTGTATTTCAAAAATTTCTTGCCGGTAACCGGATACAACGCATAAATAAGCACATCGTCAATATCCGTGGTAATATCCTTGACCGCTTCCTTGGCATCCTCAAGCTCGGGCTCCAGAATTTCCGCAGGTCTGCATTCAATGGGTCTTTCGCCGCGCTGGTACCCCTTGAGCGCCTTTTTCTGGACTTCGGGATTCACCCCTGCCGGTGTCTTTCCGTAAAGCCCGAAGCACAGGTCCTTGACCTGCGAGGTAATCATCTTGTAGCTTTCGTTCTCATCATCAAACAGCACGTTGTTGACGGTCTGAATGCCCACGATCTGGCTTGTGGGTGTGACCAGGGGCACCTGGCCCAGGTCCTTTCGAACCTTTGGCAGCATCTCGTATACCTCGTTAATGCGGTCTAAGGCATCCATTTCCCGGAGCTGGTTGACCAGGTTGGAAAGCATTCCCCCGGGGGTCTGGTGGAGCAGCACGTTGATATCAATGACCGAAACCTTGGAGTCATCGAGCAGGTGCTTGTACTTGGGCAGGATGTCTTTTTCCAGTTTTTCGTTGATTTCGGCCAGTGCCTCGATGTCAAATCCCGTATCCCGGTTGGTGCCCAGAAGCGACATGACCATGGGCTCTACGGCCGGATGCGAGGTTCGGTAGGCATAGGAACTCATGCAGGTATCGATAATGTCCACGCCCGCCTCAATGGCCTTGAGGTGGGTAAGCGGCGCCATGCCGGAAGTAAAATGACTGTGCAGGTGCAGCGGCAC
Organism: Desulfobacteraceae bacterium; assembly: GCA_021737225.1. GTDB lineage: Bacteria > Desulfobacterota > Desulfobacteria > Desulfobacterales > Desulfosalsimonadaceae > Desulfosalsimonas. The sequence continues at coordinate 4,238 of JAIPEJ010000177.1, forward strand.
CGAGATGTTTTCCTTTAGCGTCTTAAACAAGGGAAATGCATCATACGGGGAAAGCAGGCCGGCCATGTCCTTGATGCAGATCGTATCCGCGCCCATTTCCTCGAGTTCTTTTGCCTTTTCCAGGAAATAGTCGAGATTGTATACCTCACCGCCCATGCGCGGCTCGGTCATGGAATAGCACACGCACCCCTGAAAGTGCTTGCCGGATTTCTTGATCACGTCCACCACGGTTTCAAAGTTGCGAAAATCATTGAGCGCGTCAAAGGTCCGGAAAATATCCATGCCGTTTTCCGCGGCCCGCTCCACAAACACCCGGGCCACGTCATCTGGATAGTTGCGGTATCCCACCAGGTTCTGACCGCGCAAAAGCATAGAAAAAGGCGTTTTCTTAAAGTATCGCTTTAAGGTCCTGATCCTTTCCCACGGATCCTCATTTAAAAACCGGTGCATGGTGTCAAACGTGGCCCCACCCCACACTTCCACGGCCCAGAAACCGATGTTGTCCATCATCTCGGCCACAGGGACCATATCCTCGGTGCGGCCCCGGGTGGCAAAAAGGGACTGGTGCCCGTCGCGCAGGGTCAGATCCTCGACTTTCACCGGGTTTGGCGCTGCCGGCCGATCCTTGTCATATTGAATTTCCGTTTGCTTGAGTTCATGGTGTTCAGTCATTCCCGGGTCTCCTCGGATTGGTGATGTTTATTTTAATGAAACGCTTTCATCTGCATCATGGTGCGCATCTGCATCTGTCCCTGCCGGCCGCTCAGGGCCCAGGGATGCTGTACGGTTTGTACGACAACCTGCGCCTGCGGAGCCTCGGCCGGGGCCGCTTCTGCGGCTCCTGGCTCTTCCGCCTCCTGCTGCCTGCATGCCATGTGGTGCACTACCGCGGCAATGGCGGCACGTTCTTTTTTTCTCATGGAACAGCCTTTCTTTTTTGCATTCACACTTTTAGGCAGGTATATTGCCATGCTTTTTCGGCGGCAGGGACTGCCGCTTGGTGCACAGGATTTCCAGGGCCTCGATCAGCCTGGGCCGGGTCTCGCTGGGCACGATCACATCATCGATATAACCACGGTTGGCAGCCACGTACGGATTGGAAAACAGGTCCCGGTATTCCTCGACCTTTTCCTTTCGGGTGGCTTCCGGGTCTTGTGAATTGTCAATGGTTTTGCGATGAATAATGTTGGCCGCGCCTTCTGCACCCATGACCGCGATCTCGGCAGTAGGCCAGGCAAAAGCCATGTCCGCGCCCAGGTGCTTGGAGGACATGGCGATATAGGCCCCGCCATAGTCCTTGCGCAAAATCACCAGCAGCTTGGGCACCGTGGCCTCGGAATAGCACCACAGCAGCTTTGCCCCGTGGCGGATAATGCCGCCCCATTCCTGGTCGGAACCCGGCATGTACCCGGGCACGTCGGCCAGGGTCAAAAGCGGGATATTAAAGGCATCACAGAACCGGATAAAACGGGTGGCCTTGTCAGAGGCGTCAATATCCAGGCACCCGGCCAGGAACTTGGGCTGATTGGCAA
>JAIPEJ010000178.1 GCA_021737225.1 Desulfobacteraceae bacterium
TGTTGATACCCAGATCCAGGGCTTCCTTGCACAGTCCGCGCGGAAGCGCGGATCCGCCGATAATCACCTTCCAGCCTTCCAGGTTGAACTGCTTGATGGCCGGGCTCGATACCAGCATGTGCATGATGGTCGGCACGCAATGGGAAAAGGTTACCTTTTCGCCCATGATCAGCTTGAGCAGCATCTCCGGCTCGTATTTGCCGGGATAGACCTGCTTGGCCCCCAGCAGGGTCATCACATAGGGCACGCCCCAGGCATGCACGTGGAACATGGGCGTCATGGGCATATACACATCCCTTGAAGTGATCTGCGCATGGGAGTCGAACGCGGACATGTTGGTGAGCATGCCGTAGGTGTGCATGACCAGTTGGCGATGACTGAAGAAAACACCCTTGGGCAGCCCGGTGGTGCCGGTGGTATAGAAGGTTGTGGCCATGGTGTTCTCATCCAGGTCCGGGAAATCGTATTCCGTGGATGCTTTTTCCATCAGGGCATTGCATTCGCCTTCCAGGGAAAGCGAGGTTTCCGGGGTGTTGCCGGTATCGCTGAGCAGGATGATTTTCTTGACGGTTTCAAATTTGTCCTTAACCCCTTCGAGCATGGGCAGAAATTCTTCGTTGACCAGGATCACGTCGTCTTCTGCATGGTTGATGGTGTAGATCAGCTGCTCCGGGGACAAGCGGATGTTGATGGTGTGCAGCACCGCTCCCATCATGGGTACGGCGAAAAAACATTCCAGATAGCGGGTGCTGTCCCAGTCCATCACGGCCACGGTGCTTCCCGGGCCGACGCCCATGGCGGAGAGCATGTTTGCCATCTGGTGTACGCGCCGGTTTAAATCCCGATAGGTATAGCGCTGCTGGTCCCGGTAAATGATTTCCTGGTCCGGGGAATAGATCAGCGGGGTTTCGAGGATGTGCTTGATCAGCAGCTGGTAGTTATAGGCCGAGGGGGTTGGTTCGATTTTCCGAAACGTCATGCCTGCCTCCTTTGTTGGTAAAAGCGTTATCCGAGAAATGGAACAAAAGGGTTGTCAATGCTTTTAAATGGGTTTTACACCAAAATTGTTATGTGCGTAAAGGTAAACTTGTGAACGGATTGAAAACAATGTATAAGCTATTTGTATTATGTAATATTAAATGAACAGCGTGTAAACCGCAAATAATGTTTCAGGAGGGATTATGCCCGAGTTTCCGGCAACCGTTTATAATGATCAGACAGCTTCTCAGAAAGGCGACGTGCAGGTCGGCCAATATTCCAGTCTCTGGCCCGGGTCCTCCATTCGGGGCGATTTTTCCCCCATCCGCATCGGAAAAGGTTCCAGCATTCAGGACTGCTGCGTGCTGCACTCAACGCCCACCGATGAGGTCCACGTGGGCGATTTCGTGACCGTGGGCCACGGAGCGGTGCTTCACGGATGCACTGTTGAGGACAATTGCATGATCGGCATGAACGCCACGGTCCTGGACAAGTCGGTCATCGAAAAAGGAAGCGTGGTTGCCGCCGGGGCGGTGGTCAAAGAGGGCACCCGGGTGCCTGCCGGGTCCTTTGTTTCCGGCGTGCCCGCACAGATCCGGGAAGGACGGCAGGGCCAGGAAGAGCGCATCAGGGCCGGCGCCATGGCCTATATCGCCCTGGCGCAGAATTATATGGCGGGCCGCCAGACCCTGGATTCGGAGACGCTGGATGAAAAGATGGAGGAAGTCCGGAAATTGCTGGGTGAAAGTTAAACGTTTGACCGCACGGGAGAGGGAAGTATGGGGCTCAGGGATTACACGGTCTATGATTTTATCCGCCGCAATTCCGCATTGTACCCGTACCGGGAGAGCCTTGTCTTTGGTAAAACGCGACTGACGCACCGGCAGTACAGGGAAAAATGCGACCGGCTGGCCGCCGGACTGCTTGCTTCGGGTTTTGCCCCGGGAGACAGACTGGCCGTGGTGGCGCGGAACTGCGATGAATTCGTCATCCTCTACGGAGCCGCAGCCCGGATGGGCGCAATCGTGGTGCCGGTGAACTGGCGCTTTACCAGCGCAGAAGTGGCTTATGTGCTGGGCGACTGCTCACCGGCCGGTGTTTTTGCCGGCCCGGAGGATTGTCAGCGCGTGCTGGATCTGCAGCCGGAAACGGGTGTAGAGACTCTGTATGCCATGGGCGGCGGGACAGTGCCGGACGGATTTGTCCCTTTTGAGGCGCTTTATGCCCAAAGCCCGGATGTGCAGGCGCCGGATCCGGATGCGCACAGCGGCTTTGTGATCATTTATACGGCTGCCGTCGAGGGCAGACCCCGGGGGGCAGTTCTTTCCCAGCACAATATCTTTGCCATCAATCTTGCGATGATGGCTGGGGAAGGACTCAATACGGATACCTGCCATATCTGCATTCTGCCGCTTTTCCATATCGCGGGCCTGGCCCGGCTGATGGCCACCATGCACGCAGGGGGCAAAAATGTCATTTTGGCGCGTTTTGACGCGGAGCAGGCGCTCAGGCTCATTGAGGCCGAAAAGGGGACCACGTTTCACAACTTTGCCCCGATATTAAAGCGCATGACAGACAAGTACCACGAACTCGGCGGGGCCGTGGATCTGTCCGGCCTGTGCCGGGTGGGTGGACTGGATCACCCGGAAAACCTGGAACGGTTCCGGGAAATTGCGCCAAACGTGGAGTTTGCTTCCGGGTTCGGACAGACCGAGGCCATGGCCGTCACCTGGGCGCCAAGGCACGAAAGGCCGGGCAGTGCGGGCAAGCCGACGGTGATTTCAAATGTGGCGCTTTTTGATGATGACGACAACCCGGTGCCCGCCGGTGAGGAGGGCGAGATCTGCGTGCGCGGCCCCGCGGTTTTTCTGGGCTACTGGGGACGCGATGCCGATACCGCCCGGACCTTTCGAAATAACTGGCACCATACCGGCGATATGGGCCGTTTTGACGAAGACGGCTACCTCTGGTACCTCCGGCGCAAGGCGGAAAAGGAGCTGATCAAGCCGGGCGGGGAAAACGTGTACCCCGCGGAAGTCGAAGCCGTGATCCGGGGGCATCCGGCGATTGGCGAGGCGAGTGTGATCGGTGTGCCGGACCGGCAGTGGGGCGAGGCCATCAAGGCCGTGTGTGTGCCGGTCCCTGGAAAAACCGTGGAAGCCGCGGAATTGATCGAATACGTGGCCGCGCGGATCGCCCGTTACAAAAAGCCCCGGTTTGTCGCGTTCGTCAATGCCCTGCCCAAAACAGCAAAAGGGGAAATCGACCGCGAACAGGTCAAAAAGGATCACGGCGGCCGCTATTGAAAATCCGCATTATCCCTGCCTCGCGGCAAACGGATTTGAACGCTTTTTCTGCCGCGGGTATTTTGCATCCTGTTTTACCAGGGTTTCCAGGCAGGCGTCCAGGTAATCCTTCCGGCAGTCCAAGCCGTTGATGCGGCCTTCCCGGACATAGGTCATGTAGCGGCACCCGCCGAAACACAACGGCAGGTATTGGCATTTTGCGCACTGCTCGTTTTTCCAGTGCCCGGTGTGGTAGACCGCGCTGTAATCCCGGGGCCCGGTTTCCAGGTCTCCGGCTGCAAAGTCCGGCTTGCCGATAAAGGCCGGGCACTTGTAAAGCGTGCCGTCAAAATGTACGACAAATGCGTCATCCACCTCCACCATGCAGGTCACGGGCCGGACTTTTGGCGTCTGATAGCCCCTTTTGAGGATCTCTTCGCGCAGCAAGGCCTCGGCTTCCCGGATCCAGGGTTCGTCCAGGGATGCACACCCCCCGTAAAATTCGGGCAGGGATGCATCGCCTGCAGGCGGTTTCATCACGGGGTCGAACTTGACCGCACTGAGCTTGTCCGGGGTGAGCCCGATATGCGACAGGTAGTCCAGCAGTGAGACAAATGAGCGGTAGTTGTGATATTCATAGTTGCCGCCGATGCCGATGCGGACCAGATCCCGTGTCTCGGAAATGTTTTTGATCAGTGTGTCAAAGCTGCCGGCCCCGCCTTTAAACGGCCGGGCCTGGTTGTGGGTTTCGGCTGTTCCGTCAATGGTGATGCGCACGTGGTCCAGGCCCAGGCCTGCAAGTTCCGCCGCGTTTTTGCGCGTAAACAGTGAGCCGTTGGTCACCAGGTTGAACCGAAAACCCGTGCCTTTTTCCCGGGCCAGTTCCCGGGATGCCCCGGCGATCTGCCGGATCCGGTCCATGCTCAGCAGGGGCTCGCCGCCGTAGAAATCAATACGCAGATCGGTTTTTTGCGCGGTAAGCCGGGAGCGGATAAAGTCCATTAAACGCTCCGCGGTTTGCGCGGACATGTAAAGGCGGCCCTTGGTGTTGCCCTCGTAGCAATAAATGCAGGAAAAATTACAGTCCAGGTTCAGCACCGCCACGATGTGCAATTCCGGGTTGCCGGCATTTATCCGGTCAAAAAAGCCCAGCATGGCGTTTTGTTCTTCTGTGGGGCCTTCTGTTGTCAAGCCGACCCGGGCAAGGGATGCGGCGTGTTCTGCCGGCAGGTTCCCGTTTTGCAGGGCATGATACAGTTCTTCCTTTACGCGGACAGTGGCGGCGGTCCGGGTGGAAAACAGGATACGGGTGCCGGTGGCCTTATCGTATGAAAAGGCCTTGAGATAGCAGGAGGGCTGCATTGAGTGCGCGTTGTAAAAAGGCAGAAAGGGAGGCCAAAGGCGCTTTCCCTTTTATGCAGGCTACCAGAGTGTAGGCGAAAACGGCCCCCAGCAGCACATCAGTTCCGGTCCCACCAGTTCCTCGGGTTCCATTCCTTCATTAATAATTTCGAGCTCCGGGTTTTCTTTTCTTTCAAGTTCCATTTTAACCTCCTGTGTGTTTGGCGTACTGGACACGATTAAAACCAAACCGTTTTTAATCTATACCAGGAAAAGACAGGATCGCAAACCTAAAAATGCATTTTCAAACCCGCCTCGACCCATCGGTCCGGGTTTGGATTGTCTGTGTTCAGGTACTGGGAGCCGTTGAAAAGGTTGTGAATTGTGGCAAACAGGTCTGCCCGGGTGCTCTGGCTGGTATAGATCTCTTTTCGGACATTAAGATCCCAGATAAAATCATCATGCTTGTAATCCGGGCTCTTTTGTGCATCCCACCAGATGTAGTGGCCGTACAGTTCCGCCCGGACAATGTCCGGGTGGTCATAGGTGATCCCGATATTGTAGGTATACATGTTTTCCGCGCCAAAGTCATTGGCCGGATTCAAATCCACGTAGGTCCAACCAGCCTCCAGCGAGGTGTGATATAATGGTAGAGTTTCAGCTTCGATCTCGAATCCCTGCCGCCGGCTGTCGCCATTGTTGATAAAGGTGTTGTTGCCCGTTGAGGCGGTCCCTTTGAATGTGTCGTCTATTTCATGGCGAAAAACCGTGCCCTTGAGCCAGACGTATCTCAGACTTGCAGATTCAACCCCGGCCTGGTAGGACCACACGGTTTCTTCTTCAAGAGACGGGTTGGGGGCAAGACCCAGAGCCCCCCCGGATGTCCAGGAAAGCGGCGGGGCCGTAAACCCCCTGGCCACAGATCCCCTTAAAATGGTTTCATTGCCTAACGTGTAGGCCAAACCCAGGCTCGGGCTCAGGAAAGAGCCGCTCTCGCTGTGATGATCATACCGAAGCCCCGGGGTGACAGACAGGCGGTCGAGCACAATGGTGTCATTTACGAAAATACCGGTTTTTCTCACGTCCGGGCGGGTGTGGAAATATGCCGGCGCGCCTTGAGCCTGGAGAAACTGCCCGGAGTTGATGG
>JAIPEJ010000011.1 GCA_021737225.1 Desulfobacteraceae bacterium
AGATTCGCCCGCGGCTTTTGCCAAACAGGGGGGGGAAGGAAAAATAATGCCTAACTAGTGTCCATCCAGAGATCGGATAATTTGTTCAAGTTCAAGGAAGGCGAAAATTTTAACCGCAGGAATACTCTAAGTATTTTGAGGATTCAAATTTGAAACTGACGCAGAAATTGGGCAAATTAGCAATTTCTGGATGGACACTAACTATGCTGCATTCCGGGAATCCGGATCATAACACAACCGGCAGCAGTTTAAACAGCGGGCCGCCTCGGACAATGCCTCGGGCTCGCCAAGTACCTGGTCGACTTCCACAAAGCTGTGGATCCGATCCTGGACCGGAAGTTCAGGCATTCCGCTACGCCGGCTCTTTTTGACCCCGGGGACAGTTTCAAAAAGCGACTCATTGATATGCCGCTTAGACAGCAGTGCACGGGGCTTGGGCGCTACCTCCCGGCCCTTTAAAAACAGGTCTATGGCCCGTGCGGCCCTGCGGCCGCCGCCAATGGCATCCACAACCAGGGCCGGCCCCGTGGCACCGTCACCTGCGGCAAAAATATAGGGAACGTTTGAGCGGCAGGTCTCCGGATCCACATCAATGGTGCCCCATCGGGTCATGTTTAATTCATCCATCCGGGTGCCCGGGGTTTGGAAAGACGTATCCGGAGACTGTCCGATGGCAGTAATAATCGTATCCACATCCAGCACGGTCTCCGAGCCCTCCACGGGTACGGGCCGCCGGCGCCCGCTGGCATCCGGCTCTCCGAGCTCCATTTTCAGGTATTCAAGTCCGGCCACGTTTTCATCCGAATCGCCGATCACCTTGTGGGGCGCGGCCAGAAAAATAAATTCAATGCCCTCGTGTTCGGCCGCCTCGATCTCCACTTCATTTGCAGGCATCTCCGTGCGGGTGCGGCGATATACCAGGTAAACCTTTTCAAGCCCCATCCGCACCAGGGTCCGCGCACAGTCAATGGCTGTGTTGCCGCCGCCGATCACCGCGGCCCGGTTGCCGATACGGACCGGTTCCCGGCCGGCCATGCGCGAAAGAAAGTTAATACCGGTAAAGCACCCGTTTAAATCCTCGCCGGCAATCTTAAGCCGGTAATCCTTCCATGCGCCAACGCCCATGAAAATCGAATCAAAGCCGGCTCCCACAAGGGAGCCCAAATCAAAATCCGCGCCCATTTTCACATTGGTGTGGTGTTCAATGCCCAGGTTCAAAATCCCCTCGATTTCCCAGTCCAGCACCGCCTTGGGCAGACGGTATTCCGGTATTCCGTATCTGAGCATCCCGCCGAGCTTGGGCATGGCCTCGAAGATATTCACGCTGTGACCCACGCGCCGCAGAAAATAAGCGCAGCTCAATCCTGCCGGACCGCCGCCGATCACTGCCACCCGCTTACCGGTATCCGGTGCACAGGGCATGGGTCGCCGACTGCCGGAATTCATCTCCCTGTCCGCCACAAACCGTTTAAGCTGATTAATTGAAACTGATTCCGTATCCTCAATGGATCGCCGGCAGTATTCCTCGCAGGGATGGGGGCACACCCGCCCGCAGGCCAGAAGAAGCGGGTTTCTTTCCCGGATGGTATCAACGGCAGAGTCGTACTCGCCTTCCCGGATCTGCCGCAAATACCTGGGAATATCAATTTCTGCCGGACAGGTCTGCTGGCAGGGCGAAAGGGGATCGTCTTCGGTATTCAAGTGCAGCAGGCGCTGTGACATGGTGCGCACCTCGATAATCGACTTGGGGCAGACCTGCTCGCATGCCCCGCACCCCACGCACTTGTCCTTGTCAACAATCGGATACCCGTTCGGGCCGATCTTAAGGGCGTCAAACTTGCACGCGTGGACACAGTCACCAAACCCGAGGCATCCGATCGAACATTCCCGCTTTCCGCCGTAAAGCGCGTTGACCGCATTGCAGCGGTTTAAACCATGGTAAAAATACCGGTCCGCGGCACGCTGGCCGCCGAGACAATCGTTATAAGACTTGTAAGCTTCGGCCGTGCCGGCCTCGGATCCCATGATTCCTGCAATGGCAGACACGTTTTCCGGGCTTGCCAGGATGCATACATTGGGTGGCGCCTCTTCATTGACCACAGCCTCGGCTGCAGCCCCACAACCGGCATATCCACATCCGCCACAATTGGCGCCGGCAAGCAGGTTTTCGACTTTTGCGATCCGCGGATCTTCATATACGTAAAAAATCTTGGAGGCAACGCTCAAAGCCAGCCCGCAGGCGCCTCCCAGACCCAGTGTAAACAGTATTGCGTGAATCACTTTAACCCCTTTTTATTCCAGAGACCAAAATTTCGATTTGCCGCAAAATCAGAATTGTCTATCGGATTTTCACGAAACAGTAAAATACCCACTCCCGCAGGGCTGTCAAGGGGCGCTGGTAAAACCGTAACCCTTGAATCTCAGACCAGCCCCCTGAATCCGATAAATGCCAGCGCCAGCATGCCCGCAGTCACCAGCCCGATCGAGGTATCCTGCAGGGGTTTGGGAACCCTGCCGAGAATCACCCGTTCCCGCACGCCGGCAAAAAGGATCAAGGCCAGGCCGAAGCCCAGGGCATAGGAAATGGAGGCTGTCAGGGCTTCCAGGAACTTGTATTCCTCCTGAATATTGATCAGGCAAACGCCCATCACCGCGCAATTCGTGGTAATCAAGGGCAGGAATATCCCCAGGCCGGCATACAGTGCCGGGATGCTCTTCTTGAGAAACATTTCCACGAACTGGACCAGCGAGGCGATTACCAGAATAAAGGCAATGGTCCGCAAATACTCGATGTCCAGGGTTTTTAAGAAATAGGTGTCAATACACCAGGTAATAATTGCCGCCAAGGTCATGACAAAGACAACCGCACCAGCCATGCCAGTGGCGGTCTCCATTTTCTTGGAAGTCCCGATAAACGGGCAGATCCCCAGGTATTGCGCCAACGTGATGTTGTTGATCAGCATGCTGCTGATGATCAGGACCATGTAGTCGCCCATAATGCTTCTCCTGTGCCTGATTGCTCGCCGGGCATCTTGACCCGGGCGGCATGTATCTGTAAATACGCGTCTGCGTTATTTCGGACTTGTTGTGGGTTGAAAAAACCGGTTTACTTCTGCCCGATGATGTTCATGATGCACAGCAAAAGCCCCAGGCAAATAAATGCACCCGGTGCTTCCACCATAAAGGAAAAGGGCTCGAAAGCTGGCCCGAATACGCTGTAGCCCAGCAGGGTACCGTTTCCCAGGCATTCCCGTACGGCGCTAATGGCCGTCAGCGAAAGGGTAAACCCCACGCCGATGCCGAGACCGTCAGCAAGCGACGGTATCACCCTGTTTTTAGATGCAAAAGCCTCGGCCCGGCCCAGCACGATACAGTTGACCACGATCAACGGAATAAAAATCCCGAGATTCTGGAACAGCTGATAGGCATATGCCTGCATCATGAGCTCCACCACTGTCACAAATGTGGCGATAATGATGATAAAACAGGCGATTCTGATTTTTGAGGGGATAATCCCGCTTAGAATGGAAACCAGCAGATTTGCACATACCAGTACGAATGTGGTTGCAAGCCCCATTCCGATGCCGTTTTCCACGGACTTGGTGACCGCAAGCGTCGGGCATAACCCGAGCACCAGCCGAAACGGAGGAATTTCCTCCCATAAGCCCTTTACAAATTCCTGCCCGATGGTTTTTGCCATGATGGATTCACTCCTAGCCGGTAAAGGTTTTCACCTGGTCCTTGATTTGGGATTGCAGCTGCTGATACAGATCCGTGGCCCGGCTGACGGCCTTGCACACCGCACGCGAGGTAATTGTGGCCCCGGACATGGCGTTAATGCTGCCGCCGTCCTTTTTAACGTTTGGCTCTGCATCTGCGGGCAGCCCGGCAAACTGATTCTTGAAATCCGTGTTCGTCTCTACGGTGGCACCCACGCCGGGGGTTTCATTATGGGTGGTCACGCTGACACCCATAATCTCACCGGTTTCAACATTGAAGGCCACCATGACCCCCATGTCCCCGCCGTAGCCCGAGGCCCGGGTCTCAAAGGCAACCGCCCTGGGAGTGCCGTCATAGACGCCGACGAAAAAGTTTCTTTCCTCCTCCTCGCCTTCGACCTTGAGGGAGAACCGGTCATTGACCGGATCGTTGGTTGCGCCTTCCAGAATGTTCTCGATTGCCGGGCCCTTGACAAAAGTTAACACCTGGCTGTCGATCCGGTCCTGGGTGTTATTTTTCAAGGCCGCCAGCAGCCCGCCGGAAAGACTGCTCAGCACCGTGAGCACAATGACCATTTTCACCATTTCACGCATGATGCATAACCCTTCTCATTGCCTTGGGTCTGATTTTATCGATAATCGGGTGGACCAGGTTTATAATCAGTATCGCGTATATGACGCCGTCCACGTGGGCTCCCAGGTTCCGGATCAAAACGGTCAGAAAACCGCCCAACAGCCCGTAGATTAACATGGGAGTAAAATGCACCGGGGAAGAGGAATCCTCCGGGGCCAGGAAGAATGCACCGATAAGCGCGTACCCCGTCAGGATATGGAATACGGGGCCGGCGTAAACTTCCGGGTTATAGAGGTTAAAACACAAGGCGGTAATAAAGATTCCTGCCAGGAACGATACTGCGATTTCCCAGCGGATAAAGCCCCGCAGGATCAGGTAAATGCCGCCAATAATCAGCCCCAGCCCGAAGGTCGCCCCGATGCCGCCGGCCTGCTGACCCAGCAGCAGTCCGCCGGGGCTGAATGATTCCAGGCCTGCGGTACCGTAGGCTTTATAAAGTACCAGCGGGAAGCCGGCCGTAAAATCGAACTGGTAATCCACCAGCGCAGCATTGAAATCCAGAAACATCGGCCAGGAGATCATCAGGATCGCGTAGGCAACCACAACAGGGTTAAACGGATTTCCCCCGATGCCGCCGTAAATCTGCTTGCCGATCACAACGGCAACAAACGTGCCGGTCACCACCAGCCACCAGGGCACCACCGCAGGCAGCAACATCGCAAACAACAAACCGATCAGCGCGGCATTGCCGTCTCCGATGGACACGGGCCGCCGGGTGAGCAGGTTCATCAGCAATTCCCAGGCCATTGCCGAGCCAACCGAAAGTGTCAGCACGCCGAGGGCCGGAATGCCGTACTGGAGCAACCCGGCTATCACCGCAAGCAGCGTTGCCGCAATGATATTGTATTGCTTGTTGGATATTTCGCTTCCGTCATGCAGAAACGGGGCATGGGAAACCGTTAGCTTCGTCGGGTTAGGCATTTGCTTCCTCCGCTGCTCTCATGCGTTTGACGGCATGCTTGGCCAGCCTGATAAACTGGAAAATCGGTATTCGGGATTCACACACGTATGCGCACAGTCCGCATTCAATGCATGAAAACAGGGCGGCCTGTTCTGCGGCCTGCTCATATTCCCCGGCATCGAGCAGTCTTACCAATTCGTTGACCGGTATGTTTGCCGGGCAGATGCGCACGCATTCGCCGCAATTGGTGCACGGCGTATCCGTACCCTCCACGATCGCCTCCTTGTCCTGCACCATAATGGCATCGGTATCCGGTTCCACCGGATGCTCCAGTGAATACACCGCATCGCCTGTCATGGGGCCGCCCATGATAAGGCGATCCCCGTTTTCGACCTGTTCATTGACCGCCCCCAGGATGTCTGCGGCGTGGGTTCCCACTGGCGCTGTGACAAGCTGCCGGGTGCCGTCTTTCTTGACAACCGTGATGAGCTTTTCCAGCGGAAGCTCCCCGGTGTTATAGGCCGCGCCGATGCCGGCCACCGCTTCAGCGGTCAAAAACGCGATCTGCCCTTGCTCGGCCTGCTCGGCCAGCAGGTGGCGAATAATCATTTCCGGGTGCGCCGACGGATAATGCGCATCCACTGAGCGAACCCCGGCTGCCGCTGTCCCGGCCACCTGCACCTGGTGCTGGGCCACCACCAGGACAATATTCTGTACGCCGGTGATCTTGCGAAGAATGTCGATCCCGGTTTTTACCGACGAGATCCCGCTCTTGATGATATATTGACCGGTTATGGCCTGCAGGTCCCGATCCGCGCCCAGCACGGCAATGGTCTTGACCGTCCTGTCAGCATCCGTAAACTGGGTAAAATCCGGTTTCCCCGGCAGTCTGCCCAGAAACCGGGCGGCATCTTCAATCGACGGCGTGCCGGATACCTTTTTAAAGGCGGTATCCCGGTCATCCTCCCTGTCGGATTCGGTATCGATGACCACTGCGGTCATCTGCTTTTCCATCATGCCGATAAACGGCGAGATTTCGGAAATCACCCCGGAAACAGGAGAAAGTGCGTATGCGGCAGGATCTTCATCGAACAGCTGCAGTCGCTGCCCGCGCGCAACAGCGTCCCCCTTTTTAATCAGCGTCTTGTCCGCCCTGTCATAGGCCTTTTCAATAAACAGGGTCACACGCTGCTTCGGCTGCACGGAAACAGGCTCGGGTTGAACATCCTCGATCACGTCATATTTGAGTTTCGGTGTCGCGATTCCGAAAAATGGCCTCTTCATCATGGACCTACCTTTATCTGGGCTTTATTTAATGACAATCCAACCTGTATGCAGCAGCGGCATCAATATGCGTGGCAAGCCTGGCAGTCATCCTTGACAGGCCCGGATCCCATGTTTTCATGGCAACCCGCACACTGCCCGTGAAATGCCTCTGTGCTCTTGCGCGGTTCATGGCACGCGTTGCAGTCCCCGGTGGTGGGTCCGGTGCCGAAATCCTGGTGACATCCGATGCATTGCTGATGATAGGAATCGGTCAGGCTCGGCATGTATTCATCCCCGGTTTCCATATGGCATGCGCCGCAATCCTGCGGACTGTCCCCGCTTTCCGGATCATACATGTGGTGACAATCGGTACAGGACAGCCCGTAATACTGACTGTGGGTCTCGTGATCGAAAAGCCCTTCGTCGCCAAGGGCGGGCACGTGCTTACTTTCCCCGGTATGGCAGGAACCGCAGGAGTCGGCTTTTCCGGTATCCCCCCCGGCGTCTTCTTCCCAGGCCACCTTGTGATGACAATCCGTACATGACAGACCGTAGCCCTCGCTGTGGGTCGTGTGGGAGAAAAGCACATTGTCGCCGGTGGCCTCAAACATCACCCGTACCGGCTCCGCCGGGGATTGGGCCGGCAGCGCAGCATAGCAGACAACTCCGGCAATGAGGCAGACCAGCGCGATCCCGTAGGCCAGTTTCCGTTTTTTCGCGTCAGACATTTTGTACGGCTTCCTTTCAAAGGGCGTGCTTTCCGATTCAAAACCGGCCGCCAGTACTGCAGGAGCTCGGCCCTGCCTGTCCAACAACCGGATCCATTCCAGAAATTTAAACTACTGCTTCTATTACGGGGGAACCGATTTGTCAAGTTTTTTAATCAGAAGCGCCCAAGCCCCTTTCTAGTCGGCCTTTCTGCGCAGAAACGTGGGCACATCCAGCATATCCAGGTCAAAATAGTCTTCCATGCTGTTGCCTGCCTTTTTCTTGCGCTGCCCCTCGTTGCCCGTTTCCTTTTCCTCGGCCTGCTGCTGACGCACGCGGTAGAATGTGGGCTGATTCAGGTTCTTTTCATATTCCCGATCCTCCTGGGTATAATCACGAACCACGCCCCGCTTGACATCCTTCAACTGGCGAACCGACGGCTTATGCAGCGGCATGTTCTGGTCTTCTTCCTCCCCGATGCCCGTTGCAATAACGGTGATGCGCATTTCATCACCCAGGGAATCGTCCATGGCGGTTCCCCAGATAATTTCCACGTCATCGTCGCCGATTTCGTTGTAAATCCGCTCGGACGCCTCGATGGCCTCCTCCATTGTCAGCTCTGAATTGCTGGTAATGTTCATCAGCACGCCCTTGGCCCCGGAAATGGAGTTATCCTCCAGCAGCGGATGGGAAATGGCCTTTTCCGCGGCCTCGATCGCCCGGTTTTCGCCGTTGGAAATTCCGATGCCCATAATGGCCATGCCCGACTTGGACATGATGGTTTTCACATCGGCAAAGTCCAGGTTGATGAGCCCGGGGTGCATGATCAGGTCTGTGATGCCCTTGACGGAATGGTGCAGGATCTCATCGGCCATTTTGAACATGTCGATCAGGGGTGCGTTTTTGCTGGCAAGACCCCGCAGTCGGTCATTGGGAATCGTTATCACGGTGTCGGCCACTTCCTTTAACCGCGCAATGCCTTCCTCTGCCTGCTTGCTGCGTTTTCTTGCCTCGAACTTGAAGGGCTTGGTCACCACGGCCACGGTCAGCGCCCCGAGTTCCTTACAGATTTCCGCAATCACCGGAGCCGCGCCCGTGCCGGTGCCACCGCCAAGACCCGCGGCGATAAAAATCATGTGACTGTCGCTTAAGGCATCCCGAAGCAGATCTGCCGATTCCGTGGCCGCGTCCCTGCCGACGTTGGGATCTGCGCCCGCACCCAGGCCCTGGGTGAGTTGCTCGCCGAGCTGGATCTTGGTGTTGGCCTTGGCATGGGCCAGGGCCTGTGCATCGGTGTTGGCTGCGATGAACTTCACCCCGTTTAAGTGAGAATCGATCATGTTGTTCACCGCATTGCCGCCGCCGCCGCCGACGCCGATCACCTTGATTTTTGCGGATGCTTCGTTGTCCACGTAGGTAAAATCCATCTTTGACCTCCTATTCTCTGTTGGGCGTTTTGACCTGTTATTTTTTATCTTGACCTGTTGATTGCCTGATACGCATCATTAGTTTTGACTGAAAATCCGAAATACGAACTTCAAGGCAAAGCCTGCGTTTTATATCACTTCACTGAACCAACGCTTCATCCGGCTGATGATCCGGTTGAAGATATTGGTATCCCGGATGCGGAACTTCTTGCGCTCCTCGTCCCTTGCGCCATAGAGAACCAGGCCCACGCCGGTGGCATACATGGGATTGTTGACCACGTCCACAAGGCCGCTGATGCCGTGCGGGGTTCCCTGGCGCACCGGCACTTCGAAGACCGATTCCGCGACCTCCGATATACCTTCGAGAAGCGAGGCCCCCCCTGTGAGCACAATTCCCGAGCCGATTTCCCGGCTCATGTCCGCCCGGTTGATCTCCCGCTGAATCAATGCGAATATTTCCTCCACCCTGGGTTCAAGGATTTCCGAGAGGATCTGCCGCGGCAGCTTTCTGCCCTTGCGGCTGCCGATATCCGGCAAATCAATGGTTTCATTGCTCTTGATCCTGTCGGATACGCAAGTGCCGTGTTCCTTTTTGATTCGTTCAGCTTCAGCCACCGGGACCCGAAGCCCGACCGAGATGTCGTTGGTCATGTTATTGCCCCCCAGGGAGAGGACAAAGGTATGGCGGATGGTATTGCCGGAGAATACCGCCAGGTCAGTGGTGCCGCCGCCAAGATCGATCAGCCCGGTCCCGACTTCCCGCTCCTCCGGGGTAAGCACGGATTCGCAGGAGGCAATCGGCTCCAGGATGATGTCGCATACGTCCAGACCCGCCTGGTTTGCGCACTTGACGATATTCTGCGCCGAGGTCACGGCGCCGGTGACAATGTGGATCCTGGCCTCCAGCCGGACTCCGGCCATGCCCACCGGGTTCTGGATGCCCGCTTCCCCGTCTATGATAAACTCCTGGGGCAGCACGTGGATGACTTCCCGGTCCATCGGTATGGCCACGGCGCGGGCAGCCTCGATCACCCGGTTGACATCCGACTGGGTAATTTCCTTGCCCTTGATGGCAATCACGCCGTGACTGTTGAACCCGGTAACATGCCCGCCGGCAATTCCCGCATACACGGAAGATATTTCACATCCCGCCATCAATTCGGCATCCTGCACGGCCTTTTTAATGGAATCGACCGTGGAATCGATATTGACCACCACTCCTTTTCTCAGGCCGATGGAGGGATGACTGCCGATACCGATAATATTCACCTTGTCGCCGGAAACTTCCGCGACCACCGTACAAATCTTGGTGGTGCCGATATCCAGCCCGACGACTATCTCTTCTTGATCCTTCACGCTATGCCTCCTTTTGCGGTTTGCCTTGATCCGTTTGCGCTTTTGCGGGGCTGGCCACGATCCGATCCGGATACCTCAGATCGATTTCCGCAAATTCCCGGGGCGTTTCATTGCGCCCGCAGTATTCAAGTATTTTTGCCAGGCGCCGGTACTTGTTCGCGTATTGCCCATACCCCAGATGAATCCGCGCTGCCGGGAACCCGGCTGTTCGCAGCGTCACCCCGAGTTCCGGATCCACGTGGATCCGGTCGATCCGGCCAACGGGAACCGCGCTTTGACTTTGCCCGCCGAGTCGCAGCACGGACATGACCGCCTCGGACACGGGTGTGTTTCCGCTTTCGCCCGTCTTCCAGTCATGATAATCGGCGCCTTTTATCACCGGCAGCTCCGGAAACTGCGCTTTTTGTGCTTCCATGAAAATTTCTCCGCGGGCATTGACCAGAAACGGTTTGCCCAGATCGATCACGGCCATGGGGTTTTGCTCCCGGACCCGGATCATAATGGTATCGGGAAACTCCCTGCGGATCTCGGCTGCTGCAATCCAGGGCACTGCCAGCAGACGCTTGCGTGCCGTGGCCAGATTGATCGAAAGAATGTTGGCGCCTTCCGTGATTTTGGCCGTCTCCATGATCTGCTTGTCCGAAAGCCTCCCGGTCCCGCTGACCTGCACGGTTTCGGCCCGGAAATAATCGCACTGGGTCAGCCAGTCATGGCCGAAGATAAACAACAGGCTCATCACCCCGATCGCCGCTGCGCCGGATAGGAACTTAAGCAGCGTTCCGGGCCATCTGGCCCCGGAGGCAGACGCGCTTTGACGGGCCTGCTTATAGCGGTTTTCCCGGCTCCGCTTATGGATTATCCGTTCACTCGCCAACAATCCGAATCTCCGGTTGAAGGTTCACATTGCAACTCTGGTAGACTTTCTCCCGAATCATGGCCATTAAGCGAAGAATGTCTGCCGCGGTGGCCTGATTCCGGTTGATGATAAAATTTGCATGCAGCTCGGATACCTGGGCATCGCCGATGCGAAAGCCCTTGAACCCGGCCCGGTCGATCAATTGTCCCGCCGGCATTTCCGCAGCGGGATTCTGAAACACGCACCCGGCCGAGAGCCCCCTTGGCTGGGTTTTCCAGCGCCTGGCCTGCAGGGTCTCGAATTCGGCGGCCAAGTCCCGTTTTCCGGCCGGCTCAAGCCGAAACCAGCCGCCGAGCACCAGGGGCGGATATCCGTTTTCCCCGCACACTTCCGCGCTCCACACCAGCTTCCGGTAGGCAAACGTCAGTGCCTCCCGGCCAAGGTGCGTTGTCTGATCCGGCACGTACAGCACGTCGATTCCGGCAAGCACGGATTCGATCGCACCCTGTGCGGTGCCGGCGTTCATCAGGATCGCGCCCCCAACGGTACCGGGAATGCCGGCGACAACATGCATCCCTGCCAGGTGATGCGCTATGGCATACCTGCAAAGCGCGCTCAGCCGCGTCCCGGCCCCGGCATTCACGGTAACGGAGTCCTGTCGGATTTCATGCGTGGCGATATCCGAAAATCCCTGCCGCAAAGAGATCACCACGCCGCGAATCCCCTTGTCCCGGACCAGCAGGTTGGTGCCACCCCCTAGCGCCATCCACGGGAGCCCGGCCTGTTCCAGCATGCGCATCAAATCGATCAGTTCCCGGGTATCTGCGGGCATAACCAGGGCATCGGCCGGACCGCCCACCCGCAGCGAGGTATGCTCGGCCATGGGCACGTCGAAAACGGCCCTTTGTCCGAACCGGTCTGCAAGCTCCTTTTTGACCGCGCGGCTCAACGCCACAATGCCTCCCGTATTATTTGCCCGCGTTTCCGGCTTTCAGCCGGTCGATTAATGCTTCGCCCACCTGCCAGACGTTTCCGGCACCCAGGGTCAACAGCATGTCCCCGGGCTGCAGGATCCCGGCCAGGCAGTCCAGTGCCGTCTCTGTATCCGCCACCGCCCTGGCCTGTTTATGGCCGTGGGCACAAATGGCCTCGCAGAGACCATGATGATCCACCCCCGCGATGGCCGGTTCGTTTGCCGAATATACCGGCAGCACCACCAGGATGTCGGACTGGTAAAACGACCTGGCAAACCCGTCAAACAGGGCGCGCGTCCGGGTATAGCGATGCGGCTGAAATACCACCACCAGCCGACGCTCCGGCCAGCTGTTGCGCACCGCTTCCAGGGTGCTCTTGATCTCCGTGGGATGATGCCCGTAGTCATCGAGAATCATGATTCCGCCGACATCCGCCTTGACCTCCAGGCGGCGCTGGACCCCGTCCAGGTTTTCCAGGGCGGTGCGCATGGTTTCAAACGGAATTTCAAGTTCATGGCCCACTGCGATGCTTGCCAGGGCATTGGCAATGTTATGCCGGCCCGGCAGGTTCAGCGTGATATCGCCCATGTGACCGCCTCCGTGATAAACCCCGAAGCGGCTTTTGGCGCCGTCAAAGGCGATGTTTGCCGCCTGAAAGTCCGCCTGGGCCGACAGGCCGTATGTGATGTAGCGCTTTTTTATCCTGGGAATCAGGTCCTGGACATGCTCGTTGTCCAGGCAAAGCACGGCCAGGCCGTAAAACGGCAGCCGGTCGATAAACTCCAGAAAAACCCGCTTGATTTCCTCCAGGTCGTGGTAGAAATCCAGATGCTCCAGGTCGATATTGGTCACCACCGATATGGTGGGGGAAAATTTGAGAAATGAGCCGTCGCTCTCGTCCGCCTCGGCCACGATAAAGTCCCCCTTGCCCAGCACCGCATTGCTGCCGAGACTTTTGAGTTTGCCGCCGATGACCACAGTGGGATCCAGGTTGCCGGCCCCCAGCACCCCGGCCAGCATGGATGTCGTGGAGGTCTTTCCGTGTGCGCCGGCCACGGCCACGCTGTATTTGAGCCGCATGAGTTCGGCAAGCATTTCCGCCCGGGGAATCACCGGGATGGATGCCGACACTGCGGCCCGGACTTCCGCGTTGTCGGCGCGGATCGCAGAAGAGGTCACCACCACGTCCACGTCCTTGATATTTTCCGCACCGTGTCCGATATACAGCGTCCCGCCCAGGCGCTGCAGCCGCCGGGTCACATCCGACTCGGCAATGTCAGAGCCTGAAACCCGGTAGCCCAGGTTCAGCAGCAGCTCGGCGATACCGCTCATGCCGATGCCGCCGATGCCCACGAAATGGATATGATATTGTTTTCGATACATGCGGTTTCCTATTGTCCTTCAACTTTCGGATTTTGCCGCAATCGGGCAGCCGCGATGATTTCATCCGCGATCCGGGCGGCGGCTTCCGGCCGGCCCGCGGCCTGCGCAGCAAAACGGGCTTTTTCCAGAACCCCGGCGTCTTTTTGGTAGGCCGTCAGGCACTCTGCCAGCCCCGGCCCGCTCAAGTCCGATTCCATGATGATTTCTGCTGCACCCGCGCCTGCCAATCCCTCTGCGTTGGCGACCTGGTGATTGTCTGCGGCATACGGATACGGGATGAATATGGCCGGCAGGCCGACGGCTGCAATCTCTGCCACGGTTGTGGCCCCGGCCCGGCACACGGACAGGTCCGCGGCTTCGTAGAGCGAGGCCATGTCCCTGAAAAACGCCGAAACCGTTGCACAAACCCCCATCCGCTCATAGGCCTGCCGCACTTCGGCCTCATCGCGGGTACCGGTCTGGTGAATGACCCGGCAGTTTTCCCTGTCCGCCATGTGCGAAAGCGCGGATATCATGGCCTGGTTGATGCTGCTAGCGCCCTGGCTGCCGCCGAGTACAAGGATGGTAAACCGCCGGTTTTCATCTTCGCCTTCCGGCCGCTGCCTGCGGGCCGCGGCACAGGCCCGGATCTGTTCACGCACCGGGTTTCCGGTAAAAAGGGTTTTTTGTTCACTGCCAATACAAGTATCTGCAAAAGATACGAACACCCGGTTGGCAAAGCGGGCGAGCCACCGGTTGGTCATGCCGGCCAGGCGGTTCTGCTCGTGAATAAAGCGCGGAATGCGCCTTAAACAGGCCGCCATGACAACGGGTGCCGACGAATAGCCCCCCATGCCCAAAACCGCATGCGGCCCAAAACTCCCCAAAATGCCCATGGATTGGGCAAACCCCTTTTGCAGCAAAAACACGCTGCTGCACTTGCGCCACAACCCCATGCCCTTGATCCCGGCCGCGGAAATCTTCGCGGTTTCATACGGGCAGTCTGAAAGCACGGTCTGCTCTATGGGTTTGCCCGTGGTCACAAACACCACCCGGGATCCGGGCGCCTTTTGCATTACAGACTCGGCCACCGCGATTCCGGGAAACAGGTGTCCGCCCGTGCCCGCCCCGGCGATGACCAGGCGCACGGCTGCCCCGGCACTGTCTGCCCGGTTCCTGTTAAATACGGTATTTCCGGTCGTATTCATTTTTCTTTTGATGTCCCGATATTCATCAGGATGCCGATGCATCCCAGGTTAAACACCAAAGAAGAGCCGCCGTAGCTCAAAAACGGCAGAGACAGTCCCTTGGTGGGCAGCAGGCTCAGGTTCACACCCATGTTTACAATTGCCTGCAGCGCAATTGAAGCCGTGATCCCGAATGCCAGCAGGGAGCCGAAACAGTCCCGGGCGCTGGTGGCAATCCGCATGCCCCGCCACAGGATCACCAGGTAAAGCAGCACCACGAACAGCACCCATACAAGTCCGCCCTCTTCGCCGAGCACGGAAAAGATAAAATCCGTGTGCGGGGTGGGCAGGTAAAACAGTTTTTGATACCCCTCGCCGAAACCCTTTCCGAGAAGGCCGCCCGAACCGAAGGCCATCAGCGAGTGAATAATCTGGTATCCCTCGTCGAGGGGATATTTCCAGGGATCCAGAAACGTCATATACCGTTTCAGGCGATAGTCGGCCGAAACCAGGAGCCACAGGCCCAGTGGCATCACCACGATCAGGGCGGAGGCCAGGTGCAGCAGGGGAACCCTTCCGGCAAACATGATGATCCATGCCAGCATCCAGAACATGGCAACAGTGCCGAAATCCGGCTGCATCATGATCAGCATCGTAAACACGCACAAAACCAGAAAATGCGGCAGAAACCCGATGGTCGGATCCGTAACCTTCACCTGCTTCTTGGTCAGGGAATAGGCCATGAACACGATCAGCGCCAGCCTCGCAAATTCCGCAGGCTGAAAGGAAACCCCCATAAACTGGAGCCACCGGGTGGCACCCCCTGCAGAACGCCCCGCCTCCGGAATCAGCACTGCGCCGAGCATAACAGTTGCGGCCAGAAGCAGGACATAGCTCAACGGCTTAAGGATCCGGTACGGGAAAAACGCGCACACCAGCATCCCGGAAATTCCCAGAACCGCGTATATGAGCTGGCGGATAAGAAAGTAATACTCGCTGCCGTATGTGCGCAGTGCGATCTCGCTGCTGGCGCTGTAGACCATGACAATGCCGATACCGATGAGCATGATCACCGGAAACAACAGCACCGGATCGGGCCTGCCGCCTGCGGGCTTGATTTTTTGCGCACTGTTATCCATTTTTCCGGTTCTCCAGACTATGCACCGCCTGTTGAAAGTCCCGGCCCCGGCCGGCATAGCTTTCATACATGTCAAAACTGGAACACGCCGGCGAAAGCAGGACCGTATCCCCGGCATCCGCCAGGCCCTCAGCCAGGCCTACGGCCTCGGCCATGGAGTCCGCTCTGCAGGTCTGAACCATGCCGCCGAGTTCCCGCTCGATTGCATCTGCAGCTTCACCCAGCAGGACCATGGCTTTTACATGACGCCGGATTGAATCGGCCAACCCGCCATAGCCGCCGCCCTTATCCCGGCCTCCCAGAATCAGCACCACCGGCGGTCTTACCGCTTCAATTGCCCGGCAAACCGCATCCACGTTGGTGCCCTTGGAATCGTCATAATAATTAACGCTCCGGATTTGCGCGACCCATTCCAGCCGGTGCGGATCCGGCCGGAAACCCCGGATGCCGGCCCCCACCCCGTCGGGCTCTGCACCGGCGGCCATCGCCGCCAGCACAGCAGCCGCCACATTTTCATAATTATGACGGCCGACCATGGGAATGTCATCGTAAGTAATACGGACCGGGCCGGAGCCGGCCGGGGATGCGTTTATCCCGTATTCGTCAAGCTTTGCGCTGCAGCCTTCATCTACATCCGCATTAAACAAACATTTTTGGGAACGAATATCCCGGGCCAGTTTCATGATCAGGGCATCGGCCGCGTTGATCACCGCGGTATCCGTCCCGGTATGATTTTCAAAGACTCTGGCCTTGGCTGCGCCGTAAGCATACAGGCTCGGGTACCGATCCAGGTGATCTGCGGTGATGTTGAGCAACACCGCCACCTTCGGCCGAAACGTCTCTACGGTATCGAGCTGAAAACTGCTGATTTCCGCAACCACCACGTCAGCGGGCCTGTTTTCGTCTGCATGGGAAATCAGCGGCGTGCCCAGATTTCCGCCCACAAACACCGTCAATCCCGACGCATCCAGCATTTGCCCGATCAGCCGGGTTACCGTGGATTTCCCGTTTGTGCCGGTGACCGCCACAACCGGGGCGGAAATAAACCGGCCGGCCAGCTCGATTTCCCCGATCACCCGCACGCCGGATTTCCGGGCCCGCGCCACGGGTTCGATGGTATGAGGCACGCCCGGACTCAAAACAATCATGTCGGCGCTTTCAAAAACGCCCTTCCCGTGGCCGCCGAGCTCCAGGCGCACGCCCAGCTCCCGCAACTTTGCAGGGGCCTCGCCCAGATCGGCCTCGGGTGCGCTGTCGGTCACGGTGACATGCGCCCCCCGCCGGTGCAGAAATTGCGCCAGGGCCTGCCCGGTTGTTCCCAGGCCAGCCACGGTGATATGTTTGTTTCGAAGCTCCATTAACCGATGTCTTTTACTTTCTTTCCGATTATTCGCCGGATTCTTTATCACCACGAAGATCACGAAGACCGCGAAGCGGAATTTTCTCTGTTAAATTTGCGCTTCGTGTGCTTCGTGGTTTCACCGCAGCTTCAACGTACTTATGGCCACCAGCGACAGGATGATGGCCAGGATCCAGAAGCGCACGATCACCTTGGGCTCGGCCCAGCCTTTGAGCTCAAAGTGATGGTGCAGCGGCGCCATTTTGAATATCCGCCTGCCGTTTGTCATCTTGAAGTATCCCACCTGGAAAATCACGGACAGGGCCTCCACCACGAACACTCCGCCCACGATCACCATCAGGATCTCCTGCTTGGTAATCACGGCCACGGTTCCCAGGGCGCCGCCCAGCGGCAGCGAACCCACATCGCCCATAAACACTTCGGCCGGGTAAGCGTTAAACCACAAAAATCCCAGACCCGCCCCGGCCAGGGCACCGCACAGCACAGTCACCTCCCCGCTGCCGGCCACGTAATTGATCTGCAGGTAATCGGCGATTTTCACGTTTCCGGCCACATATGCAAAAAGCATGTAGGTGGCCGCGGCAATAATCACCGGCCCGACGGCCAGGCCGTCCAACCCGTCGGTGAGATTGACCGCGTTGGAAGTGCCCACGATCACGAGAATGACAAACAGGATATAAGCCACGCCCAGCTCCGGTGAAACTCCCTTGAAAAAGGGAACCGTGATCTGGGTGGAAAAATCGGGCTGCAGGTACAGCACTGCCCCGACAATGCCGGCGGCCGCGATCTGGAGAGAAAATTTCTGCCATGCCCGCAGCCCCCGGTTGCGTTTCTGGATCTGCTTGAGGTAATCGTCGGCAAAACCTATCAGAAAATACGCCGTGGTAATGAAAAGCACGATCCAGGCATACCTGTTTGTCCAGTCCATCCACAAAACCGCTGAAAGCAGTACGGCCGGCAGGATCAGCGCCCCGCCCATGGTGGGGGTCCCCGCCTTGTCCTGGTGCGAGGCCGGACCGAGCCGTCGGATGTACTGGCCGATCTGCTTTTCCCGGAGCACCCGGATCATCCAGGGCCCCAGGACAAAACAGATCAAAAACGCGGTCAGACCTGCATAAATGGTCCGAAACGTGATGTACCGGAACACGTTGAAGGCCGAGATCTCGGTATGCAGGGAATATAATAAATGATAAAGCATGACTGTTTAGTCCCCTTCCACGGCTGCATCCGTCGCGTGAATCCGTGCCGCTGCGGTCAGCCGGGCAACGATTTCGTCCATGCCGGTACTCCGGGAGCCCTTGACCAGGACCCAGTCCCCTGGCCGCAGATGATGTTCGAGATCCTTGACAATGTCTTCCCGGGTGCCCACGAAGATATCACCGCCTTTCATCCCGGCACATCGCGCGCCGTAGGCCACCCTGGAGGCGAACTCCCCGGAAAGGTACAGGTGATTGACCCCGGCGCCGGCGGCAAGCCGGCCGATATACTCATGATGGGAGGCTGCGGCATCGCCGAGCTCCAGCATGTCGCCGGCCACCAGGATGCCCCGCTTCCGGTCGCTTAATGCCGCCAGCGACCGGATGGCGGTTTTCATGGAGCCGGGGTTTGCGTTATACGTATCATCGATAATATAGGCGCCCGCCGGCGTTCGATAAACCGCCATGCGCCCGGAGACCGGCCGGAATTCGGCCAGTCCCGCTCCAATGGCTTCGGCTGGAATATTCATCATGTACCCCGCTGCCGCCGCGGCCAGGGCGTTGTGCACCATAAAGCCCCAGGGGAGCTGGAGCTCGACCCGGACTGCGGCATCCGGCAAAATTAATGTAAATAAAAGTCCTTTTTCGCCCGGCTCGATATTTTCCGCCCGAACCCGGGCCTGCCCGTGATATCCAAAAAAGACTACTTGCTGTTGTGCGCGCGCGGCAAGCCATTGCCCCCAGTCATCGTCGGCGTTGAGTACGACCGTGCCGCCCGGCCGGATGTTTTCCAGCATCTCGGCCTTGGCTTCGGCAACCGCCGCGATGCTGCCCAGCCCCTCCAGGTGTGCCGGACCAATATTGGTAATCAGACCTATATCAGGCCGGCACAGCCCGGACAGGTACCTGATTTCCCCGGGATGATTCATGCCCAGCTCCACCACTGCGGCCTGATGTTCCGGACCCAACTCCAGAAGCGTCAGGGGCAGCCCGATCTCGTTGTTGAGGTTGCCGTAGGTGGCCAGCACCCGGAATTGCCGGCCCAGCACCCTGGCTGCCATCTCCTTGGTGGTGGTTTTGCCGTTAGACCCGGTGATCGCAATCACCGGCACGCCCGCCCGCTCTCGCTGATAGGCCCCCAGCGCCCCCAGCGCTTTGGCTGTATCCTCGACCGAAACACAAGCCACTGCCTCGGCCTGCCAGTTGGAAACCGGCAGCATATCCAGTTTGTCCCTGCACACGATCACGCATCGCACACCCTGCCGGACCACACCGGGCAGAAAACTGTGCCCGTCACGGCGCTGGCCGGAAATGGCCACAAAGACCTCGTCGGTCCCTATTTTGCGCGAATCAATGCCCACGCCGGAAAACTGCGCCACATCCGTGGTGCTGACCAGCTCGCCGCCTGTAGCGGTTAAAATGTCGTCAATCGTCCACGGTATCGACAACGTCGTTCATTCCCCATGAAAGCACCTGTTCGGCCTCCACCCGGTCGTCAAAGGCCACGGTGGTGTTTCCGATGATCTGGTAAGTTTCATGCCCTTTTCCGGCAATCAGTATTGCATCTCCGGGCCTTGAAACTCGGATTCCCACGCGGATGGCGTGTCTGCGGTCGGGTTCAACCGCAAACGTTCCCGGGGCAAAATCCGGCCCCAGACTTTCCGGCGCCACCCTGGTAAAGTCGTGCATTCCCGCCACGATATCTTCAATAATTCGTTCCGGTGCTTCGGTGCGCGGATTATCCGATGTCACCACTGCCAGGTCCGCGTACTTTCCCGCAATCTCCCCCATCAGGGGTCGCTTTTCCCGGTCCCGGTCGCCGCCGCAGCCGAAAATACATATCAGGCGCCCGGCGCCGAGCCGCCTGAGCGCGGCCAGCACGTTTTCCAGGGCTGCCGGGGTATGGGAAAAATCCACGAAAACGTGCCGGTCCAGGGTATTGGCAACCCGCTCCAGGCGACCGGGCACGAAAGTAAAGGTTTCAATGCCTTCGGCAATTGTCTCCGGGGCAATCTCCAGGGCCGCGGCCGCGCCTGCGGCACAGAGGATGTTTTCCAGATTAAACCGGCCCACCAGCGGCGAATGAAACGCAACGGTTTTGTCTTCCAGGTGAAGCAGCCCCGAAATACCGCCTGCATCAAACGCCAGTCCGGAGGGCCATATCCGCGCCGCGTTTCCGAGCCCCACCCGAACACGGCGAATCCCGGCCAATGCATCATGGAGTTCTTTGCCCCTGTGGTCATCCATGTTGATCACCGCCGCGGCGTTTTCCCCCTGCAAAAATTCCGTAAAAAAACGCTTTTTGGCCGCCCAGTAGTGCGCCATATCCTTGTGAAAATCCAGGTGATCCTGGCTCAGATTCGTAAACACCCCGATTGCAAAACTGCATTGCGCAATCCGGTCGAGCACCACCCCGTGAGAAGACACTTCCATAATCACGTGGGTGACCCCGGCATCAACCATGCCTGCCAGCAGATGCTGCAAATCCGAGGCCTCCGGGGTAGTCAGACCGCTTTTAACGGTTTTTCCGGCATAATGATAGTTCAGCGTGCCGATCACGCCGGTGCAAAATCCGCGGCACTGCAGTATGTGCTCCAGCAGACAGGCGGTGGTCGTTTTTCCGTTGGTTCCGGTAATCCCGATCAGGCTCAGCTTATTTGCGGGATACCGGTAAAACGCCGCGGCGGCTTGAGCCAGGGCCAGACGTGTATTTTCCACGACAACCACGCAGGCATCCAGGTCCATGGGGCGCTGGACCACAACGGCCGCGGCACCGCGGGCGACCGCATCTGCTGCAAAATCATGACCGTCTGCGTTCTGTCCGGGCAGTGCCACAAACACAGCGCCCGGGGCCACACGGTCCGATCGGTAATGCACCCCGGTGATTTCGGGATTTGAAGATTTTACCGAAGCAGCCGCTGAAGAATACACGCTTGCCTGAGAAATGGCCGCTATGAGCTCGGAGAGTTTCATGCGCCCTCTTTCTCATCGCCGCGATTTCCGGAATTTTGCACAACCCTCGGGGCGATGTTCATATAATTGAAAGATTCCCGGATGATTTCGGCAAACGCGGGGCCCGCCACCTTGCCGCCGTAATGGTTGACCTTGGGCGCCCTGACAATGACCAGCGCGGCCAACTCGGGCGATTCGGCCGGGGCAAACCCGACAAACAGGGCATTGTATTCGCTGTTTTTATAAGTGCCCTGATCGTTTAAGATCTGGGCAGTCCCGGTTTTCCCGCAGACCGCATATCCTTCCGGCGCGGCATGGCGGCCGGTGCCGTCGTGCTCGGTGACCGCCCGCATCATCTCCTTGAGCTGATCTGCAGTGTCCGCGGATATCACCCGGCGCATCATTTCCGGTTCGAAACTGTCCGCGATGCTGCCGTCCGGGTTGGTGACCGCCTTGGCAATCCGCGGTTTCATGAGCACACCGTGATTGGCAATGGCCGAAACCGCTGATAGCAACTGAACGGCAGAGACCGAGACCCCCTGCCCGAATGCGATTGTCGCATTGTCAATGCCGTGCCAGTTCCGGTAGTGCCTGAGACGCCCCGCGGTTTCGCCCGGGCAGTCAATGCCGGTCTTCTCACCGAAACCGAAATCGCGCAGTGTGTCATAAAAAGTTTTCGGGCCGATGGCCTCGGCGATTTTCACGGCGCCGATATTGCTGGAGTATTTTATCACCTCTGTCAGGGTCAGTTCATCATAAGGGTGCGTATCCTGAATCACGCGGCCGTAGCTCGAATACCTGCCGTTTTCGCAATCCACGATCGTATCGGGGGTATACAGCCCGGATTCCAGGGCAGCCGCAGCCAGAAAAATCTTGAACGTGGATCCCGGCTCAAACGAGTCCGTAATTGCCCGGTTCCGCCAGTTCCGCCGCGGAAACCGGTTAAAGGCGTTGGGATTGAATTCCGGGTAATGAGCAACGGCCCGGATCGCACCTGTCTGGGGTTCCATGACCAGGGCCATGCCGGATTCGGCATTAAATTTTAAAACCGACTTTTTGAGTGCCTCCTCGGTGATATATTGAATATTGGCATCCAGGGTCAGCACCAGGTTCTTGCCTTCCTCCGGTGTCTGCTCCGGGCTGGAACGCTGAAAGATCCGGCCCAGGGCATCCTTGACAATCGTCCACTGCCGGGGGTCTCCCTTGAGACGGGTATCGTAGTAATATTCCACGCCTTCCAGGCCGTGGCCGTCCACGCCGGAAAACCCGATCACCTGGGCGCCAAGGCTCTTGTGCGGATATACCCGGGAATAAGTGTCCACAAGCTCCAGCCCCTGATCAATCCGCCGATCCAGGGCCCTGGCTTTTTCCGGGGATACATCGCGCCGGATCCAGACAAAAGAGGCATCCGAGCGCAGTTTTTCCGTGAGTCCGCTTTTCTCCAGGTCCAGCTCTTCGGCCATCACCGCGGCCGCCCTTGCCGGTTGATCAATCCGGTCGGGATGGGCGCCCACGGCCATCACGCTGGTGCTGACCGCGAGTTCCCGCGAATTGGCATCGTATATGGTTCCGCGCTTTTCCCGGAGTTTGACCGAACGGGAGTACTCGCCGGAGGCTTCGCGGGAAAGGCGCGTATCTTCGAAGACCTGCAGGTAAATCGCCTTAAATGCAATCACCAGGAAAAAAAGCGTAAACACGCAGCCCACCACCAGCATGCGGCGATTCCGCCTGGAAATGGCCTTTTCCTCTTTTTCCCTGTCCGGCTTCATTGGATGATTATTACCTGTTCGGGTTTTGGCGTCATCAGCCCCTGCTGCTTTTTCGCCCGGGTGCCGAGCACCTGGGGAGACTTGAGCCTTCCCCGCTCGATACGGAGTTTCTTGCGGGTCTCAATCAGCTCCTCCTGCCGGGATCTGGCCTCAACAATTTCATATCCCATGCGGCGGCACTGCACCCCGCACCAGGTATCGAAAAACACCTCCGCAATCAGGACCAGCATCAAGAGCATGCAGGCAAAAACCCTTCCCGGAGTCAGCATCGGATCGGCATTTTTCCTGTTTTGACTCACAATCCCCTCCGCAGGGCAGATCCCTTTAACCGGTTACGGCAGTTTTTCAGCCGCCCGCAGCCTGGCACTGCGGGACATTGGATTATCACTGATTTCCGCTTCAGACGGCTTGCAGACCTTTCGGGTCAATACCTTGAGCTCCGGCTGTTTCCCGCAGGTGCAGACGGGAAAACCCGACGGGCATTCACACCCCCGGGCAAAACGATTGAACCGCTGCTTGACCATCCGGTCTTCCAGCGAATGAAACGAGATCACGCAGATCCGTCCGCCGGGCGCCAGGTGCGCCACTGCTTCATCGAGAAACGTGTCCAGCACTTCCAGTTCCCGGTTGACCGCAATGCGCAGCGCCATAAACACCTTGGTCGCCGGGTCGATTTTGCGCTTGGCCGCATCTTTTCGGGGTATGGCGCTACGCACGACATCGGCTAACTGCCCGGTGGTTTCAATTGCTTCGGTTCTGCGCCGCTCCCCGATTTTCCGGGCAATGCGGCCGGCCCACCGCTCTTCTCCCAGATCCTTGAAAATCCGGGCCAGTCGGTCTGTGCCGGCTGTATTGACGATGGCTGCCGCGCTTTGCGACGCCTGCGGATTCATTCGCATATCCAGCGGCTCCGCCTTTCGAAAGGAAAACCCCCTGCCGGAGAATTCGATTTGGTCCCAGGAAAGTCCGAGGTCCACGAGGATCGCATCAACTGCGTCAATTTCGAGCCGGAGGAGGATATGCGGAAGGTTGACAAAATTGTCATGAATCAGGCGGATATTCCGGGCATAGGGCGCAAGCACCTGTTGTGCATGTTCCACGGCATCCGCGTCCTGGTCGATACCGATTAGCAGGCCATCCGGCAAAATTTTTTCCACAATGCCTTTTGCATGCCCGGCACCGCCGAGGGTGCAATCGACAACCCGTTTGCCCGGCGCACAATCCAGGTATTGAATCGCCTGTTCGCGCATTACGGGGATATGTCGATAACTCATGGATTACAGTCCTAGTCTGGCAATTTCGTTGGAAACCTCCTCATCCTGCATGTCCTCCTCGTGAAGTTTGCGCTTTTCCTCATTCCAGTTTTCCAGGGACCATATCTCGAAATGATCAAGCACCCCGACCAACACGATATCTTTTTCCAACCCTGCATAATCCCGCAGGGACTGGGGGATTAAAATCCGGCCCTGCCTGTCCAGGGTGCATTCTGCGGACTCGCCGATAAAAATCCGCCTGAATCGCCGCATGGACGGACTTTTTTCCGCCATCCGCAGAATCTTGTCCTCGACCATCTCCCAGTTCTTGTAGGGGTAGGCAACCAGGCCCTGTTCATCCAGGCCCGGGCCGGACAACACCAGCCCGTTGCCGCCGTTGTTCCGAATCAGTTCCCTGAATCGGGACGGAATATTGATGCGCCCCTTGTCATCGATTGTGTGATATGAACTTCCCCGGAACATGTGCGTCCCCTTTTAACCCACTTTACACCACTTTTAACCAAAATCTACATGAACTAAATGATTTGTCAAGGAAAAAACATCCGGAAAACTTTAATTTTTGCATGTAATTTTAAATACTAATTTAAATCCAGAGTATGTGGGGCAAAGTGGGTAGGTCCTTGAATGCCTGCAAAACGGGGATTTCCCCGGAACTGCATGTTCTTTCCATTGATTTGTTTTCCTGCGCGGACAGGGACAGGCAGTTTGCCTTTTACCCGGAAATTGCTGTCGGGAATTGCTGCTTGACTGGCGGGTGGATCGGGCTTAGTATTTTGTCCATAACTTCGTGAAAGCGAATTGGCAGATACAGCACGGGACCGGAAACAAGGAGACGAATATGGCAGTAATTACCGTGACCAGTGAGTACAGGGCCGGCGGCCAGCGCGTGGCAACCGGGGTGGCCGAGAAACTCGGATTTGAATACATCGGCGAACAACTGGTGGCAGAAGTGGCAAAACAGCTAAACATGTCAAAAAGCGAGGCCGAAACTTTCCTCAAGCCCGGAAGCTCCAACATCCTGCGATACCTGGACCGATACACCTGCTCGATTGTCCAGCGGGTTGTGGACCGGGAA
The DNA here is from genome assembly GCA_021737225.1 of Desulfobacteraceae bacterium. GTDB lineage: Bacteria > Desulfobacterota > Desulfobacteria > Desulfobacterales > Desulfosalsimonadaceae > Desulfosalsimonas. The sequence goes on from JAIPEJ010000011.1 coordinate 25,155, forward strand.
CACGGCTGCCTTGATGACACGACCTATTACGACAAGACCCGGGAGCTGGTGGAAAACATTTACAAAAATGAAAACGCGGTGATCCTGGGCTGGGGCGCCCAGTGCATCCTCCGGAAAAAGCCGGAGACCTTTCATGTGCTGCTGAAAAAATCACATGAACAGAAAGTTCAGCAAACCATGGAAACACTGAACTATTCCCGCAAGACCGCAGAACAGACGATTAAAAGCGAGGAGCAGGAAAAAAAGGCCTACATTCAAAAATACTTCCAGGTGGACTGGCAGGATCCTTCGCTCTATGACCTAATCCTTGACATGGAAAATTATTCGCCGCAGGCAGCCGCGGACCTGGTCTGCAGCAAGGCACGGCAACAGATCACCCCGCTGCGGAAATAGCGCGGCACGCACGCTAAAAAGCCCGAGACAAAAACCGGCGACCTCTTGATGACCTCCCAACCCCCGGAAAAATACGATGTCGTGATAGTGGGCGGCGGGCCGGCCGGCCTGTTTGCCGCCCACTATCTGGCCGGCCGCTGCGCCCTCAAGGTACTGCTCCTTGAAAAGGGCAAACCGCCGCATCAAAGGAAATGCCCCATCAATGAAGGCTCAAAATGCCCGCAGTGTCAGCCCTGCGATGTTTTGTGCGGCATTGGCGGCGCGGGCCTGTTTTCAGACGGCAAGCTCAACTTCATCCCGAAGCTCGGAAAAACCGATTTGACCCAGTTCATGCCGATCGGTGAGGCCCGGGCGCTAATCGATGAAACCGAGGCGATTTTCGATGCATTCGGCATGACCGGACCGGTCTACCCCACCAATATGCAGGCGGCCGGAGAGCTTCGCAAACACGCCCGGAAACACGGCAGTGACCTGCTGCTCATCCGGCAGAAGCATTTGGGCAGCGACCGGCTCCCGGAATACATCGCCCGGATGCAGGCGGCCCTGGAAAACAAAGTCGACCTCCGAACCTCGGAACCGGTCACGGACGTGGTGCCCGAGGCCCCGGGAAGCATCCGGGTGATATCGAAAAAAGGCGCCTATCTTGCCGAATCGGTCATCCTTGCCCCGGGCCGGGCAGGGGCGGACTGGATTTCGTCGCTGGCCGGCAGCTTCGGCATTCACATGCACCAGCGGGGCATCGAGGTGGGTGTGCGCGTGGAAGTGCACCGGGACATCATGGCCGAGCTGTGCGACGTGATCTATGATCCCTCCTTTTTCATCCAGACCGCCAAGTATGACGACGAGACCCGGACTTTCTGCACCAACAACGGCGGGTTTGTCACCCAGGAAAACTACCGGGATTTCGTCTGCGTCAACGGCCACGCCTACATGGACCGCAAATCCGAGAACACCAATTTCGCATTTCTGTCCAAGGTGGTGCTCACCGACCCGGTCACGGACAACCAGGCATACGGTGAATCCATCGGGCGATTGGCCTCGCTGATCGGCGGGGGCCGGCCGCTTCTGCAGCGGATGGGGGATTTAAAACGGGGCCGGCGCAGCACATGGTCGCGCATTGAAAAAAGCTCCATTCGCCCGACCCTGAAAAACGTGGTCTGCGGCGATATCGCCATGGCACTGCCGGAGCGGATTCTCACCAACATCATGGAAGGCCTGGAAAAGCTCAACCAGATGGTGCCCGGGGTGGCAAACGATGAGACCCTGCTCTATGCCCCGGAAATCAAGTTTTTCGCCACCCAGGTCCAGACCGGCAACACCCTGGAAACCGAAATCCCGGGCCTTTTCGTGGCCGGCGACGGTCCGGGCGTGGCCGGCAACATCGTATCCGCGGCAGCCACCGGCCTGATTCCGGCCAAGGAAATCATCCGGCGAAAACAGCAGCAGCAGGCCTGAACCTTTCCCCCTACTTGCGCACTCTCAGCCCTTCGCCCGCCCGGGGCACGAACACCTTGTAGCCCGCGTTTTCCAGGGTCTTGCCAAAGGCGCTCATCTGTTCTTCTTCGCCGTGGACCAGGGCGATGTGCCTGACCCGGAGGTTGGATTCTTTTAAAAAGCGCAGCATTTCATCTTTGTCCGCATGTGCGGAAAAACCTTCCAGGCTCTCCACCCGGGCTTTCAGGGGATATTCCTTATTCATGAACCGCATCATGGGTGGTTCGCCCTGCCGGCCCTTTTCCGCATACTCCCGCCCCTTGTCCAGGAGCCTGCGCCCCAGGGTATGGGCGGCCATGTAGCCCACGATCAGGATGGTGTTTTTTTCACTGTGAATCTTGTATCGCAGATGATGCAGGATCCGTCCGCCTTCGCACATACCCGAGGCAGAAAGCACGATGTGCGGTTTTTGCTCCCGCATCAGGGCCATGGATTCCTCCACGGATTCGGTGAAGTGCAGATGATCAAACATAAAGGGATTGACCCCTTCTCTGAGAAAATCCCTGTGGGTCTGCTTGTCATAAACCTCCGGGTGCTCCCCGTAGACCTTTGTAATGCGGGTGGCAAGCGGGCTGTCTACGTAAATGGGCACTTTCGGCACCTCGCCCTTGTTGTAGAGTTCATGTATGGTATAGAGCAGTTCCTGGGTGCGGCCGAAAGCAAAGGAAGGGATGAGCACCGTGCCCCCGCGCTCCACGGTCTCGGTAATGATCCTTTTCAAATGGGGCGCCATGTCTGCCACGGGTTCGTGGGTCCGGTTGCCGTACGTGCTTTCCATGAGCATCAAATCAATATTCCGGTGTTCTTCTGCAAACTGCAGCTCCGGATTCCGGATGATGGGCTTGTCAAAACGCCCCAGATCGCCGGTATAACAGATATTGTAGGTGTGGCCGTTTTCCTGTGCACGGATAATTGTCACGGCTGAACCCAGGATATGCCCGGCATCGTAGAACACGCACTCCATGCCCCGCCCGGCAGCAACCGGGTGGCGGTAAGGCTGGCCGAAAAACTGACTCAGGGACTGCTCAGCCGCTTCTGCTGTATACAGGGGCTTGACCCTGGCCAGTCCGTAGCGCTCCATGTAGGCCTCAATTGCATCCTGATCCTTCTGCCCGTTTTTCTTGAGTTTGCGCTTGACCGCCTCCCGGTCCTGGCCGCTCATCTCGGTTATGGCCGAAAGCAGCCGCTTGTAATTCAAATAATCTGAATCCGACTCCTGGATATGCGCACTGTCGGCCAGCAGATACCCGCAGGCATCCGCAGTGGCCCGGGTGCAGATGACATTGCCGGCAAACCCCCTGCTTGTCAGCAGCGGAATCCGGCCCGAGTGATCGATGTGGGCATGGGAAAGCACAACGTTTGTGATAATTCCGGGATCAAAGGGCAGTACCCGGTTTTTCCGGTCGGCCTCCTCGCGCCGGCCCTGGAAAATGCCGCAGTCAAGCAGAATCCGGTCCTTTTCGGTTTCCAGCATGTGCATCGAACCCGTGACTTCCCGTACCGCACCGTAAAAACGAATCTGCATACAATCTCCTTTGTGATAAAACCAGTGTAATGTTTTCCCGATAATATCAGACGAGGACGGAAAAGTATACAAAGCCTGTGGTTCTGCGAAGATACCGGTTCAACGCCTGTATACGAATATTTACAAGATCTGAAAGGCATCAACGTATTCCCCGGGGACACAGGTATACGGTTGTCAATGTCTGCATTTTTTTGTAAAAATGAATAATTTATCATTACCAGTAAAACAGGGAGATGGTCATGGAATTTGAAGGCCCTGAGAAAAAGCTGGAAATCATTCTGTCGCAACCGGATCCGAAGCTGCGCGACAATTCGGACGGAAGGTGGGATGCGGTCGTGCACGCCAGCGGCGCGGAAATCGTAAGCCGCATTTCCAACTCCGAGATGGATGCGTACCTGTTGTCCGAATCCAGCCTGTTTGTCTGGGATGACCGGGTTTTAATGATCACCTGCGGCAAAACCGCGCTGGTAAAAGCCATACCCAAGCTCATCCGGGTCATCGACCGCGAGCGGGTGGCCTTTTTCTTCTACGAGCGCAAAAACCTGATGTATCCGCAGGCCCAGACCTCTGACTTTGAGGCTGACGTGGCAAGCCTTGCCCATCATTTCAGGGGTAAAAGCTATCGCCTGGGCCCGGCAAACCACGATCACGTCCATATTTTCTATGCATACACGCCCGGGGCAAATATTGCCGAAGACGAAGAAGACGAAACCCTGGAGCTTCTCATGCACGACCTGGATAACTCTGCGTTAAAAGCCTTTATTCCGCAGTCCGGGGAAACTGCTGCCGATATCGAGGCCCGTACCGGGATTGATCGGTTGTACACCGATATGAAAACCGATGCCTTTGTCTTTGAGCCCTACGGCTATTCCATGAACCGCATTTCCGGGGAACAGTACGTCACCATTCATGTGACTCCCGAAGAAGACGGCTCCTATGCCAGCTTTGAGACCAACGTGGCCGAGCCCGACTACCGCGACCGGATCGGCCGGATCACGGAAGCCTTCCGCCCCCGGCACTTCACCCTGGTCTTCACGGAGGCCGTATCCGAGCGCGACCCGGGCGAAGGCAAACTTCCCAGGCAGATCCCCGGCTACCGGCGCTCGGAAAAAAGCCTTTACGAATTTGACTCCGGATATGCGGTTCTTTTTGCCAACTTTGTCCGGTCTGAATAGGAACCCCCTCCCCGCCGCCGGAAACAAAACTGGTATCTAAAAAATCTTCCCAGGCGGTTTCCCGCGGCGGTCCGGCGGGGTGGTTGGCGCAGATGCATTGGGCGCGACCAGCGGACAGCAGATGCGCAAACTTCCCCGCCGGACCGCCGGATTTATGATTTACGCCCCGGGCAAAACATGGTATAAATTCGAAGTTTGCGGATTGACCGATATTTCGGCATATTATCCGGATTTTACAGCTTTTCCCGGTAACCGACGATCCGCGTTTCTTTCATGACTGCAAGGAGATCGCCCGGATGACCGAAAAAGAAAACAAGCTGGACCTGTGGGTCACCGAAACCCACCAGGATATCGTTTCCCTTGGATTCAAGGTGGAGGATACGCTTTTTTCCGGCACCAGCCCGTATCAGCAGGTGGACGTGGTCAAAACCGCCGGGCACGGGGCCATGCTGTTAAACGACGGCATTGTCATGGTCGCCGAACGCGACGAGTTCGTATATCATGAAATGATCGCCCACGTGCCCCTTTTTACCCACCCGAATCCCAAACGGGTGCTCATTATCGGCGGCGGAGACGGGGGCACGGCCCGGGAGGTGCTGCGGCATGAAACAGTTGAGCGGACCGTGATGGTGGAAATCGATGAAATGGTGGTCAATGCGTGCAAAAAACACATCCCCTCAGTTTCCCGCGCCCTGGATGACCCCCGCCTGGAGCTGATCATCGACGACGGGGTGAAATACGTGGCCCGGTGCCAGGAGACCTTTGACGCGGTGCTAATTGACTCCACCGACCCCATCGGGCCGGCCCAGCCCCTGTTTGACAAAACGTTTTACGAAAACGTCGCCGGGCTGCTCGGGGAAAAAGGCATCATGGTCTCCCAGTCCGAGTCCCCGTTTTACGACCGGGAAATCCAGGAGTCCATGTTTTCCAACCAGCGGCCGTTCTTTGAAAAGATCCACATGTACACGTTTTCCACGCTCACCTATCCGGGCGGCCTGTGGAGCTTCGGATTTGCCACCAGGGGCCTGTGCCCGATAAAGGATTTTGACCCGCAACGGCCATCTGCCGCCGGCATTTCCATGCAGTACTACAACCCGGCGATCCACAGGGCGGCCTTTGCCCTGCCCGCGTTTGTCAGCCGGGGCCTTTCCGGCCTGATCGACCCGGTGCCCCTATAAACCGATATCCGCGACCCGAACCGGCACGGAGGAGAACATGAGCAAAAATATCGTAAACAAGATCGACGACCTGGTCAAAGTCAACACGGTTTTAATCAGCGTATCAGACAAAACCGGGCTGGAGGATTTCGTGCCCGGGATAGTCAAGCACAACCCGAAAATCCGGATCCTGTCCACGGGCGGCACGTACAAGCAAATCGAGAAAATCCTGGGCAAAAAGGCGGAAAAGGTGCTCACCCCGGTATCGGAGTACACCGGCCAGCCCGAGACCCAGGGCGGCCTGGTCAAGACCCTGGACTTTAAAATCTATCTCGGCCTGCTCACAGAATCCCACAACCCGGAGCACCAGAAGGACTTGAAACGCACCAATGCCGTGCCCATAGATATGGTGGTGGCCAATCTCTACCCTTTCCAGCAGACCATAGAGTCCGCGGATGTCACCCCGGAAAAGGCCCGGGGCAATATCGATATCGGCGGGCCCTGCATGATCCGTGCGGCTGCCAAGAACTTCATCCGCGTGGCATCCGTGGTGGACCCGGC
>JAIPEJ010000179.1 GCA_021737225.1 Desulfobacteraceae bacterium
CTGGCAGTAAAATTCTATGATGCCGGGTGGGGCCTGTTTCTCCCGGTCCTGCGCCTGAACTCCCGGCTCAAGGAAGGATATGCGGCGCGCAGGCTCGAATCCAGCCTGCCCCGGGCCGACCTGTGGATCCAGGCCGCCTCCGGCGGAGAAGCCTACCTTGCCTGGTCGATCATCCGGGGACTGACCCCGGGCAGGCCGGTGCGGGTGATAGTCACCACCAATACCCGCCAGGGAATGGATATCCTGGAAAAGGCCGCAGCGGAGATTTCCGCCGGCCCTCCGGGCATCACCCTGCTGCTTGGATGGTGCCCGTTTGACAAGCCCGGAATCATGGAAAAGGCGGTCTCCCAGGTCAACCCGAAGCTGGTGGTACTGCTGGAAACCGAAATCTGGCCCGGCCTGCTGCATGCATTAAAACGACGCAGGCGCCCGGCATGGATCATTAACGGCCGGATTACGGAAAAAAGCCTGTCACGCTACAAAAAGGGCCGGATCTTTCTCGACCGGCTGCGCCCCGCGGGCGTGCTTGCGGTTTCCGAAGCAGACGCCGCCCGGTTTGCGGAATTGTTCGGCAAGGAGACCGTGTCTGAAATGCCCAACATCAAGTTTGACCGGCTGCCCGTGGCCCAGCGCCTGAAAAATGCCCCCGGGCTGTCCCGCCTGATACCTCCGGATGGCGGTTTTCTGGTGCTGGGTTCCGTCCGGGAACAGGAAGAACTCCAGGTCGAGAATCTGATCCGGCACATTCACGATCGACAACCCGATGCGGTAATCGCACTGTTTCCCCGCCACATGCATCGGCTCGGGCACTGGGAAAATACGCTTTCCCGCATGGGTGAAAAATGGGATTTCCGATCAAAACTACAGTCATCCGCCCGAGCCGGCCAGGTCATCCTGTGGGATATTTTTGGTGAGCTTACGGATGCTTATGCTTTGGCTGACGCGGTATTCGTGGGCGGCAGCCTAGCGCCCCTGGGGGGGCAGAATTTCCTGGAGCCGATGGTTTACGGCAATCGACCGGTTATCGGACCTTTTTGGGACAATTTTTTCTGGGTCGGCGAAGCAATTTTCCGCCAGGGACTTGTCCTCCGGGAAAACAACTGGCAGGCGGCAGCCGACCGGCTCGTCGGTGAGCTGCGCAACCCGCCGGCCAGGGCAGAGATTCAAAAACAGGCCGAACAATACATTGCCGCCCGCAGGGGCGGCACCCGCCGGGCCTGCCGGGTTATTGAAGATTATCTGTCAAGGGGTTTCACAAGGAAGGCCTCATGAGCGCAACAAATTTGCCGCCATGCTACGGGGTAATTCCGGCTCGATATGAATCCACGCGGTTTCCCGGAAAACCCCTGGCAAAAATCCGGGGCAGGCCGATGTTCTGGCACGTATATACAAGGGCCATGCAATGCCCGGAATTCCGGCAGGTCGTCATTGCCACCGACGACGCGCGGATTGCGGAAGCCGCAGAAGCCCTTGACGTACCCGTGCTCATGACCCGAAGCGACCATGAAAGCGGCACCGATAGAGTGCAGGAAGCCGCCGGGTATTTGAACATGGACGACCGGAGCGTTATCGTCAACATCCAGGGAGACGAACCCCTGCTGGAACCGGCCATGCTTTCGGCCATGATCGGGCCGTTTCAACATCCGGAGATCGCGGTTACGACCCTGGCGCACCCGATGGGTCCGGATTCCGCACAAAACCCGGACCGCGTCAAAGTCGCGTTCGCCCCGGACGGACATGCCCTGTACTTTTCCCGCGCCCCGATCCCGTATCCCCGGGATGGCCGGGATGCCGCCTATCACTGCCATATCGGCCTTTATGCCTTTCGCAAATCCGCCCTGGACCGGTTTGTGGCACTCGGACCGGGACGGCTGGAACAGATTGAAAAACTTGAACAGCTCCGGCTCCTGGAGGCCGGCATTCCGATCCACGTGGTGCTCACGGACAACAAAAGCATCAGCGTGGACCGGCCCGAAGACCTTGCCCGGGTGCTTGCGATAATTGATGATTGATGACACAGAGCAACAGCAATCAAACCGATAATCCCTCAATCCGCCGGACCTACAGAGGTGACGCCATGACTGCCCCGATCATTGACCGTATCAACGAACTGTTCAACAGCACGAAAGCCCGGAAAACGTTTCTGAAGCTGCGTTTCCCGCTCATTTTGCTTCTGTTCGTCCTGCTGCTGACCCAGCTTGAAAAACAATGGTTTCTGCCCGGACTCATTGTCTCGGTTCTCGGCGAACTGTTGCAGCTGTGGTGCTTTGCCACCATCAAGACCAAAAAGCGCCTGACGACCGGGGGGCCCTACATGTTTGTGCGCAACCCCATGTATATCGGCCGTTTTTTTCTGGTTTTCGGTATCCTGATGATGACCGGCAATCCCTGGATTCTGCTGGCCTGTATCATTATTTACTACTTTTACATGGTCAACCGGGTCAGGCGGGAAGAAAAGGTGCTTGCCGAACTGTTTGCAGAAGATTATGCGGCCTACTGCCGCGATGTGCATCCCTATGTTCCAATATCCCTGAAGCGCTTTGATGCGAGCCAGTTGTTTAAATTTGACGCTGAGAGTTTTGCCCAGAATCACGGGATGCGCAACATGGCATTGGTAGGAGTGTGTTACGTGGTGCTCTTCTTCTTTGCGTTCATTAAGCCATTATGAAAAAACCCGCAAATGACATGCATTCAGCCTCTCTTGCCAGACAAAGAAATGACCTGAAACGGATATAACCACGAAGCTCCCGAAGGGCACGAAGACAAAATCAATAAAAGATTACTTCGTGTGCTTCGTGCGCTTCGTGGTGAAACAATATTCTTCCCGGAATTCACCCTCGCCGCTTGCCCTTGGTCCCCATGGGATATCCCTTGAAAACCCACAGCGAGCGCCTGCGGTTCATGCGCGCAAGATGGGCCAGGCGGGCTTCATCCATCAGGTCCGGCCGCAGCTTGATCCAGTTCTTATACACCCCGGAAAGATCGATATCCCTGAGCAGGCCTTGGAAGACGCGGGGGATGCGGGTGAGATCCATGCAGGATTGGAAGTCCAGCAGCACGGGGGCGCCGTTTTCCGAGATCAGGATATTGCGGCGATTGCGCAGATCCAGGTGCACAATGCGGTGCTCGTGCATGCGTGTCACTACGTCTTCGAGGCGATAAAAAAAATCGTCCGGAAGTTCTTCGGCACGCGCCTCGCGGAGGGTTTTGCCCGGAATAAAGCGGTAGCCCACCGCATATGCGTCCAAAAGGAACGGATCGGGCGGAATTCCGGAAATGCCCATCAGCCGGATAAATGCCTTGTACTCGCGCCGTACCATCCACCTGCCCCAGGTCTTTTTGACCAGCGGGGGGCATGGAGAGAAATCCTTGATCGCCCATGTTTTCCCGCGATAACGGCAGCAAACCAGGTCGGCATTGCCCCAGCGCCCCTTGGAAAGGACTTCTGCCGGCAATTGATCCAGTACCGGCCGTGTTATTTGTTCGCCCATTTTTTTCCCTTTACGCCTCTGAAACCTTCCCTGCCAGCTTCCGCCGGACAAAACCCAGAAACCGTTGCTCTTCTTCGGGACTTACAAATGCCATCTCCACACCCACCACCGCCAGGGGCAGGGTGCCGGGCAACCGGCCGGCGATTCGCATAAAATCCTTTTCCGTGGTCACCAGATACCCGGCACCACAGGATTGCGCCCGGTCTGCAATGTCCTGCAGATCCCTTTCCGTATAAAAATAGTGATCCGAAAACCCGGCAAAACCGCAAAGCCCGCCCACCCGGTTTTCCAGCATGCCGCGGAACTCCCGGTTCTGCGCGATTCCGGAAAAGGCAAACATCCGGCGTCCTTCCAGGCATTCAAACCCGGCGGACTGTTCCAGCGCGGATACATGCAATTCCGGATAGTGGGCACTGTCATAGAGCCCGGCCAGGTAAGGCACGTGCCCGGCACGAAAAACCGGCCTATCCGGAAGATCTGGTATGTCCGGGCCGTCCTGCTCTTTTTCGCTGCGCGTGAGCACAACCGCATCCGCCCGGGATAGCCCGGAGACCGGTTCCCGGAGCATTCCACGGGGAAGCAAATGCCCGCTGCCGATGCCGCGTTGGGCATCAATCAACACCAGGTCCAGATCCCTGTGGAGCTGCCGGTGCTGAAACGCATCATCCAGTATAATCATGTCCGGGTCGAATTCGGTCACGGCCCGCATGCCGCTTTGATAGCGGTTTGCCCCCACCAGGACCGGCACGCCCCCGAGCCGGCAGGCCATCAGGAAAGGCTCGTCTCCTGCCGCCCGGGAATCTGAAAACAGGCTGCGGCCGTCGCTGACCACGGCCCCGGTCTTTTCCGCTCCGCCCTTGTAGCCGCGGCTAAGCACTGCGGGCCGGTAGCCCATCTGCTGCATCTGCCGGGCCATGTAGATGGCCATGGGCGTTTTCCCGGTGCCCCCGGCCGTGATGTTGCCGATGGATATCACCCGGCAGGGCAGGCTTTTTACCGGCAGCACCCCCGCCCGAAACCCGGCATTCCGCAGCCCGATCCCGGCGCCGTATACTCCGGAGGCCGCATAAAGCACCCCGTGCAGGACGCCTTTGCCTTCCTCCGGTGTCTGCATGATGCACTCGATTCTTTTTCGCAGGCCTTTCATTTCATCCATTTTTAAAAAAATATATCCACCCGCTCTTATTCCAGGCTCAGCAGCAGCACACCGGCTGCCAGGAAAAAAAGCACGTTTGCACTCCAGGCCGCCAGCCACGGCGGCAGCACCCCGCCGTAGCCAAGCGACAGGCAAAAACTGTAGACCGTCCAGTATACGAACGCAGTAATCATGCCGTAGGCAAAGCTGACTGCGAGGCCGTCCCGGGTTTTGCCCCGCAAGGCAATGCCCGCCCCCATCAGGGTCATGATCAAACAGACCATGGGAAAGGCGGTCTTGGCATATAAATCCACCTCATACTTGGTGGTGTCATAGCCTTCGGCCCGGGTTTTTGCAATATAGCTCCACAGGGCGGTAAAACTCATTTCCTGGGAGTCCCGGGCCACCTGCCTGAAATCCGCGGGTTTGAGATCCAGGGCCATTGCCTTTTGTTTATGATGAACCACCTGCACGGCCTCGCCGGCATCTGCCGGATTCCCGGTTTCCGGGGAAAAGCGCTGCTCCGTACAGTCAAAAAGCACCCATGCGTTGTCCTGGTATTCCGCAGAGGCCGCATCAATGCGGCGCACCAGGTTAAAGTCCGCATCAAAGGCATAAATACTGACCCCGGTTAAGGCCTGGTCTGCCGGGTGATAATATTTCACGTTCACAATATTTTCGCCGTGCCGGATCCAGATATTTTTTTGCGCGGAAGATACCGCATCTGCTCCGCCCTGCCGGTCTTCCTCGATCCGGGCGGCCCCGGCCGCACTGATGGGCACCACCACCTCGGAGAAAACAAACAGCAGGCCGGACAAAATGACGCCTGCGGCCACCACCGGCACAATCAGGTAAAAAACGCTGACCCCGCCGCTTTTCAGGGCAATCACCTCGTTGTTCTTGTTCATCAGGCCGAAAATAATCAATACGGAAAGCAGCACGCCCAGCGGGGTGATCTGGGATATGATCAGCGGTATTTTGAGCATAAAATAAAGCGCCACCGCCTCGGCCGACCGCCCGGATTCCAGGAAATTGTCAATCCGGCCGATAAAATCCACAGACAGGTAGATCACCACCACCAGGATCAGCACGAAACAGA
>JAIPEJ010000180.1 GCA_021737225.1 Desulfobacteraceae bacterium
CCGACAAGGCGCGGATTTCACAGAAAGCCCTGATCAACGACGAAATGCGCCTGATCGTGAGGGCGGATCACAAGTGGGCCGGCAGACAGGCCGTGGATCTGGGCGAATTGCACCCCGAGCCTTTTATCATCCGGGAGCAGGGCTCCGGCACATTGAAATCCCTGGGAAAAAACCTGGAAGAAGCGGGCACCGGATTGGAAGCCCTTACCGTGACAGCCGAGCTCGGCAGCACGGCCGCGGTCATCCAGGGGATTAAAAGCGGTATCGGCATATCCGTACTCTCGCCGATTGCCGTAAGTGAGCAACTGCAGAGCGGCGCTTTAAAAGCCCTGCCGATCCGTGGGCTGGACCTGCAGCGCAATTTTTACCTGACCACGCACGCGGACCGAACCCCTTCGCCCGCGTGCAAGGCGTTTATGGATTACCTGGAAAATACCCTTTCCGATGGGGCTTATAATTCGTAAAGCGTGTCATCGCGCTTGGGCGGCAGATTCCGGCGCAGTCGACCCGGGCGGCCGCCGGATGCGAAAAACGGCTCCTCGTTTTCCAGCACATCGCCCATTTCCGCTTCGATTTGCTCCGGGTCCTCTCCTTTTTCCATGCGCCGCAGGGCCTCTTCCATGCCGGGGCCGAATTCCATCCCGGTCATATTGCCCAGCCTGCGCATCAGGTCCGCGGCCTGTCGGGGATTGTCCTCGTCGATCCGGTCGGCCTCCCCGGCCAGCATCTCCATGGCCCGCTCCATCTTATCCGAGTTCACGGGCAGATCATCATCGTCTTCTTCCGCTGCCCGGCCCGTGACGGCAAACTTGGACATGCGCCGGGTCAGGGCGCTGTTTTCGCACTTCGGGCAGGCCGGGATCCGGCTTGTATTCACCGACCTGGAAAAAAAGCTGAAAATCGTATTGCACGGCTCGCAGTAAAACTCGTATATGGGCATCTGCTTCCTCCGGGGTTTGGGGGTCACATCCTTTTTGTTATTTTAAAAACCCGGCTCTACCTTGTCAACTGCTTGGATGCAACCAAACCCCGGATCCTGCGCACAAATTTTTCGGCCAAAAAGATTTCTGCCTCCGGGCCTTGTGTTATTTAAAAATCATGAAATCCGGCATCATCACTTGCCGCGGAATAATCCGCTATCTGCTGACGGGACTTTTGCCGGGATTTCGCATTGCCGTCGGAGAATTTTTCCGCCTCCTGTGCTTGATTTGATGTTCCGGCATGTCCGTTTTTCCAGTGCTTCTCCCGGCTTTTGTTGTCCACAACGGCCTGCAGTTCTGCCACCATCCGTTCCATTTCAGCGGCCTGAGAGGAAAGCTCCTCTGCAGCGCTGGCCGATTCCTCAGAGTTTGCGGCATTCTGCTGGACCACTTTGTCCATTTCTGAAACCGCAGTGTTGACCTGCTCAATGCCCTGGGTCTGTTCCTTTGAAGCGGCTGCAATCTCGCCGATCAGCGTATTAACCTTGGTTGAACTTTCCTTTATGGAATTGAGCTGTGCTGCGACCTCTTCTGCCACGCTAACCCCGTTTCCTGAGTGTTCCTGGGATTTTTCAATCAGCTGAGCGGTGTTGCTGGCCGCCTCTGCGCTTCTCTGGGCAAGATTGCGCACCTCTTCAGCCACTACGGCAAACCCTTTGCCGGCCTCCCCTGCACGGGCAGCCTCCACGGCGGCATTCAAAGCCAGCAAGTTGGTCTGGAAGGCGATGTCGTCAATTGTCTTAATAATCTTGGAAGTCTCATTGGAAGACTCTTTGATTTCATTGATGGCCGAATTCATCCGTTCCATGGAGGCCACGCCGTTTTCCACTGCCGAGACAGTCTTCTTGACCGCGCTGTCAGCCTGTTCTGCGTTGTCCGCGTTCTGACGGGTCTGGGATGCGATCTCCTCAAGAGAAGAGGAGGTCTGCTCAAGACTTGAAGCCTGCTCGCTGGATCCTTCAGCCTGGGACTGACTTGAGGACGCCACCTGGCCGGATGCTGAGGACACCTGTTCCGAGCTTTGGCCCAGGCCGTCTACAATCCGGGTAAGCACCCGGCTGATGCGGCGGCTGAAAAAGAAAGCAACAAACACGGATAAACCCAGAACGGCTGCTGCGATATACATCAGCAGTCTGGTCATGGCCCCCACGTCCTGTTCAATACTGTTAACATAGACACCTGTACCGATAATCCAGTCCCAGGGGGTAAATTCTGCGACATAGGACAATTTGGGCTCAATTCGATCTTCCTGGTCATAGTACTGCCATTTATACGGAACGTGACCTGTACCATCCATGCTTGCCTTTTCTGCCAATGCTTCAAAAAGATGCAGGCCGTCCGGATCGGTTATATGAGAGACATCCTCTCCTTCCAGGTCCGGGACAAAGGGATGCATGATCACACGGGGGGTAAAATCCTGAATCCAGAAATAGCCTTTCATTCTGGGGCCGTAGCGCAAGTCCCTTACAGCCTCCTTTGCCTGCGTCTGGGCTTTTTCTCTTGTGATTTCACCGGCTTTTTCCTTTTGATGATAATGCTTTAATATGGACAGGCCGACCTCTGTAAGTTCGCTGGTTTTTGCTTTTTTTTCTTTATAAATCCCTTTTTCCAGGGATTGACTGCTGACAAACCACAGAACGAGCACCACTGAAATTACCGGCACAACGGATATGGCGATAATTTTTGCATTAAGGCTCAAACGCTTGAATGCTTTCATCCTTTGTCCCCCCTTTTTGCACTACAACGTTTTTTTAATAAACGTTGTTTCCATGCGGAAAAACTTTCCCGCTCAAGACTTGCCCCCCTTTGGCGACAATCCGGATTCCTGTTTGAATTTCTCTGTATTTACACATCGGAGAGATTTACTGAAAGTTTAACCCGGTGCTGCGCATTTTGTCTGATTGACCGGGGCGAATCGTTTTGCTATTTGAAATGCACGATTCAGGAAGGACACATGAACCAGGCCAGCAGTTTAAAAAACATATCCATTGTCTTAAACCGGCCGCGGTACCCGGAAAACATCGGGGCGGCCGCGCGGGCCATGTGCAATATGGGCCTGGGCAACCTCGTTCTGGTATGCCCGGAAAATTTCGACCGGGATCGGGCCCTGACCCTGGCCACGCATGCGGCGGCCGGGGTTATCCACGAAGTGCAGGTATTTGATGATCTGCAAAGCGCCCTGGCCGGATTCGGCTATGTCGCCGGAACCACCGCCCGGCTGGGCAGCCGGCGCCGGGTGATCGTGTCACCGGAAAAAATGGCGGCCCAGCTTATGCCGGTTTGTCAAAACAACCGGGCGGCAGTCATCTTCGGGCCCGAAGACCGGGGGCTGACAAACGAAGAACTCCGATTGTGCCACGGGCTTATCAACATTCCCACCGCCGGGTTTTCCTCACTCAACCTGGCCCATTCCGTGATGGTGGTCTGCTACGAACTTTTCAAGGCGAGCCTTGCCCCGCCCGGGAATTTTTCTCCAAGACTGGCCACCCGCCACGAACTCGATGCCATGTATGACCAGCTCAAGGACACCCTGGTGCGCATCAACTTTATTCAGCCGGACAACCCGGATCACTGGATGGATCAATTCCGGCGATTTTTTTCCCGCCTGCCCCTGCGCGCTGCCGAGGTTACGATGATCCGGGGCATTTGCCGGCAGATCAACTGGTATGCCGCAAAATGCTACAGGGACGGCAAATCCGGCCGAAAGCCGGATCCCGCACTCGGTCTCGATCCGGAGGACCGATGACGAATTTGCACCTAAATTGAGCGATTTTCAAGTTTGCCGCAGATACAAGGAAGATGCAGACGAGCTATAGTGGACTATGCGAGGCTGCATCTGACGCAGTAGATGTGGCAAAATTGGAAATCCCGCAGGGTTTCAGATTTTTAAATACAAATTGGTATAATCCTTTACAAAATCCTGCTTTTAAAAATCTGAAACGCTCAATTTAGGTTGCAATAAACTTGACATCAGTCTCATTTGGAATAAAAATAAAGCAATAAAGACGATTCGTCTGACCTTCCCTTTTAACCAGCCTTTATCAGGAGGTGATCCGATGGATAAGATCCTGCGCATCCAAATGGGACCCGATCAGGCCCCCACAGCCAAGACCGAACCGCTCGGCGACTACGAAGGATTCGGCGGCCGGGGCATGACCTCGGCGATTGTCGCCAAAGAGGTACCGCCCCTGTGCCATCCCCTTGGCGCGGACAACAAGCTGGTCATTGCACCGGGACTGCTCAGTGGTACGGCCGCGGCCATGTCCGGCCGGATTTCGGTGGGATGTAAAAGTCCGCTGACCGGCGGAATCAAGGAGGCCAACTCCGGCGGCCAACCCGCACAGGTGCTTGCCCGGCTGGGTTACGCGGCCATTGTTCTGGAAGGCCGCCCGGCTGAGGACAAGCTCTACAAAATCATGGTCAACAAGGACGGCGTGGAGATCAAACCGGCAGATGATCTGAAGATGAAGGGCAATTACGACACGGTGGAAAAGCTTACCTCGGAATACGGGGAAAAGATATGCTGCATTACCATCGGCCAGGCCGGGGAAATGAAAATGCTGGCCTCCACCGTGGCCTGCACGGACATGGAAGTCCGTCCGGCCCGGCATGCAGCCCGCGGCGGCGTGGGCGCGGTCATGGGCAGCAAGGGGGTCAAGGCGATCGTGCTCGACGATGCCGGCATGTCCATGCGTTCGGCCAAAGATCCCGACAAGTTCAAGGAGGCAAACAAAACCTTTGTCTCCGGCCTGAGAAACCACTCGGTCACCGGCCAGGGACTGCCCGCATATGGCACCAACGTGCTGACCAACGTGGTCAACGAAGCCGGCGCCTACCCCACCTACAATTTCAAGACCGGCCGGTTCAAGGGCGCCGCTGCCATCAGCGGCGAAACCCAGGCCGAAACCGAGACCGCCCGGGGCGGCAAAGCCACCCACGGCTGCCACCGGGGCTGCGTGATCCGGTGTTCGGGCATTTACCATGACAAGGACGGCCACTACCTGACCAAGCAGCCCGAGTACGAAACCGTGTGGGCCCACGGCGGCAACTGCGGCATCGACGATCTGGACAGCATTGCCATGCTCGACCGGCTCGATGACGACTATGGCCTGGATACCATTGAAATGGGCGCCACCATCGGCGTGGCCATGGAAGCCGGGCTTGCGGAATTCGGCGACGCGAACAAGGCCATCGAACTGGTCAGGGAAGTGGGAAAAGGCACGCCCCTGGGCCGGATCCTGGGAAGCGGTGCCGCGGTTACCGGCAAGGTCTTCGGCGTCGAGCGGGTGCCGGTGGTCAAAAACCAGTCCATGCCCGCATATGACCCCCGGGCCGTCCAGGGCATGGGCGTAACGTATGCCACCACCACCATGGGCGCAGACCACACGGCCGGGTACGCGGTGACCGCAAACCTGCTCGGCGTTGGCGGCAACGTGGACGCATTAAAGCCCGAAGGCCAGATCGAGCTGTCGCGCAACCTCCAGGTGGCCACAGCGGCCATCGATTCCACCGGCATGTGCCTGTTTATCGCATTTGCCATCCTGGACCAGCAGGAAACCTTCCAGGCCATGATTGACATGATCAACGCGTTTCACGGCCTGAATTTTACGGCTGACGATGTCACGGAGCTGGGCAAAAAAGTCCTGAGACTGGAGCGCGATTTCAACGAGCGCGCCGGGTTCGGCCCCAAGGACGACCG
>JAIPEJ010000181.1 GCA_021737225.1 Desulfobacteraceae bacterium
TGGTCGACGGGGTGACCACCAATCCTTCGTTAATTGCCAAGGAAGGCCGCGATTTCAAGGAGATTATCCAGGAAATCTGCCGGATCGTTGACGGCCCGATCAGCGCTGAAGCCATCAGCCTGGACGCCAAGGGCATGATCGAGGAAGCCCGGGACCTGGCAGCGATCCATAAGAACATCGTGGTCAAGATTCCCATGACCATCGAGGGAATGAAGGCCGTGCGCACCCTTTCGGGCGAAGGCATCGGCACAAACGTTACCCTGGTGTTCTCACCGCTTCAGGCATTGATGGCGGCAAAAGCCGGGGCCACGTTTGTCAGCCCCTTTGTGGGCCGCCTGGACGATCTTTCCCAGGACGGCATGGAGCTGGTGGAGCAGATCGTCAGTATTTATGACAACTACGGCTACCAGACCGAGGTGATTGTCGCCAGCATCCGCAACCCGATCCACGTGTTGGAAACCGGGCTGATCGGAGCGGATATCGCCACGATTCCGTTTTCCGTGCTAAAGAAGCTGGCTGCCCATCCCATGACAGACAAGGGAATCCAGGCCTTTCTCGATGACTGGGAAAAAGCCAAAAAATAATCCGGCCACAGGACAGTGGCCGATCTGCATATGAAACAGGTGTGAATATGCTTTCAAACAGCAGAGAGATGTTTTTCCGCGTCCTGAAAGATCCCAACAGCCTGACCCTGTTCCGGGTGGGGGCGGTGCCCCTTTTGATTGTGTTGCTTTTATTTGATAACCCGGCCTGCGGCCTGGTGGCCGCATTCGTGTTTTCCGTGGCCGCGATTACGGATTATTTCGACGGGTATATCGCCCGGCGCTACGGCCTGGTATCAAATCTCGGCAAGATGCTGGATCCGCTGGCAGACAAGCTGCTGGTTGCCTCGTCTCTGATCATGCTAACCGATCTCGACCGGGTGCCGGCGTGGGCAATATGCATTATTCTCGGCCGTGAGCTTGCAGTCACCGGGCTTCGCAGCGTGGTCACCGACCAGGGCGCGGATGTATCGGCTTCCATGCTGGGAAAGTACAAGACCGGCTTTCAGATTGCCGCCATTATCCCCCTGCTGATCCATTATTCATATTTTGGCATTAATTTCCACGCTGTGGGCATGCCGCTGTTCTGGATCGCCCTTGTCATTACCCTGTGGTCGGGGGCGGATTATTTTGTTCGTTTGTGGAAACATGTTTATGCGGATACCGCAGATAAGGGGTAATCCCGGATCAGGTGCTGCTGGGCCAAGCCGCGATGCAATTTTTTATTGACAATAAAATGAAAACCCCTTATTAGTGGTGACGAAATAAAGATGAGCGGGAATAACTCAGTGGTAGAGTGCAACCTTGCCAAGGTTGAAGTCGCGAGTTCGAATCTCGTTTCCCGCTCCATTTTTATTTTTGGGCCTTTTATTTTTTGAGGCGGCATAGCCAAGTGGTAAGGCAGAGGCCTGCAAAGCCTTTATTCCCCGGTTCGAATCCGGGTGCCGCCTCCATAAACCCCCTTAAATCATTGAGTTTTTCATTTTCAGACCCGGGAAAATCTTTTCCCAGTTTTTTCCCAGGCGTTTCCCGGCAAAAAATCATTTCTTTTTCTTCTTTTTAATATCCACCACTTCGGCCTTGCCTTTATCTCTCATCCGCTTAACGGCATCTTGGTAAAGATCGCTGTCGTGGTCTGATGGTATGATATACCGCTCCATGGCCTTGCTTGCATGTCGGCTGCCGCCTTTGCGTACTTGCTCCGGAGTGAGTTCCTTGCTGACTGCCGTCATGGTGCTGTGCTTGGTCCCTGGATACAGGGTCACGCCATCAATGCCCAGGTTCCGGCAGGCGCGGCCCCACCAGTTGTTAAAGATTTTCCGTGAAAACTGCTGCCCCGGCGATGCACCGCTTTCGCCCTGGACATGCCGGAAAAGCGGCACGTCAGGCAGGGCTTCTGGCAAGGCACGGACAAGTTCTGATTCTGCCTCCCATAACGTGGCTTGCTTGCCCTGCGCCAGACTGCCTTCTTTCGGGTATCGGACCATGACCACGCCATAGCCTATCATTACGTCACCCTCTGCAACCTTTACCAACTCACCAGGCCGGACATTGCTGTTATGCGCCAGGATGGATATACCCAACCAAATTCGCGGGTTTATGTGCCCTGATATGCGCCATACTTCATCAATAATCTTTTGCTGTGTTTCGAGATCAACGATACGCCGCCAGCCAAGATCAAACTTGATTGTCGGGATGTCCGGCATGGGATCTTCTCCCTCCGGCACACCCAGGAGTAAAACTGATGGAGGGTGGAGCGGATTTCAACACGGGTTTTATCGCTGATCGGCTTTCCGGTGCGGTGATTCTTGTGATCGGCATACAGGAAATCCTCAAGATCGCCGTCGTTTATGGCCTTGATGTTCTTGGTGCCGAAATAATCCATGGCTCGGTAAATGGCGGCGCGGAGATTTCCCAAAGTGGTCGACTTGATGTTTTCTTTTGCCTTTTGTGCCAACCACTTGTCGGCCAGAGTCTTGAATGCAAGCGGATTATCAGCCTGATAATCACGTGGATCGTAGCCGCCGCTTTGATACTGCCAGCGCAAATAATTCAAAAATTGCTCTGCCGCCTGGACGCTATCAAATCGCTTTTTTGTGCGTTGAAACTGCACCCGGCATTTGCCGTAATGCGGAATCGGCTTGTGTCCATTGGCGCAGAACATCACGGCGCGGTTGGCGTCATACTTGAACACTTTGCCGCATACCGGACATTTGTCATCGGTATAAATCGACCCCTTCATACACACTCCTCCCTGGATAGAGTTCTCTCCACGGTATTTATTATGGTATGTATGAGAGCGGTTCAACATAAATTTTAAGTTGTGCTCCTTACGGCCCTAATTTCAGGGATTGACTTAATACAGATTGCAAGTCTCTTGGGGACTGAATATTTTTCAAACACGAATTTTTTACCCTCAACATTTAAGCACCGCAGCATCAGCAATAAGTCCTCCATGGACTGAAAAGGATTTATTTCCCTTTTATTCTCTATGCGCAAACAGAATATATTAAAGATTATTTTAAATAATGACGGGTGGATATATGGTTCAGAGGATTAAGCATAAAAAACCCGAATTCGCTTAATGGCAAATCCGGGTTTCTGGGCCTAATATTTAAGAAGTAGATCCTGTTTTTTTTTCGGGTCAATGCTTGTAGAGTTTGTGGCGCCTAACACTCGCGGCTATCCCGGGAATACAGCAGATGCTACGATGCCGGAATCGCATTGCTGGCTGGGAATAACCGGACAGATTATGTGCTACAACTCCGGACATATTATGTGTTACTGACATTGCGAATATTTTTCTTGACATATGGCACCGTAGTTTTTAATCTAAAGTTAACAAGTTAACAAGTTAACAAGTTAACTACCCCTGCGGTTTCGACCCAGGGCGCGGGGCCACCTAGGTGGCCCCTGCTTATTTATAAAGGATCATGAGAACATACATATATATTGACGGATTTAATTTCTATTATCGCGCTGTCAAGAACACTCCATATAAGTGGCTTGATTTCAAGCAACTGTTTTCCTACCTGCTCAAACCCGAGAATGAAATCCTCTCAATAAAATATTTCACTGCCCGGGTAACCGGTAAGCTCGACTCTGATCAGCCGATCCGGCAGGAAACCTTTCTCAGAGCTCTGGAAAAACATATTCCGGAGATTTCTGTTTATTACGGAGAGTTTCTAAGCCATAATGTAATGAAACCATTGGCATTTCCGATTGACAAAAACTGTTTCGGGAAGCCTGTCAAGTTTGCAAGTATCATAAAAACCGAGGAAAAAGGCTCCGACGTTAACTTAGCGCTGCATTTGCTGAACGATGCATGGCTCGACTTATATGACTGCGCCGTGGTCGTGTCCAATGATAGCGATCTGGCCGAGTCGCTTAGGCTGATAAAAACTCAGCATAAAAAAATCATTGGTCTTGTCACTCCAAACACCACCCATCCATCAAGGGAACTGATGCAATACGCCGACTTCAACAAACGGATCAGAAAAGGCGTGCTGGCAGCCTCCCAATTGCCGGATCCGATTCCTGGAACGACAATCAGAAAACCAAAAGTATGGTGAACCCCCCATAGCCTGATATCGCATTTTGCGATTTTATGATTCAAGATGAATTAGGCTACGTTTTGGGTGTTCATGGAACGATTGGAGACGAACTGCATACCTCTATCACCTTAGTAAAAGCGGAAAGCAGAACCCCTGTAGCCAGAAACGGTAGCACCTTTGGATATGCCTATGAACCGTTGGCCCAAAATTTCCCCAACCGCCAAATGGATCCTTATGTTTTAACGCTACCTGTTAAGCCAGAGAAAAATAAAGTATTTCAGCACAAAGCCCAGGAGATGTTATTTGTAATGCAGGGCGCAATGAGGTTTTTTCATGGCAACGAGGTTTTTATTGCCGAAAAGGGAGACTGCCTTTATTTTAATGCCAGTGTGCCTCATTACGGAGTTTGTGTGGGGGATGAGAAAGTTAAATGTCTCATGGTGATCTATTCTCCTCTGTAATAAAGGCCACAGAACATGGAATACTGGAGTTCTTTCCGAATTGCTCTTCCCCAATCCGACTTCTAAGCAACCTTTTTTCTGCCTATATTTGAGTTTAATTGAATTGAAGCCTTCTTGCCAATTTACGGATAGCATGCATGCCAAATCTTTCAAATATTAGTAAAAATGGAGTCGACGATGAATGAAATCCTATGGCGACCCTCCCCTAAAAGGACTGAAAACAGCAACATGATGCAGTTCATGAACCGCATTAACGCTGCCTACAACAAAAACTTCAAGCAATATGCGGATCTTTATGAATGGTCCATTGAAAACATCCCCGAATTCTGGGCCGAGATGTGGAAATATGCCGATATTGTGCATTCCCGGGGCTATGACCGGGTTGTGGATGATCCGTACAAAATGCCCGGAGCCGAATGGTTTGCCGGCGCCCGGCTCAATTTTTCCGAAAACCTGCTCCGGTTTCGCGATGCGCACACAGCCATGGTGTTTATGGGCGAATCCATGCCGGTTCGCCGGCTGACGTATGCCGAACTTTACCAGGCGGTTTCCCGGGTGGCCCAGGCGCTGAAAAAACTCGATATTCAGCCCGAGGACCGCGTGGTGGGGTTCATGCCCAACATGCCGGAAACCATCATTGCCATGCTTGCCGGCGCCAGCATGGGGGCCACTTGGTCGTCCTGTTCCCCGGATTTCGGGATCCAGGGCGTGCTCGACCGGTTCGGCCAGATCCAGCCCAGGGTGTTGTTTACCACAGACGGGTACTTCTACAAGGGCAAGCACATTGACAACCTGGAGCGGGTGAGCCGGATCTTAAAGGATCTTCCTTCTGTGGAGCAGGTGGTGGTGGTGCCGTATACCACTGAAAATCCCGATATCAGCAGCGTTCCCAGGGCGGTTTTATACGCGGACTTCATCGCGGATACCAGCGATGATGCGGAAATCGATTTTCTTCAACTGCCTTTTGCGCACCCGCATTACATCATGTATTCCTCGGGTACCACGGGGCCGCCCAAGTGCATGGTCCAGGGCGCCGGCGGTGTGCTGATCCAGCAGATCAAGGAACACATGCTGCACGTGGACTTAAAGCG
>JAIPEJ010000182.1 GCA_021737225.1 Desulfobacteraceae bacterium
CCTTTTTGGACAAGGAGGATATGGAAGGGGCTGCTTTGCCGGCTTTTTGTTCGTATTCCCTGGCTTTTTTGGTGTAATACGGGGGATCAAAAAAGATCAGGTCCGGCTTTTTGTCAAGGGGCCAGGTGCGTTTTTGCGGGTTCCAGTGATGGTATTCGATTTCCGGACGGCCCTCTGATGGAGCCAGATCAAAGGCCCGGCATTTTCGTTCAAACGCCAGGCATACATCCGGGACAACGCCGCCGCCGGCCATACCCAAAGGGCAGAAACTGGGGTCCAGGACCAGGTCCCCGGGTTTTGTAAAATAGAACAGGGTATGGGCCACCAGCTGGGCAGGGATGCGGCCGGGCCAGTCATCTCCGAATCTGTCATCACAGTCGTTGAAATGCCATTGATCCCTGGTGCGAAGGCCCAGCCAAGGCGGCTGAGCCGGACAATGATGCTGTCTCTGTTTGTTTTCTGCCGGGCACGGATATCCGTGATCCATGCGTTGACGGTCTGCTGGATCACACCCAGTTTTTCTGCCAGGGCCGTTTCCGTATATCTGCTTTTCGGGTCTGATGATGCAATGTCCCTGGCAATGCGCTTTTTATCGGCTGGGGTCAGCCGGTCCCCATGGCTGGTGTTGTTCCGGGCCGACTCCAGGAGCAGCTCTGTTTTGGCGGCTTCATAGTCCAGGACCGCGTCCTGGTAATGGATCACGGGGATGTCCGTGCGGCCGGCCTGCCTGAACGCGTGCCACCGGTGCACCCCGTCGATGAGGATCAGCACGATGGCCAAAAGATCCCCGCCCGGGGTGTAGTTGACCACCCGCTGCACCATGACCGCCGGAAACTGCGCCCCGATGGACAGGGCTTCGACATAGGCGTCCACCGTCTTCTGGTTCACGGCTGAGCGCGGATAAATCGCCTCATCCCATATCAAATCCTGGGTTTTCATTTGGGGTAGAGTAGAGCACTGATTCGGACATATACCCCGGCCCTTTTGTTTAACGCCTTGCCGCACGCGGCTACTACGTGTACCGGATGTCATTTGTTTCTCCTCAGTGCTCCCTCATCAAACCGTGCGTACGGTTTTCCCGTACACGGCTTTCCGATGTTCTTTGTCATAAGGCATGCGCCTTGCGCCATGCTGCGGTTGTTGGAAGTTTGAAAAGGTTGTAGCTGCCATAGAGTTTCGAGGATGGCAGGCGGTGCTGGGCCTGAGCCCGGCTTTGCAGCTTGAATCGCCGGCGCAAATGGGTGCGCATCCGCTCTTCAACGTGCCATTTAACCTCCCCGAATACCCCGGTACAGTTGCGGTAGTGAAAATACCCACTCCATCCGCGCAGACTCATGTTGACCTCTTCGACAAGGGCCGGTAAAGGAATCGGTGTCCGCTTCCGGTCAGTCATTGTCTTCATTCGGTCTTTGATTCGCTGCACTGATCGCCGGGATGGCTCGACATGCGGGTAGAGCTTGCCGCTTTTACAGCTCTTACGTAGACAAAAAGAGAATCCGAGGAAATCAAAACTTTCCTTGTACGCATTCACAATGCGGGTCTTTTTGTCATTGAGACGTAAGTCCAGACGGTCAAGCACATACCGCAGGGTGTCAAGCGGCCGGTGAACACTTCCGGTGCAGAGTATGACCAGGTCGTCCGCATACCGGACGATCCTTGCACCATACTGTTTTGCAAGATCATGACGTTCCCAGATCCTGTCAAGCAGATGCAGATACAGGTTTGCCAAAAGCGGTGAAATGACCCCGCCCTGGGGAGTGCCAAGTCGATTGCCCTTGCCACCACCTGTTGTCCGGAGTTTTCCATCCTTGCCTTCTTCCACAATTGCGGCTTTAAGCCATTGCTTAATCAGCCACAGTATTCCCCCATCACAAATACGCTCAGCCACAACGGCCAGTAGTTTGGCATGAGGAATGGTGTCGAAGTACTTGGACAGATCCGCGTCGATGACCTGGCCATGCCGCCGCAGCAGACTTTCTGCCACGGCGTCGGCGGCATCATGGGCCGAGCGTTTCGGGCGGAACCCATACGATGTCTCGCAGAAGTCCGCCTCAAATATCGGCTCAATCACCAGTTTTACCGCCATCTGTGCCACCCGGTCTCTGATGGTCGGGATGCCCAGCGGCCTCTCGCTTCCATCGGGTTTGGGTATCCATACCCGGCGTACTGCCCCGGTACGGTAGCTTCTACTTTCCAACTCTTCCTGCAATTTCCGCAGAAAACGTTCCTTTCCTTCTCCAGCCTCTATGCTCTCGAAACTCACACCGTCAATTCCCGGCGCGCCTTTGTTCGAGCGGGCAAGATCATACGCATGACTCAGGATGTCAGGCCGGTAGATCTTGTCATACAGGGCGTAGAATCGGAAGGACGGCTCTGACTTGGCCTTACAATAGAGCTTCCTCTGTAGTGTCCTGATCTTACCTGGAGTTGCTAGTGTCACTGCACAATCTCCTTGATCCTCCACTCTTTGGTTGCATGAACAAAGCAGGGTCCCTTCCCTCGGGCAGAGTTGTGTTGTCTCTTGCCTTCAAGCGGTACTATGAACCCCTCCGACTCCCGCTGCGGCCCCTGATGATTTCGGCTCCCGCCTTATACATCACGGTTGGCAGCCCTGCGCCACCACCGCAACGGGTCTCCCGTGCTGCACTGTATTTCTTCCGTCACATGCCGCCCCTGCTACCCCGGAAGAACCGCCGGAACGCTTCCGTTCTCTCTTTCCGGCGACTGCGGCCTTCCCCTTTAGACCACAGGGTCGGCTTCTTCAAATAGGTCACGAGGCTACTCATAGGTTCGCTTGCGCTGCGGCCTGCGACTTTGCCCATGGAAAACTTACAACCCCCGGTTACCCGGACGCTGCTTCCCGGTGCTAAGGAGGTGTACGGACAACTCCTCCTGCTGGACTTTAACCAGCCAGAACTACAGCCGTTCACGGCATACGGTCAGGCCTGCGTTATTGTAGTTATTGGGGGGGGGGGGGGGTTGGGTATTGGGTACTATTTTTCATCCAAAAAATGATACCTCCTGTTTTGGGTGGGCCTTGGAATTTGATTTTCTTTTGTTCGCGCAGCTCTTTTAACCAGCGTTCCAATGTTCTTTGCGGCAGATTCAGGGCGGCTTTAATCTCTCTGGATTTTTTGCCGGGGTTGGCTTTAATGAAGTCTAAAAGATTGTTTACTCCGCCACTTACTCCGCCACCTGGTATTTCACCCATAGGAAACAATGAATTCCAAAGGGGGTCTGACCCTGCTAAGCGTTTGTTATTATAGGGGGTATGGGTAAAAAATGCTTGTTTTTGGCTCTTAGAAAGCACTTTTCGGGGGTGAAAACAGGGTTTTAAAGATTTCAATGGGATTATGCCCGGGCACATAAATCAGGGTTGTGCCAGATTGCAAGGGAAAAACACATAGTGGGGTTGGTTTCAGGTGTTCAATCTTTTGGTCAAAGCGGTTTGGGCATGGGGTTCCCCATGCACCAGGCGGATCTCGCCCGGGGTGCCGGCGGCCTGGTAACCCACAAAGAAAATGTCGTTTTCCGGGTCGTCCAGGCCGTGTTTGAGGTGGTGGACAATGCGGCCGCCCGTGCACATGCCGGATCCGGCGATGATAATGGCAGGGCCTTTGAGGTCCAGCAGTCGGCAGTGGTCTTTGAACCGCTCCACCGCATACAGGTGTGCAAATTTGATGGGGTGGTTGCCGGCGGCTTTCAGGGTTTTGGCTTCCTTGTCCCAGCAGTCGTCCATGTCCTGGTACAGCCGGGTGATCTCGATGCCTAAGGGGGAGTCGATGAACACGGGCACGCCCGGGTTGATGCGGTCCAGCTCGTAGATCAGCTCCTGGGTTCGGCCCAGGGCAAATGCCGGG
This sequence comes from Desulfobacteraceae bacterium, assembly GCA_021737225.1. Taxonomy (GTDB): domain Bacteria; phylum Desulfobacterota; class Desulfobacteria; order Desulfobacterales; family Desulfosalsimonadaceae; genus Desulfosalsimonas. The sequence goes on from JAIPEJ010000182.1 coordinate 3,861, forward strand.
ATGTACACAATGCCCTTGTCGGACAGGGCATGGTCCAGGGCCTTTGCCAGGGCGGCCTGGCGGTGGGCCCGGTTTTCGTGGTTCCGGTCTCCGTAGGTGGATTCCAGGATCTGGAGATCGCAGGAGTCGGGCAGGTCCGGGTCCGGGAGGATCGGGGTGTGGCGGCAGCCCAGGTCCCCGGAAAAGGTGACCCGGGCGGGGGCACGGGCCACTGGTCAAAGGGCAGCACAGGATCATGGCCCTGGGCAATGCCGCAGTCCACCAGGAGATTGACTTCGGCCGCCTGGATAAGGTGGCAGGAGCCGGTGACGCAGCTTTTGGCGCCAATGTGGGTGATTTTCATGGGTGTTGGGTTGGGTATTGGGGATGGGATCAGGCTATCAGCTTTGAATCAAATTCACAGGTAAAAAGAGACTGAAGCGGAAAATTTTTCGATACATAGCAAAGGGGGTCTGACCCTGCTAAGCGTTTGTTATTATAGGGAATATGGGTAAAAAATACTTGTTTTTGGCTCTTAAAAGGCACTTTTCGGGGACAAAAACAGCATTTTAAGGATTTCAATGGGTGTTTCTATGGGATAATGGCTGGGGCTAACCTATCAAAGGGGTTTCGAAACCTGCTTGTCGAAAATGTTCATCAAAGGTCAAGGCATACTTTACTCGCCTTTTTTTCATAACTACGAATGAATAGCAATCAACCATTCCCCATGCCTTGTCTTTGTGGCGCTTAAATAGCGAAAATGCTTTTGACATTCCCTCGGAAGCAAATGGAATAACAGTGGTGTTGCTGTCTGTCTGAATTTTTTCAATAACAGTCACGACCGTTTTACGATACAGCGGCTTTGATAGCGAATTAGCCAATTCAACCAAAATGAGATCCGTTGTTAAAAAAGGGCCGGAATATAATTCAGACGATTCCATGGCGGCGGCGTGGAACTGATCCTTTTTACTTATGAGGGCGATAAGATAGCCTGTATCAAGAAAAAACAATGTGTTTCATTCCTTAGGTGTTCCATATAGATAATGGTCATGCTGCTTCGCTAAATCGACAGGAAGATCATCCTCAATCGCGCATTCTGCCAAATCTGAAAGAAGCGAAGATGGCTTCTGCCGGCTTTTCATTTCTTTTTTTTTCTTCCTTACAAATCCTTCCACTTCCACAAGCATGGAAGGCGGTAACTTAGCAATTTCGTTTTTCAGAGATTCTAATTTATTCATTGTGACCTCAGTATGTCATAGGAGACATGTTTCATATTTTTATTAATATAGATCCTACCGCAAGTTCTCTGTTCCTGTCAAGCCATAGCGGGGTCAAGCCGGACCCTATGTTCGCCGGGCGATTAACAGGGTTCTGCCCGTGGTGCCCAGGATGCGTTTGTCCTGCATTTTCTGCACCTGGTTTCCGGTCAGACGTTCTGTGGACAGGGGGCATTCAATTCGGCGGATGACTTTCCAACCGGTTTGTGTCATAAGCCGGTGGTAGTCAAACAGGGTGATGGATCTGCCGGGGTCTTCCCGGGCGGCCGGGGTGGATTCAAAATCGTACCAGTCAGCATTTAAAAAAGCCAGGGAAGCGCCGGGATTGGTGTTTTCATGGGCCAGGGTAAAAAAATCCTTAAAAAACGCTTCATATTCCTTTTTGGACAAGGAGGATATGGAAGGGGCTGCTTTGCCGGCTTTTTGTTCGTATTCCCTGGCTTTTTTGGTGTAATACGGGGGATCAAAAAAGATCAGGTCCGGCTTTTTGTCAAGGGGCCAGGTGCGTTTTTGCGG
>JAIPEJ010000183.1 GCA_021737225.1 Desulfobacteraceae bacterium
CGGGAGCATTCGTACCGGGCTTTAAAAAAAGCTTGCGGGAGGGATCTTTATTAATCGAGAAAGGAGTTTAATTATGACACAGGCAAAAGACGGCGACAACGTGAAAATCCATTACAAAGGCAAGCTGGATGACGGCTCGGTCTTTGACAGCTCCGAGGGCAAGGATCCCCTGGAGTTTAAGGTCGGGGAAGGCAATATTATCCCCGGTGTCGAAGAGGCGGTTGTCGGCATGTCTCCGGAAGAGACCAAGGAGGCCACGATCCCGCCGGAAAAGGCCTACGGAGAGTACCGCGATGATATGGTCATCGAGGTGGACCGGTCCCAGTTCCCCGAGCACATTACGCCCGAACTCGGGCAGCAGCTGGAACTCAAGCAGTCCGAAGGCGAAAACATCGTAGTCACCGTGACCAACGTGGGAGAGGAAAAGGTAACCCTGGATGCCAATCATCCGCTGGCAGGCAAAGATCTGACTTTCGAGATCACCCTGCAGGAAATCGACTAGGATCGCGCAGCATCCGGCAGACGCGATAAAGCGGCCGCAGCCCGGGCGATTTGCCCACGGTGTGCGGCCGTTTTTGTTTCGTGGTTGTATATTCTCCCGTTATGCATCGTTTCCTTCAAGTACCGGAAACGTGGCCCCGCCGTCGGGAAATATCGCCACCCGGGCGTTTTTCTTGAGCTTTTTTGCACCGGCGGAAATGACCGCTTCAGGGGTTTTGCAGTTGTGAAAGAAACCCAGGTGCCGGACTTCGGTATCCGAAAGTGCGGGTACGTGAAAAAACAGCCGGTATTCCCGGATCAGGCGCATGGAGTAATAGGTCAGAAACCGTTCCTCCACGTTCAGGTTCTTTTTGACGGCGTTTAAAAACCCCATTACGTTGGATTTGCCCACGGCCTTCAGGATGGTGCGCAAAACCGCAAGGGGCGGGGGCTTGTCCGGAAGCGGGATGTCGTCCATCCCCCGGGCGGCGCGCAGAAAACCCATCACGACACCGCCGGGCCGAAGCGCCGGCAGGGCGTTGCCCACGCACTTCATGCTCTGCTTGAAATTGATGTCCATTGGATGGGAATTTACGATCACCGCATCCATGGGGCCGTCTATCCGGATGCCCGCCACCTCCCGGTTGAATTCCACGCCCCTGCGGAGGGCGGAAACCGGGTCGCCGGCAAAAGCGGCCGCGATTTTCCGGTTTTCATCCAGCAGGACGTTTAAAGCAAAAATGTCCGCCCGGATCAGATCCCTTGTTTCCTCCAGGTCCTGCCTGAACGTGTTTTCATCCGGTGCCATGCCCACCCGGTTAAACCGGTACGGCGGCTCGGCGATCATGCCGTGGTGATGGCCGATGGCCCCGGCTGCGGCCACGCCGGGAAAAAGGTTTTTCATCCCCCCGCCGAAGCCGGCCCAGAGATGGGGCTCGATCATGCCCGCCAGGATCACCAGCTCGCTTTCATGCACTTTTTTATCCAGCACGACCGGTGTTGCCCGGCTCGTTTTGCCGAAATCGTGATGGTGGGAGGGATCAAAGGCATCCGGGTTGGACCAGGAAACGCGTTTCAGGTTTTTGCCCCCGATCTTTTCCGCCATTTCCGATTCGGTCATGGCCGTGTGAATGCCCAGGGCCGGCATGACCTGAATTTTTCCGGCCCCGGCCCGCTCCAGGGCGTCAAGAAGCAAGTGGAAGAAACGATGGGCCGGCGTGGGCCGGGTGTTGTCATCCACGATGATCAGAACGGTTTTGCCGGAAAGGTCCATTTCGGAAAACGTCCGGCTGTCTTCCGGGTTTTCCAGGGCGGCCTGCACGATTTCAGTTTCTTCCCCCCGGACCCGGCCGGAGATGTCCATGCGTTCCGGCAGGTGCACCTGCCAGGAATCGGGCAGTGAAAGTGCCAGAAATTCTTCTCCCCATGGCAGTTTGATTTCCATTTGGCAGCCTCTTTGGTTTTGGCGGGTAAACTGTGGACTTCTGTTACTGTTTGATATATCAGATCATTGACTTTTGTCCCACAGGTTTTTTCAAAGCACGGCATTTCCGCTTTTCCTTGTCGCAATCGGGATCGGCTTCGAAATCGATCGAAAAATACTGATCCCGATTGCGACAACGTAAAAGGCAACGAATTGCCGTTGGGTTGCTGTTGCTTTTCATTTCCGTGAGGCTCTGCAAAAAGGCAATTCGAGTCTTCGAGAATTTTCGCAGGTCGGGCCGGCGGGGAAGTTTGCGCATCTGCCGTCCGCTGACGCGCCCGATGCATCTGCGCAAACCACCCCGCCGGCCCGACCTGGCCAAACCTTTCGACAGTGTCCCCGGCCTAGGCCCGGAATTCTCCAATAGTTTTGCCGTAGGGGCGAACCTGTGTGTTCGCCCTGTCCCCGTAAAAAACACAGATTTGCATTTACGGATGTACGTTTTTCAATGTTTGAGCCTGAAAGACCAGGCACGGTTTTCTCGTGCGGAGATTGACGGGGCTGCCGCATGGCGCATTGCACGAGGGCCGGAGCAGCTCTTGGCGAAGCGGAGCTGGCGGACGGCTTTGTTTGAGCCGACAGGCGAGTTTGCCGAGCCGCCGCGAAGCGAGCCTTAGAGATGCCCGGCCCGAGTGCAGCGACATGCGGCTGTCCCGGCAAGCGACGCTCGCGGAGAGGCATTAAAGTCCCGGGGTTTTTCCCAGGAGCTTTCAACATTGTGAGGCTCTGCAAAAAAACCATCGAGCTTCCCGGATTTTCGCAGGTCGGGCCGGCGGGGAAGTTTGCGCATCTGCCGTCCGCTGACGCGCCCGATGCATCTGCGCAAACCACCCCGCCGGCCCGACCTGGCCAAACCCCTCGACATTTGCCCTCCTACATTTAGTCCTGTATGGATTTAAAATCCTCGGTGGGGGGCGAATTTGTGTGTTCGTCGGATATACTTTCCTTTCCAACGAAACAGGATTATAATTTATGATTAACAACTTTGAACATTTGGCACGGACAGCAGCGCATGAAACGCGTGAAAAAATATCTGGCATTCATGGCCGCCGGGATTATGATTGGGACCAGCGGACATACGCAAATCCCGGATGGTATTATCAACCGTTACCTGGCCTACGAGGACATGGATGTCAAGACGCCCTTTATTCACCGGGTGCGGGATCCGAGAATCGAAGGAGTGCTGGTCAACCGGACGGCATTTGAAGTGCAGGTGAAAGTGAAGCTTTCGTTTTACACGGTATTCCGTGAAGTGCTCGACGAGGTGACCATTACCGCGGATCTCCCGCCGCAGGGGGAGCATGTGTTTAAAAAGCAGTTGTCCAACCGGGAACAGATCGACCGGATCCGCAGGCCATACGGAATCAAGTGGGAATTTGATTACCTGGTGGTCGACGGCGAGAAAATCGATACGCAATAGGCCTGCGCCGGATCATCCGGTGGTTTTCCGGGCAGCACGGAGTAGAGTTGACAATTGAAGGAGGAAGCGATGCGAAAGACACGAACCATGTTACTGCTTTTGTGCGCAGCATTTATGCCGGCAATGTTTTTTGTCCCTCAGGCTGCGGCAAACGAGTCTGCCGTGGAAATCGAGGCCCCGGCAGAGGCGGTCGCGGCAGAGCAGGTCACAATTGTCCTGAATGTCTCTCATGAAGGCAACAATTTTATTCATCACACCGAGTGGGTGGAATTGCGGATTAACGGCGAAACCGCCAAGCGGTGGGAATATTCCATGTTCGGCAAGCCGCCGGGGGAAAAGTTTTCCGTTTCTTTTTCCTATACGGCGGAGGAAAGCCTCGAACTCGAAGCCGAGGCCTCCTGTAATCTTCACGGCAGCAGAAATGTTGCAGAACAAACGATAACCGTGGAATCCGCCGCTTCATCTGAGCAATCCGCGGAACCATCCGGCGAGTAAGGTCCGCTCATGATTCTTGCATTCGGGGGGCTCAATATCGTTTTGCTGGTATGGCAGCTTCTCACGGGCCTGCATGTCATCCGGGTCTCTCCGCGGGTCCACCGCAAAACCGGCATCGCACTGGTTGCAAGTGCAGTGGTGCACGCGAGCCTGGCGCTTCTGGCATGAAAATGCAGTCGGGCTCCGGAGGGCGGTGCAGGAAGGCCGGCTATTTCCGAATCGGCCTGCCGAATGCCTGGTGGACCAGGTCCCTTCTTCTGGGTCGGTAAGTGTTATCTGCCTTTTCCCTGCGAAGAACCTGCTGGAACAGCCTGGACATCCGGACTTGCTGGGACTCGTGGCTGTAAAACGTATCCCATGCGTAATACAGCATCTGCTGGAGGCGCTCGGCCGACATCTGTGCAGGGTGGTAAACCACCTTGTCCGCGGTGTAGTCGTCCCAGTTGTAGGAAAAGATCCGGTTTTCCGAGTGGAGCTTTTCAAAGGCCCGGGTGTGCGGAAAAGGGGTCAGCACCGTGAATTCCGCAAGGTCGAGTTCGATTTCCAGCAGAAAATCGATGAGCCGCTTGATAAAATCCTCTGTATGACCGTCCAGGCCGAGCAGGATGGTGCCTTCCACTGCAATTCCGTGGTCATGATAGCGTTTGATGCGTTCTTTGATGTAATCCGAGGTGTCAAACACGGCCTGGTAAACATACCAGGCCCCTGCCTGTGCGGCCAGATCCAGCACTTCCGGATCGTCTTCAATGGGATGGGAACACCATTTTTTCTTCAGCGGGATCATCTCCCGGAACAGGTCTTTTTCCCAGCGGGTGTCCTGGGCAAGGGAGTTGTCCACGATAAACAGCCGGTTGTTGTCAATGGCGGCGATTTCCGCAATTGACTGGTCAACCGGCCGGGGCCGGAACTGCCGCCCTCCCAGATAGGACACGGCACACGGGTAGCAGTTAAACCGGCATCCGCGGGAGGCGTGCACCAGGTCCACCATCTGGATGCCCCGGTAATTGTAGAGTTCCTTTTTGAGAATATCTCTGCGTGCCGGGCCGACGCGCTCAATTGGCGGGCGGTTTTCCAGGTAGTCATATACCTTGCGGAGCCGGTTGTTTCGGAAGTCCGAGAAGACCTCCTCCATCCGGCCCTCAGCCTCTCCCAGAAAGACGGCATCCGCGTGCCTTGCGGTCTCTTCTGCGTGCAGCATGGTTGCGATCCCGCCGAAGATCACCGGAATACCCTTTTTCCTGTAGAAATCCGCGATTTGCCAGCCCCGCTTGACCTGGCTGGTCAGCATCATGGAGATGCCCACAAAATCCGCGGGCTGTTCAAAGTCGATCGTCTCCAGGTTTTCATCCACGAATTCGACGTCGACGTCTGCGGGCAGGGCGGCGGCAAATACGACCGGTCCGTGCGGAGGCAGGTGGAATTCGGTCTGGCGGGCCAGCTTGGGCCACTTGGGGTAGATAAGTCTGAATTTCATTGTTTATCAAGATGTGAAAAGCCTGTAAAAAGTCTTTTTTACAGGCAGTGTTAAGTTTTAAGTGATTAAGTGTTTAAGTAAAATCAGAATCTTATCATCTTATTGCCTGGCGGTTATAACGGTTTCAGGACTTCCAAGGAAGTCCTTTTTCGCGCTCTTGCGAAACTGCACCGCGTTACCCTGACGGCGGTGCGCAAAAGGGGCTTTTCGAGCGGAAATCGAGGCTCGAAGAGGCTCCTGGAGCGAGGAAACGCCTTTTTCGCAAC
>JAIPEJ010000184.1 GCA_021737225.1 Desulfobacteraceae bacterium
CCCAAAAATCTCAAATGGCGGGTGGTCCGCGATCTCGGAGACGACGTCTCCACCCTGGAAGTGATCAAGGACGAGGGGGTGTTCCGGTTTGATGCCATCGATTGGACGGTCGGCAGCAAAACCCTGGAATGGTACTCCTACCAGGGCGATGACTTTGATTCGGTTCGGGGGGAGACAGTCTGGCAGCGCAGCTTCCGGCGCGGTGACTTTTCCGCGCGGACCACCACCCGCACCGTGCTGACATCAACCGAGAGCCATTTTCTTCTGCATGCCGAACTCGATGCCTGGGAAAAAGACGAACGGGTGTTTTCCCGCAACTGGAAATACGAGATCCCCAGGGATCATGTATAGCTTCATGCAAAAACATACAGGAACAGGTCCATGGCCGCAAAGTACACCCTGGTGATCCATGCCGGCTGTGAAGGCATCACCCGAAAATATTACGGCCCCGAAGCCGAACAGGAGCACCTGGCGTTTCTGCGCAAAAGCCTTGCAGCGGGACGGGCGGTTTTAGACGGCGGCGGCCGCGGGTTGGATGCTGTCTGCGCAGCAGTCGAAGTCCTGGAAGACTGCCCCTTGTTCAACGCCGGACGCGGATCCGTATTCACCCATGACGGGATAATCGAGATGGATGCCTCCCTCATGAGCGGCGCGGATCTTGCCGCCGGTGCCGTGGCCGGGGTCACCGGCATCAAAAATCCGGTGCGCGCCGCGGCCCTGGTGCTGGAAAAATCCTCCCATGTCCTGCTCATCGGCCAGGGTGCGGAGCGTTTTGCCGAAAACTTCGGCCTGGAAAAGTCGGATCCCGAATACTTCCAAACCAGCAGGCGTAGGAAAGAATACCTTACAGCCCAAAAGCAGGCCGGAGAGCAGTTCGGTACGGTGGGGGCGGTCTGTTTCGACAGGGCGGGGAACCTGGCCGCAGCCTCTTCCACCGGCGGCATCACCGGCAAGCAGTACGGCCGCGTGGGAGATTCGCCGGTGATCGGGGCGGGCGTTTACGCGGACAACGCTTCCTGTGCTGTTAGCTGCACGGGCGAGGGAGAATTTTTCCTGCGCCGGGTCGCGGCCAAGCGGATCGCCGCCATGGTGGAGTTCGGGGGGTTTTCCCTGGAAGCCGGCGCCGCGGCGGGTCTGGACAACATCAAAGCGCTTGGCGGGAAAGGCGGTCTCATTGCCGTGGACAAGGCCGGTCGGACTGCCATCTCCTTTACCACCCGGGGAATGTTCCGCGGCCTGGCCCGGCAGGGTGAAACCGACCGGGTGGCCATGTTCGGCCCGCCGGGCAGTTGGCATTAGGGCGGCCGGGCATGCGCGCCCCGAAAAAGAACCAAAAACAAGATCAATGAACCAGGAAATGCCGGATTATCCATTGTTTTTTTCGAGGGGACCCTTTTGGTATGGAGAAATTTATGAGCGCGCCGGATTTTGAAAAGATCGAAGCAGACGCCGTGCGCCTTGCCGCCCGGTGGCAGAACCGTGCCAATGAACTGCTGAGCCCGGAGGAAAAAACCATACAGGAGCAGATGAACAGGCTGCTCGGCCACCCCATGGACCGGGTGGTTCTGACCCGCCTGATCGACCAGTGCTTCCGGTCCCATGACAACCAGCGGGTAGCCGACCAGGTGAATCATCTTCTTTCCGAATACGGCGTGCCTGATTTCTTTTCCCGGGTTGAGCGGCTTCTGATCCAGATGTTCATGGGGATGGGCCGGCATTTTCCGCAGCTTTCCGTTCCGCGGCTGGTAGAGCAGATGCGCAACTCATCCTCCCGGGCCATCATTCCCGGAGAAAAAAAACCCCTTCACCGGCACCTGAAAAAACGAAAGACCCAGGGCGTCCGGATGAACATCAACCACCTGGGAGAAGCCGTGCAGGGAGAAGAAGAAGCCCGCCGCCGGCTGGAGACCTATATCGAGGACATGCAGGACCCGGACGTGGAATATATCTCGGTCAAGATTTCCACCCTGTATTCCCAGATATCGTCGCTTGCCTTCGAACATACGGTGAATCTTTTGGTCGAACGCCTCTCGGAGCTCTTCCGCGTGGCAAAGCAGCATGATTTCATCCGGGAAAACGGTGAAAAGGTCCCCAAGGTGGTCAACCTGGACATGGAGGAATACCGGGATTTAGATATTACCTACGAAGCCTTCGTCCGGACCCTGGACATGGAGGAATTTCAGGATTATTCCGCCGGCCTGGTGCTCCAGGCATACCTCCCAGATGCTTATCCCATGCAACAGCAGTTGACCGCATGGGCGAAAAGCCACGTTGAATCCGGCGGTGCGCCGATCAAGCTGCGCATCGTCAAGGGAGCGAACCTGGAAATGGAACGTGTGGAATCATCCCTTTTCAACTGGCCGCTGGCCCCCTATGACAACAAGCCGGACGTGGACGCCAATTACAAGCGCATGCTGGTCTTCGGCATGCAGCCCGAAAACATTCGCGCCGTTCACCTGGGGGTGTCCTCCCACAACCTGTTCGAACTGGCCTATGCCCACGAGCTGGGCCACGCCCTGGGGGTAACCGAGTGGTTCTGGTTCGAAATGCTCGAAGGCATGGCCGACCATGTGCGGCGGGCGCTTCAGGAAAGCGTCAAGGACATCCTGCTGTATGCGCCGGTGGCAACAAAGGAGCAGTTCATCAACGGCGTGGCCTACCTGATCCGGCGGCTGGACGAAAACACTGCACCGGAGAATTTTCTGCGATATGTCCCGCGCCTGAAACCGGATTCCGATTCCTGGCAGTTCCTTCAGGAGCATTTCCTGGATTCCTGCCGGCGCATGCACGGGGGACCGGACTTGCTTTCCGACGCGCCCCGGCGGACACAGGACAGAAACCGGGAAGTTTTTCCCGAAGGCATCGGCACGTATTTCTCCGGCCGGTTTACCAATGAACCGGACACGGACTGGTCTTTGAAAGCCAACCGGCAGTGGGCGCAAGCAATCCGGGACAAATGGATGAAAGGCCCGGATGATCCGCCCATGCAGATACCGGTGGTGGCAGACGGAAAAGAGATGTCTGGTTCGGGCGGATCGCGGGAAGTCATCGACGTGTCCCGCTATAACCCGTCATCTGATAAACGGGATGCGCGCATCGTCACCGCTGTCTATACCATGGCGGACAACCAAGCCGTGGGCAAGGCCGTTTCCGTGGCCAAAGCCGACCCGGACGGATGGAGGCGCAAGACCATAGATGAGCGCCACCGGATACTTGACAGGGTATGCCACGAACTCCGGCGTGCGCGCGGAGATTTGATCGGCGCGGCCGCGGCTGACTGGGGCAAGCTCTTTACCGAAAGCGACCCGGAGGTCTCCGAGGCCATCGATTTCACCGAGTTTTATCCCCACAGCGCCCGGATCTATGAAAACCTGCAATCGGTTTCCTGCGCGCCCAAAGGCGTAGGGCTGGTCATCACGCCCTGGAATTTTCCCATTGCCATTCCCTGCGGCGGGATTGCGGCATCGCTTGCCGCCGGGAACACCGTGCTTTTCAAGCCGGCCTCCGCTGCGGTGCTTACCGCATGGGAGCTGGTCCAGTGCTTTTACCGCGGCGGCGTTCCGAAAACGGCCCTCCAGTTCATTCCCTGCTCCGGAGCAACGGCCGGGGACCTTCTCACCGGACATCCGGATGTGGACTACATCATCCTGACCGGCGGCACGGATACCGGTATGCGGATTGTCAAAAACCGGCCGGACGTGCAGCTTGCAGCCGAAACCGGCGGCAAGAACGCCACCATCGTGACCGCCATGTCCGATCGCGACCAGGCCATCAAGAACATCCTCCATTCGGCATTCAGCAACAGCGGCCAGAAATGCTCCGCCACTTCGCTGGTCATCCTGGAAAAGGAAGTCTATGAAGATGAGCTGTTCCGCCGCCAGCTCATCGATGCGGTTCGAAGCTGCAAGGTCGGCGGGGCCTGGGAATTTCAGAACAAGGTGGGTCCGGTCATTTCTCCGCCGGACGGCGATCTGCTCCGGGGGCTCACTGAACTGGAGGAAGGCGAGGACTGGGCGCTTCAGCCGAAAGCCGCGGAAACCAACCCCTACATCTGGTCGCCCGGCATCAAGTGGGGGGTCCGTCCAGGCAGCTACACCCACATGAACGAATTTTTCGGCCCGGTGATCGGCGTCATGTGCGCGGAGAACCTCGACCATGCCATCGAGCTGGTCAACATGACCGGATACGGGCTGACCTCGGCAATTGAAAGCTTAGACCGCCGGGAGCAGGAAAAATGGAAGGCAAAAATCCGGGCCGGCAACCTGTATATAAACAAGGGGACGACCGGAGCGATCGTTTTGCGCCAGCCGTTCGGCGGCATGAACAAATCCGCCCTGGGTGCGGGGATCAAGGCGGCCAGCCCCAATTACATCTACCAGTTCATGAATTTTACGGAAGACCGATACCCGCAGTTCGGGGCCATTGCTTCGAATTCTCATTTGCTCTGGGTTGTCAACCAGTGGGACATCGATCTGCGCTGGAACCGGTTTGATCCCGCTGTTGCCGAAGACATCCGCAGGACCGTGTACGCGGTAAAAAGCTACCTGTACTGGTGGGAAAAGGAATTTTCCGCCGAGCACGACTATTTTCATTTGCGCGGGCAGGACAACTGTCTTCGCTACCTGCCCAAGGGACGGGTCGCGGTCCGGGTGCACGAAGAAGACAGCCTTTTTGACGTGCTTGCCCGCACGGCCGCATGCCGGATTACCGGCTGCAATCCCATTGTCAGCCTGCCGGAGGGTCTGACCAACTGCGTGACGCGGTTTCTGACAAACCACCACGGAAAGGCGTTTTTCCGGGACGTCCTGATTACGCAGCAGACGGACGAAGCGCTTTGCCACATGATTTCAAAAATTGACCGCATCCGGTATGCAGCACCGGACCGGGTGCCGCAGCGGGTATATGAAAAAACGGCGGAATCCGGGTTTTATATTTCACGGCTGCCGGTGTTCATGGAGGGCCGCATCGAACTGCTCCAGTACCTCCAGGAGCAGGCCGTGTGCGACAACTACCACCGCTATGGCAATCTGGGCGAGCGGGGCCTTTTATAGAATTACAGCCGGTCCGTCACGGCCTGGTCATATCCTGCACCCCGCCTGTCAACGGCGCGTTTTCTTCCACCGGCAGCGCCATGGGTGAGCTCAGCACCTGGATGGCGATCTGCGGGTCGGTTTCCGGCACGGTCTGCTGCGCTTCTTCCGGCAAAAGCGCCGGTATAGTAAGATCCTCGTAAGAAAACCGGAGCATCTCGCGAACCTTCCGGTATTTGTCCAAAAGCGCCTTCTGGCTGTCCGCGCCCAGGTAGATAAAGGCGGTGGCATAGCTGTAGCTGTCCTGTTCCGGAATCTCTGAGAGCCTCATCCCGACCTTGCCCTGGATATCGATCAGCATGCCCGGCACTTCTTCGTTGATTTGAAGGATGTCTTCTTTGCTCGGAATGCCGGTGATCCGCTTGTCCTGGTATTCCCGGAGGAAAAATTTTCCGGCCACCCTGAATTTCCCCTGCCGCTTCGGGAATTCAGGATCCCGGTTGAGCGCCACGTCGAGCATGATCTGGTGGTTGGATGCGCCGTCCACCTTCATGAAAAGATCGGAATGCGAC
>JAIPEJ010000185.1 GCA_021737225.1 Desulfobacteraceae bacterium
GGCTGCCCTCTTTAAAAAGGCGCTCGGCTTGCAGGGGCGAGCCGCTTTCCACGGTGAACGTCTGGTTTAAAATGGCGGCCTCGCTGCGCTTGCCGGCATATTCCAGGGTGGCGATCTTGGCCCGGTCCAGGGCGGCCACGTCGTATTTTTCCGCCACATGGGGAAAAAGTCTGGGCATCAGCTTCGGGGGCGGCTCGGCGTTGTCGTTGATGGCTTCAATAATCTGCCGCTTTTCTTCGTCGGTCAGGTTGGTTTTTGCCATTCTGGCTCTCCGGGGTTAATCCAATTCGGACCTGTAAAATTTCCAGCCTTTATGTTCCGGGCGGTTTGCATTGCGTCTTGATTGCATTTAATGATTTTTACCGGTCCAATATAAACCATTCAATATCAATCGGTTAGGCTTATTCCATTGGGTCGCTATTGGGCTCATTGCGTTTTATCGGCCCAATACGACCTCATTTATTCGCCGTGATACCATTGGTCTTCACTGAGCCCTATTATGAATCATGCTTGATGAAAGCGGAAAAAGTCCCCGAGGCGTCATGCCGGACCCTGGATCGAGTCCAGGGCAGGCTTTGATCCGGCATCCAGATGTACCTGTAATCACTGGATTCCCCTTCGACTTCGCTCAGGGTGGTGAGCCTGTCGAACCACGGATCTCGCTCCGCTCGTCCGGAATGACGAAGTGAGGCCAATCCGGACTTTTTACGAAGGCATCATGCCTACCTCCATGATCGCTTTGATCTTGATGATTGCCTTATTGCGTCGGTTTTTGCGTCGACAAGGCTTTTACGCAAAACCGTGATGCAATATACCTTGTTTAAAATCAATAGGTTGTGTTTATTGCATTGGGTTTTGATTGCGTTTAACGGTTTTTAACGCAATCTGCTTTATGATTTTGGATACCAGCGGGCGGCACTGGTATTGCCGATTTTGTAAATCTTTTCTTCGGCTTTCAGCTCTCGAACCAGGCTTTGCACCTCAGAATATGACAATGCCGGCAACACCTGCCTGAGTTCACCCAACCGGCTGCCGCTGTCTTTATTGTCCTGAATGTGTTTCACCAGCAGTGCCTTGTTGGTTTCCCGATCCAGCCCCTTTTGGCGGGTGTAAGCGCCCTTTTGCCCGGTCATTTTATAATAGCGGCGGGCAAGCACATAGCGGACGCCCCGGCCTTTGCCGGATCTTTCGATAATCCCCATGGAAACCAGCTGGTGCAAACGGGCTCTCAGGTGGTCGGGGACAAGCCGGCCCTTGTTGATAATATCCAGCAGCAGAAAATCCTCGGTCCCGAAAAGCTCCAGCCTTTCCCGGCCCACTTTTTCCAGGAACTGAAGAAAACGGACATCCTGGACCTCTCCGTTTAAGGTCAGGGTCACCTGATAGGCGTCGGTGCCGGTAAAGTCCGGTATGGATTTGCCTTCCTGGATGCTGACCTCGAACATCAGGTTCATGCCCTGGCCGGAACGCTCCACCAGCCCGCATTTGGCGAAGATATCGGCCACCCGGCGATTGCGCGGGGCCTGGCGGTCTAAAATGTTTTGCTCATTGATTCCCGGGGGAAACCCGCCGGGACTTTCAATCACCAGGCGGCGGGAATATTGGCGCACGAAGATGTTGCCGGGGTGCTGGTAGTCCCGGTGGCTGACGGCATTCAGCACGGCCTCGCGCACGGGCCGTTCGGAAAAGGTGGGGATATCCTCGATAAACAGGCCGGTCTGGAAATGCTGCAAGTCGTTTCGCAGGTTGATCAAATCCCACAACTGGTCGTAGAAGCTGAAAAACCCCTGCCGGAAGTCCACCCGCTGCTGGGCCGGGCCGGAGGCGTCTGAAGAACGGTATTCAAAGACCACTTCCGCCCGGGCAAGATGACGGCCCAGGGCTGCATGGGTGCCGAAAAGAATCAGGGCGGCATAGGTCAACCTGCCGCCTGCCATGGCTTCGATGTCGTTTAAAAGCTGTTCGTGAGAAAGGGCGGCCAGGCCCTGGTTGCCGGATTTTTTGATCCAGCGCCGGCGGAAATCTTCAATGGCCTCGGGGTCCAGATCGGCCATGGCGGCACTGGGGCAGATATCGGCGGAAAAATCATGACCGGCCTCGGCCAGAATGGATCGCAGGCGGTCTTCGGACATGTGCCCCAGGCTGTCTCCCTGACGTTCCCAGTAAATACCCTCGGCCTTGATGGGATTGCCGACCGGATGTTCGGGCACATGAAAGACCAGCACCCGGCCGTCGGGATGGTCGACCAGGCTGAATTTGATGTCTAAATGAAGTCTTTCGATCAAACCGGCCCGGGTCCGTTCCGGCTGGCTGAAGGCTTGGGTGCCGACCACCCGGCGGGGCCGTTTGTCGGTTACACCCAGAATGATGTGGCCTCCCCCTTCATTGGCCAGGGCCGCGCAGTATCGTGCCAGCTTGCCAAAATGGAAGCCCGTTTTGGCCTCCTTGAACTCCAGGTTTTCATCTTCGTTGGAAATCAATAATGCCTGGAGTTGATCGACCGTCATCATTACGACGTCCGTTTCATTGGCCGGCAAAGGCGCGGGTCAGGAGCCGATCCAGAACATCCACCTCGGTCTGCCCCGGCTGCTCCGGCCGCAGGTTGAACTTGTTGATCCGCAAAAACCGGTAGCCGTAACTTTCCAGCTCGATCTGGCGGCGGATGTCATAGTCCAGGTATTCGGCGGTGAAGTTATGGCCGGTAACCATGTCCGGGTTTTTGGTGTGATACTCCACGCCGTCATACTCCAGGATCAGGGCCTGTTCCCGGCCGTTTTGGGCCAGGGTGACCAGAAAATCCACCCGGTATCGGGGAATTTGTTTGCGGTATTGCGCCCGGATATATTCGCCGATGTTGAACTGGGGCACGATTTTGAGGTTTTCCCGGTGGGTTTCCACAAACCGGGTGTCGACCAGCAGCCGATAAAGGCGCTCTTCAGCCGGTGACTCAAAAACGGACGGGTCTTCTACAAAAAAATCGTTTTGGGCCGTGTTTTCGAGAAGCCTCTGGTAATGCTTCAGGGCATCCCCCAGGCGGGACCGGGTGTAATCGCCAAGGGGCATGCTGTGGACAAATACCATGGTGTCTTTGGCCCGGCTGAATCCCACGTTCAGGCGCTGCATTTTCAGGCTGCGGATGGTGTCCGCCGCGCCGCCGATAACCGGATAGATGCTTCTCAAGTCCGCGTTGCCGAATTTGTTATCTTCCACGAACGAATAATAGACCACATCCCGTTCTTCGCCCTGCACGTCGCCTACAAACCAGACCGCCAGGTTATGGCTTCGTTTGAGTTCCGGCATATTCATTTTTTCGTTGATGGCCTGCTCCATTCGGGCCTGCTGCTCCTTGAACGAGGTGATAATGCCGATGGTGCCGGAAAAACCGTCGGCGATGCGGGTATTTAAATCACTGATAATGGCATCGATTTCATCCAGGTTGACGTTGCGGCCGGAATCGCCTCTGGTGTCGACCTTCATGAACTGAAGCACCTGGGCGATGGGCCGGGTACGGATCCGGTTGACCGTCAGTTCAAGCTGGGCCGGCTTGTAAAAGAAGGTGTTGGAGTAGTCGATGATTTCCGAAAAGCTTCGGTAATGGTCCCGCAGTGAAGTGGTGTAGTTTGCGATGGCCTTGGCAAAACTCAGGGTCGAGGTGCGAATGTTGAAGGTTTTGAGCCACAGGATGCTTCCGGCATTGTCCTGGGGCCGGGTGACCGGTTCCACCTCAAGATCCTCGTCGTCGATTTCCCTGGAGACGGTATCGACCAGCGTAGCGGCTTCCTGCTCGGAAGCCTGAACCTGATAATCATGGGTGTAGGCCTGAATGATTTCCTGGAAATAACTGGCCGAATATTTGGCGCTGACATGGACGGCGCTGACGGCGCCATACTGGTATTCATCGCCGAAAACAACCACCTGCCGCGCTCTTAGAATAAGGGAGATCGAATTGGCAATGGAAACCTGGGAGGCCTCGTCGATGATCAGCAGATCGATCAGATTTTCCTCCATGGGGAAAAACCGGGAGATCATGTCCGGCTCGGCGATCAGCCCGGAAGTATTACTTAACAGCACCCGAGCCTGATCCGTGGTGAAACGCTTGCCGCCTTCAAAGGAGACCTTGATTTTGGCGATTTCATTCAGATGGTTGTTCAGGTTTTTAAGGCGGGTATCGTTGCCATGCTCCACCACTTTTTGCCGCAGCTCGTAATAGGCGTCAAAATCTTCTTTACCGACGGTGTTGACATCCGTCTCAATGGACAGCCGGTAGTGGAGGTTGATCCACTGCCAGACTTTTATTTCCGCGCCGGTCAGCAGGTGAAGGCGGGAAAGCGAGTACAGGTTGTCTCTTTCTATGTTCAGCCTTGAGAGAATGGGGCCGTAAAAATCAAACAGGTTGGTGATCGAATCAATCAGGGCCGTGTCGATATCGTTCAGCAGCGGGGCGACATTATTTAGGGTCTGGTAAATATCGGAAACCGACTTTTCCCGGTTGCTGCTGATACCTCTATACTCGCGGATAATGTCTTTGTGTTTTCGCAGGGAAAGGGCGGTGCGAAGATCGCCAAGTCCGGCCGCAAGATCGCCCAGGGTGATCGATTCGGAGGGCGCCTCTTTTAATCGCGCGATGTCGCCCAGGATGTCGGCATACTGTAGGCTTTTCAGGGAGTTGATCAGCTCCGTGCGTTCTTTTTCATCCGGCGGCTTTTTGAAAAGCCTTTTTACAAAACTACCGGCAAGGTCCTGGGCTGTCAGCAAATGGACGGGGATGGTGCTCTTGAAAATCGACAGGCCGGTTTCAACCAGTTGGACAAACTTATCTGGAATAACGGTGGTGCATATTTCGATGCTGGCCGCCTGGCCGTGCAGGTTGAGTGCTTCGCAGGCCTTGAGAAACAGGGGGATGCCGGACTTGTGTTTCAGCAGGAAATCCAGCTCCGGTATGGCCATCTGTTTTAACCCGCCAAAGTGTTGATGGGCGGAAAATTTCATCAGGCCGTCAAAATCGATCTTGACCGATGCCGGGACTTTGGGCAGGTCGGTATCTTCCGGCGCCAGCATCGAAGAGGCGACCAGTTCCTCTTGAAGCTGCTCAAAGGCGAGCAGGTCTTGCGTGTTCTGCGTGTATCTGCCGGCCCTGGAGAGCTGGCCTTCTATTTTTTGCACGATCCGGGCCGTTCCTGCCCGGTCATCTTTTATCGTGGCTTCTTCGTTGTAATCATTGGTCCGGTTGCCGGCGGCGTTGATCACCGAATTTTGAAGGGTGTTTTCCAGCGTATTGATCGAGTTGCCGTTTTTGGCAAACCGGATGATAGAGGGTTTGGCCGTTGGGTGAAGCGTTTTGAATTTGTCGGTCAGCATACGGTCGATCACATCCAGGGCCTCTTTTTTATGGGAGGTGATGACAACCGATTTTTTCTCCTGGTTGGCCCAGTAAACCAGGGCGACGATGGTATGGGATTTTCCGGTTCCGGGCGGGCCGTCCACCACGACAATTCTGTTTTTGGCGTTGCCCAGGGAAAGCAGAATCCTTTTCTGGGCGTCATTTAAATGCAGGGGGATGTCTGAAATATACCGCTTC
>JAIPEJ010000186.1 GCA_021737225.1 Desulfobacteraceae bacterium
GGATTGTGTGCCATGAACGGGCGGTATCTCACCTGATCGATCCGTCCCGGCTCTGGGAAGGCTCAAAACAGGTGCTCGGAGAGATTGCCGAAACCTACGGCCCTATCAAGCCTGTGCCCGAAGAGCGGGTCATGACCCGGGACCGTTTGGATTTCGGCGACGGCATCCGGGGGATTCCCACGCCCGGGGATGCAGCGCATCACCAGAGCTTCGTATTTTCCGACTGGCTGTTTTGCGGAGAGGTCTTCGGGGTTTTCCTGGAACTGGGCGGCGATTTTTACCTGCGGCCGGCAACCCCGATCAGGTTCGACTTCGAGCAGTTTGCCGCTTCCATGGACCGCCTGGCCCCGGAGGTCGATCGAAACATCTGCTTTGCCCATTACGGCATGTATCCGGACGGAAGACGGATTCTGGAACTGGCCGAAACCCAGTTGCGGCTTTGGGTCGAAGTAATCCGGAGTCATGCGGAAAACCCCAATATGAGTGCCATTGTGTCCGATCTCAAGGCCAATGACCCGGTATTTGCCCGCGTGGATGAACTGCCGGAGCCGGTTTATACACGGGAGAAGTATTACATCAACAATTCGGTCCGCGGCATACTCCAGTACATCCGGGAAAACGGCGGATCCGAAGGCAAATAGGCGTTACGCCGGTTTCGTTTCCGTTTATTTATGTTGTTTTTTCCAGCGATCCGCGATAGCCTGCGGGTATATATCCTGCCGGGAATCCACGCATTTTCCCTGTTCTGTCCACCTTACAAGTAAAGGAGGAAGTCATGGGGGCCACACCGATTATGGGTTTTCCATCAACATCCCAGGATGATTACCAACTCAATGTGATCAACATCATGCGGCATGCGGCCCGGAGTTTCGGTGGCCAGGAGCTGGTCTCGGTCCGTCCGGACGGAAACAAGCTGCGCTTTACCTACGCAGACACCTATGAGCGGGTAAAGCGGCTGGGCAACGCCCTTACAGGGATCGGCGCGGAACTCGGCGACCGGGTCGGCGTGCTGAGCTGGAACTGCCACCGGCACCTGGAGGCGTACTACGCAATTCCGGGAATCGGGGCGGTGCTTTTGTTGCTCAATATCCGGCTGGCGCAGGCAGACCTTTCCTATGTGATCAATCATGCCGGGGCGAAGTATATCCTGGTCGACGAGACCCTGCTCCCGATTGCCGAAAGCGTGGCGGATCAGTGCCCGGAGGTCAAGGGGTATGTCATCATGACAGATAAGCCGGACCTGTCTGAGATCAATACCCGTTTGAGCCCGGTCTATCATTACGAAAAGCTGGTGGCCGAAGCCGACCCGGATATCACCTGGCCGGTGATGGATGAAAAATCCGCCTACGGCGCCTGCTACACTACAGGCACCACGGGACGGCCCAAGGGCGTGTACTATTCCCACAGAAACGTTTACCTGCATGCCATGACCATTGCCACCAATGCGGAAATGACGCCCCGGGACTGTTATTATCAGCTCGTGCCGATGTTTCACGCCATGGGCTGGGGCATGCCACATGCGGCATTTTTTATCGGATGCAAGTATGTTCTGCCGGGCATGTATAACATGGCAGACCTGGGCAGCCTGGCCGAGCCCCTGGTCAGCGAGGGGGTGACGGTAACCGCCGGCGCCCCGGCGCTGTTTATGCCCATGCTGGAATACATCCGCAGTCTGGAAAAGAAACCGGACTTAAGCGGTGCGCGGTTTCTTTCCGGGGCCACGGAGCCGTCCCTGGCGTTGATGAAGGATTTTTACCACCTGACCGGCGCGGAAATCGTACACGCATACGGCGCCACCGAAACGACCCCGCTGGTGACCATTAATCGTCCGAAGCCCTGGCTTGAAAACAAGCTCACTGATGAGCAAAAGTGGGATCTCAAGCGCAAGCAGGGTTATCCGGTGGTTGGTCTGGATGTCAAGATCGTGGATCACAACGAAAAAGCCCTGCCATGGGACGGCAGGACGCCCGGAGAAATCCTGATCCGGGGGCCCTGGATCACCGGTTCCTACTATAATGCCCCGGGCTCGGAGAGTGCGTTTACCGAAGACGGCTATTGGAAAAGCGGGGATGCCGGCACCATGGATCCCGAGGGGTACGTCAAGATCACAGACCGGGTCAAGGACCTGATCAAAAGCGGCGGGGAATGGATTTCCTCGGTGGACATGGAAAATGCGACCATGGCGCACAAGGATGTGCTGGAAGCCGCCGTGACCGGCGTGCCGCATCCCAAATGGGAGGAACGGCCCATCGTTTTGGTCGTGCCCCGACCGGAGGCCGGGGACAGGATCACCAAGGAGGACATCGTATCCCATCTGGCCGGGCAGTTTGCCAAGTGGCAGCTGCCCGAAGCGATTTTTTTCGTGGATGAGATTCCCAAGACCAGCGTGGGCAAGTTTAACAAAAAAGCCATTCGGGAGACCTACAAGGATACGTTTGGGAAGTAGCCCGGGCAGCGGACAAGATCCGGTTGCTTTTTTCAATTATATATAATATTTTGACCTAAATTGAGCGATTTTCAAGTTTGCCGCAGATACAAGGAAGATGCAGACGAGCTATAGTGTACTATGCGAGACTGCATCTGACGCAGTAGATGCGGCAAAATTGGAAATCCCGGTGGGTTTCAAATTTTAACACCTGAAAATGACTTAATTCCTTAAAAAATAAAAAAGATTGATCCGTGTAAAAATTTGAAACGCTCAATTTAGGTTTGAATTAATGCTGAACAAGAAGGAAGTGCTGACAAAGATAACGCCGATCCTGGTTTACGGCCGGCCGCTGCTGGTTTTTGCGGGGCTGCTGTGCGCGGTTGCGGTGATGCTCAACCGGAACCCGGCCCTGTACCTTGCCGGCAGCATGCTTTTTTTCACCTCCATGGTGTTCGACCTTGTCGACGGCTGGTTTTCCGCCCGGTTTTCCCCGGAAGTCACCTTTGCCGAGCTTGCCGACCGGGTCATGGACCGCATCGTATATTCCATTGTATTCCCGCTGGTCTCGGTCGGGGCCATGTGGCGCCTGCATTACATCGTTCCCGAGCACACCCGCCTGGAGCTGCTGCACGCGATTTTTGTGCTCCTGGTGTGCGTGACCGTGCTGATCCGGGACAACTTTGCCCATTTCATGCGGGGATTTGCAATACGACAGTCACAGGAACCCGAACTGCAAGAGCTCACCCGGCTGCGCACCGGCGTGGCCGCGCCTCTGGGGCTGCTGCTCTATATGCATGTCTTTTATATTCCGGTTCAGGGACCGACGTATTTTTTCTACGACATCGTGGCGTGGTTGGGCAATCTCTCGGTGCGGCACCTGTTTGTCATCGAGATCCTGTTTTTGATCATCAATTTCGGATCCATTGCCGTGTATTGCCGCAAGTACGGCACTTATTGCCTGGACGTGCTCTGCTTCGGCGATGTACGGCTCAGACGCCGGATTCTTTCGATTTTTCCCAACGGGTTGACGGTCATGAATGCCATGATGGGGCTGCTGGGCGTGTTTTTTGCCTACCAGGCCAAGATGACCGAGGCGTACATGTTTTTAATCGGGGCCGCGGTCTTTGACAAGCTTGACGGGGCAATGGCGCGAAAACTCGGCCTCACCGAGCCCCTGCCGGATTCTCAGGTGCAGCATATCACGTTCGGCGGGGTAATGGATGATGTGGCCGATGCCATGAGCTTTTGCATTGCCCCGGCATGGATTTTCTATATTGCCATGTCCGGGCACCCGGAGGCGGGAATCCGGAATCTGCCGCTTTATGTGCCGGCCCTGGTGTATGCCGTATGCGGATTTGCCCGCCTGGTATATTTTACCACGGATCGCCGCCCGATTCCCGGATTTTTCAAGGGGCTTCCCACGCCCGCGGCCGCGCTGTTTGTCACCGCCCCCCTGCTCATTTTGGTGCAGGTCGATGCCGGCGGCCAGCAGTGGGGGCGGGTGCTGGCTTATTTCTGTATCGCACTGATGCTGCTCACAGGGGTGCTCATGAACATATACCGGGTACACTATATTCATATCGGCCGGTTCATGGACAGAAATCCGTGGTTTACCTGGACCAACCTGATCCTGATGCTGGTTTTTGTGTTTACCCCGTATTTCGGTTACCTGGTGTTTTTCCAGATGCTGCTTTATCTGCTCTCCCCGCTGATTACCTGGCGGGTGGAGCCGGATTCCGCAGCCATGGAGACCTGTGAAAACGGTTGAGAAAACGAATCCGGTTTGTTTCGAATTTCGATATTCGAATTTCGGGTTTCTATTCGTAGGGTGTGTAAATCCGGGACTGGCCGGCACCGCCGCTGCCGCCGACATCTCCGCCGCCGCCCTGTTGCTGCTGCATCTTTTTCAAGCGGTCAATGGTCTGGTCCAGGGCTTTGCGCATGGCAGAGGGGAATTCGTCCATGGCTTCTTCCAGCGTGGTGGCCGAAAGCTGGGACTGGATCGGCAGCGGGCCTTCCGGTGTCATGAGTTGCGTGCTGCCGAAAAAAACCTGGGAGCGGGACGGATCCTCGGAGCCGTCGGACTTGATTGGCACCATCCTGCGGATGGAGGCAACTTTGAGGTCGGTGACCGACTCTTCGCGGTAAAGATCGTCTCTGTTTACGGTAAAATCGATATTCTGGCCTTCTGTACCGTCGGGCATCGTAAAACCTCCTTATTGGCTTATTGGTCGTGAATTTGTAAGCATTTATTATTGACCTAAAATATACATCAGATACCAGATGTCAACCAAATGAGATGACCACCAGAAGACTGATACCATATACCCTGGCCGCGATGCTGCTGGCAGGACTTCTGATTGCCGGCTGGCACAGCTATTTGCTGTTTCACAGCCTTGCTGAAATTTTCAGCATTGTTGTGTCTTTTTCCATTTTCCTGTTTGCCTGGAACACCATGGCATTTTCCAGGGACCGGTTTTTGATCGTGCTCGGCACGGCCTATCTTTTCGTGGGTGTCCTGGATATTTCGCATATGTTTGTTTACAAGGGCATGGGCATCCTGGCCGTGGAAGGCGCCGATCATGCCACCCAGACCTGGATTGCCGGGCGGTACATGGAAAGCATCTCCCTTTTGCTCGTACCGTTTCTGTTCCACCGCCGGGTGAATCCGGATATCGTGCTCGCATTATACGGCGCGGTTTCATTGGCGTTGTTTGTCTTGATCTTTCCGCTTGACTTGTTTCCGCGGTGCTATATCCAGGGTGTGGGCCTGACGCCTTTTAAGATCGCCAGCGAATATCTCATATGCCTTATTCTGCTTGCGGCCGGCGTTGTGCTCTACCTGCGGCGCGGGGCAGTGGATCCGGTCATGACCCGCATGCTGCTGGCCTCCATCGGTTTTACCATCGCCTCGGAAATTGCATTTACAAATTATGTGAGCGTGTACGGTCCGGCCAACATGATCGGCCATCTTTTGAAAATCGTGTCTTCCTACCTGGTGTATCGCGCAATTGTGGCCCACGGCCTGCTGGCGCCTTATAAAAGTATGTTTCGGGAGCTTGCCGCAAGCAAGAACGAGCTGGAACGCTATTCTCAGTCCCTGGAAAGCTGTGTTGCCGACCGGACCCG